>NZ_CAKUAL010000006.1 GCF_934636505.1 uncultured Ellagibacter sp.
GCTTATAGGCAGGGCAGGCGTAATCGTGCGGCTCGGCAGCGCAGGCGAGCTCCTCCACCCACTGGTCGATGGGGAAAGCGGCCTCAGCCTCGCGCACGGCCGTCAGGTTCGCGTGCGTCTCGGGGTTGCGCGGCATGAAGAGCGTGCAGCAATCCGGCGCTTCCTGCGACGAGATGGGGAACGTCCCCAACTGCTGCGATTGCGCGATGATTTCGAGCTTGTCGGAGCCGATGAGCGGGCGGAACACCGGAAGCGACACGGCGTCGTTCGTCGCCCTGATGTTGTCGAGCGTCTGCGAAGCGACCTGCCCGAGGCTCTCACCCGTGACGATGGCCTTCGCATGCTCGTAGTAAGCGATACGCTCGGCAACGCGGAACATGAGGCGGCGGTACAGGATAACGCGCAGCTCAGGGGGTGCCGAAAGGGCAATCTCGCGCTGATAGTCGCCGAAGGGGACAACGTAGACGCGCGCGATGCAGCCCGTCTTCTCGAGCACATGCGCGATGTCGTCGACCAAGAACTCGGAGGCGTCGGATGTCTGCGGCCTGCCCGAGAAATGCACGCCGATGCAGACGGCGCCGCGACGCGCAATGCGCCAGAGCGCCACAGGCGAGTCGATTCCGGAGGAAAGCAAGCTTACCACCGTTCCCGAGCTTCCGACGGGAAGGCCCCCGATGCCGGGGATGCTGCGCGCGTAGACATATGCCGCGTTTTGCACGACTTCGATTCCCACCGTGAGGTCGGGGTCCTTCATCTGGACTTTGACCTGGGGATAAGCTTCGCTCAAACGCCCGCCCACAATCTGGTTGATCTCCATTGAGTTCACGGGGAAATCGGTGTGGTTGCGGCGCGCGTGCACCTTGAAGCTCGCAAACGCCCCCGATTCACCCATCGCAAGAATGCCAGCCTCGGTCATCTGGTTGAGGTCGCGCTCGCACTTGAACCCGCACGAGACACGCGCGGTGCCGGGAATCGAGCGGATAGCATCGGCACATTCGACCATGGTGTCGTGCGAGGTTCCTTCCTTCAAGAACACACAAAGACGCCCCGAGATGCGGTGAATCGTCACAACAGGGTACGCGCAAAGATGCGCCTCCAGATTCTTCAGAAGGCGCATCTCGAATTTTGATCGATTGTGACCCTTAAGGCCGATCTCGTGGTAGTGAACAAGACAGATTCGTTGATACTCAGCCATTAATGGTTCTTGATGTCGATGCTGTCAGGATCATAGGAAACGTCGCCAGTTGCGATTTCATTGAAGGCGATCGTGAGCGGCTTCTTGTCCGCAGCGCGAGCAATCTCGACGGCGGTTTGCAGCTGGATTGCGCGATCGCGCTGGCCGCGCATCATGTCGTTGATGTCGTGCGCGCGCTTGGACGCGAGGGCGCACAGAAGGAAACGGTCTTGATCGGTTTCTTCCAGTAAATCGTTGATTCTCGGTTCGATGATGCTCATCTTTGATGTTACCTCGTTATTCTTCAGCTTTTTCGTTCACGTAATCGACTAACTGCCTAGTGGCGGTCTCAAGGTCGTCGTTCACGATCCGAATGTCATACTCCATCTTGCGCGCAAGCTCTGCCTGCGCCGCTTCCATGCGGGAGGCTATCACCTCGTCGGTTTCCGTACCGCGTCCGCGTAGACGCTCTTCAAGCACGATAAGCGAAGGCGGCTCGATGAAAACCAGGTGCGCTTCGGGAAGCTTGTCCTTCACCTGAAAAGCGCCCTGCACGTCGATTTCAAGAACGACCTGCTCACCTTGGGCGATATGCCCCAGCACGGCGCTTTTCGGCGTGCCGTAGCGATGATCCGCATACGTGGCCCATTCCAAAAGCCCGTCCTCTTTGACAAGCGCGTCGAATTCCTCGTCGCTCTTGAAGAAGTACTGGACAGCCTCCTGCTCGCCTTCGCGTGGAGAACGCGTCGTTGCGGAAACCGAAACCCAGCAATCGGGAACTTCGCGCAACAAACGGGCCACCAGGGTGCCCTTGCCAGCACCTGATGGCCCTGAAATCACAAAGAGATTACCGCGGCGCATGGGCACGATTAGCCAAGACGCTCCAGCAGTGCGGCACGCTGACGGTCGCCAAGACCACGAAGGCGGCGGCTCTCAGCGATCTGGAGTTCCTTCATGATCTTCTCGGCCTTGGCCTTGCCGTAACCGGGGAGGGTCTCGATGAGGGTGGAAACCTTCATGCGGCCGACGATCGGGTCTTCCTTCATGTCGAGAACCTTCTCGAGCGTGAGCTTGCCGCTCTTGAGATCGTCGCGAACCTCAGCGCGCTTGATGCGGGCGGCCTTGGCCTTCTCGAGAGCTGCCTGACGCTCTTCGGGGCTGAGTTGAGGAATTGCCATCGTGAATCTCTCCTTTTGTTTCTCGGCACGACGCCTACCGCCGATTGCCGTTATCAACAATAATTGTAAATGCCCAGTTGACCATTCAAGGAAAATAATAGTGGACGGGCATTGTTTTTCCGCGACCCTCCGCAAACTCAATCTTCCATCGGCTTGCTCACGGCGCGGTCAACGTTTGATTATCGTCGTGGATTTCCGCCGAATGGTCAAGTGTTTTTCAAAGAAATCACTGCTCATCAACGGAAAAATAAGGTGCAGGGCCAAATCTGGACACATCACAGCGCATCTGAGCACAAAGCATTCACAAATGGCGACGGCATCAGCAAGTCGGGCCGAACTAACAGGACGCCTTGTCCATTTCGTATTGCGAAGAATAATCATCTGAAAGCGAGAGAGTCAAATCTGTTTCCCCCTGCTGCAAGTCAACGGTAATTAGTTCTCCCTGGGAGCTGTACTCAACGAGCGGGCGGACAGCGAAATTCGCATTTTGCGGAACAAAAGCCTTAAACGATATTCTTCCCCTCTCGTCAGTGGTATGCGCATCGGCTATTTCGAGCGTTGGTTCTTCAAGGTGATTCGATACGACCTCAACATGAGCCGCGGGATTGCCATCGGATAAAAGAAAGGTAATCGTGAAGTCGGCATATTGATTAGCGTCTTCTTCCGGAGATGTCGAAGAAGAAGGCTGCTGGGTGCACCCAACCATGCAGCAAGCCATGAGCAAAACGGCGAAGCCCACTATTTTGAAGCGCATAACTACGCATTCCCCCTATCTTCGCCGTTCACACGGAACGAAGCTACAAAACATATCATTCGGCTATCCATTTTAACTGCGTAGTTATAAGGATTTGTTGAGGAATTATTGGTTCCAGAAGTATGGATGCCAACTATTTGATTTGGATCAGCTGCCCCCGCAAGGGTTGCCAATGGAGTCCCACTCATCCCCTCGCTCGTGTCTATGGAGTACCTCCACATGTAAGAGCTGTTAGCTGAATCAGATTCAATGTAGCCCATCGAACCCCAAAACTCAGCGAATCTCTCATATGGATAACCATCAATACGTATATACTGACCCCCCGCATTATTGTCATTGTACGCGTGCGCTCCTAAATACGAGCGTTGATTTAACGTTGAAGGGAAAGAAGAAGGAATAAAGCCAAGTGCCGCATAGTCAAATCGCTTGTCTCTCGCCTGATAATATTCGATTGGTATATAAACGGAATCAACATCAACAGAGCCGTATGGAATAAAGTCCCCATTACGACCCGGCCATACTCTAATAGATTCTGCAAATCCCCCATGCTCTGTAGAAAAAACGCAATGACCGGCAGTAAGAGCCATTGTCAAGGAAGAAAACGCTGCAGTTCCGTATCCAATGGCACCATCGGGCCACGTGGTTTGAATAAAGCACGTGGCGTTATACGGATGAGAATCCGTCCCCGTTAAACGAGTTCGGGAATCGTGCCCTATTACTGACCGACCAGAAATACCTGTATCCGAAAAAGAAGCTGGGATCGATAGCGCTCCAACAGTTCGAGATTTTGTAAAAAGAGATAGATTAATCCTAGAATAATTTATTTCCCGTGTCGGCAAATAGATGCCTGCGTATTGGGCATTGTCTATTGTTGTGTCAATAAGGCAATGAATAGAAGCATTGGCTCGAGATTGACCCAGCGCGAACACAGGGTTCATGGCAGCAATCATCGAGCTAGCCCCTAATAAGCTAGCAGCTACAAAAGAGCGTCTCGAAATGTTCATTTGACCTCCTTCAATATGAATAATTACAATTACAGTTATTATATTTACTTAGAGATATGTTTGCAATGAGTATTATTCGTGCCAGCATATAGTTAATGGTGGGGATTCCAGGTAATCGTCGACGAGGCAAGCCCCCATCATCTTTGTGCACTTGCCCTCTGGGCAGGCATCGTGCGATGATGGCTGTAGGTTGCATGCAGTCAACGCCCAACATCGCAGCGCTCACTATGTACAGGACCTGCTGCAGAGTTGTATTCGAACAATTATACCCGCATCAAAGCATCCTCATTAATCAGCAGCAGATTCTACTTCTCTCGCGCTACATCGAGCAGCCTTTGAGTGAAGCCGCTTTTGCTGAAGAACCCGTAAACCACCTCGTAGCCTGGAAATGCCTTCTGGATTTTCGGAGATTCTTCCACCTTTGCCCTCAGGTTGAAGTAAACCCGCGCATCAGACGCCTAGGGGCGCACCGGAATACGGTGCGCCCCTAGGGATTGTGCGTGTAAGTCGACTCCGTGCAGCCTCGGTGTTTGAGCATGCACTTTCTTCGCGAGCGCTTATCGAGTTGAAAGCCCTAAGCCAGTTCTGCGGCGATTGCCTCGAACGCAGCGACCGGGTCTTCAGCCTGCGTGATCGGACGACCTACAACAATATGAGAGGCGCCGTTCTCGAAAGCCTGAGCGGGCGTGGCCACACGGCTCTGGTCGCCCTTCGCGCTTCCCGCGGGACGAACGCCTGGGGTCACGATAAACGCATCCGGGCCGAGCAGTTCGCGCATGCTACTCGCTTCCTGAGGCGAGCATACAATGCCCGAAAGCCCCGCCTCGCGCGCCTGCAGAGCAAGCGAGCTCACCTGCTCAGGCAATGCCCTCGAAACGCCCGTGGCTGCAAGCGATTCGGCATCCATGCTGGTGAGAACCGTAATCGCAAGCGTTGCCGGAACGGGAACCTTACGCTCGAACGCGGCGGCTTCCGCACCACGGTGCCCAGCTGCCATCATGGCAGAACCGCCGACAGCGTGCATGGTGAGCATGTCGGCCCCCGAAAGCACCGCCGAAGCCGCGGCACCTTCCACCTGATGCGGAATATCGTGGAACTTCAGGTCGAGGAAGACATTGAAGCCGAGCTGCTTGAACGTCTGCACAATCTTAGGACCCTCAGCATAGTAGAGCGTCATGCCGACTTTGAGCCATTTCGCATGGCCGCGCAGCTGCACGGCAAGGCAAAGCGCAGTAGCCGCATTACAGTCGAGCGCGACGATCACGCGGTCGCGGGCGGGTTGAGCGTGGAAATCCTCTAGCATTCAAGTGCTCCTATCAGGTCGTTCACATCGTTTACGCCCTGCTCTTCACAGTAGTCGATAATGCCATCGATCACGTCGACGGTCGCTTGGGGGTTCATGAAGTTCGCCGTGCCGACGGCAACTGCTGTGGCACCAGCCAGCATGAACTCGATGGCATCGGTGCCGGTGGTAACACCGCCCATGCCAAGGATGGGAACGGAAACCGCCTTCGAGCACTGCCACACCATGCGCAGCGCAACCGGCTTCACGGCAGGACCCGAGAATCCACCGACAACGCGCGCAAGCACCGGCCGGCGTCGCTTCACGTCGATCGCCATACCGAGCAGCGTGTTGATAAGCGAAATCGCATCGGCGCCCGAAGCCTCAGCGGCGCGCGCAATCTCAGCGATATCGGTCACGTTGGGAGTGAGCTTCACGATAAGCGGGCGCGACGTCGCCTCGCGGCAAAGCGAGACAACCTTCTCGACGCTTGGGACGTGGGTACCGAGCGTCATGCCGCCGGCATCGACGTTCGGACACGAGATGTTCACCTCGTACGCATCGACGGGTGCATCCTCGAGCGCTTCGATGACCTGCACGTATTCGTCAAAACTATGCCCAGAGACGTTCACGATGGTCGTGACACCTTGCTCCCGCAGCCAGGGAAGCTCCTCGCTCTTCAAGTGGGCGACACCGGGGTTTTGCAGGCCGATCGAATTCAGCATGCCCGAAGGAACCTCGGCGATGCGCGGGCTCGCGTTGCCTTCCCAACCGTTGAGGGAAACGCCCTTCGTCGTGACGGCGCCTAAAGCGGACACGTCGACGAAATCGGAGTACTCCATGCCGGCAGCGAACGTGCCCGAAGCCGTCGTCACGGGGTTCTTCATCGTAAGGCCGCCGAGGTTCACTGCCAGATTAACGCAGGTTTCACGTGGGGTTTTCGCTGCCATTACCACGCCACCTCCTGTGCATCGAAGACGGGGCCGTCGACGCAGGACCGTTTCTTGCCGTGAACGGTTTCCACAACGCAGGAAAGGCAGGCTCCGACACCGCACGCCATGCGCTTCTCCATCGACACCTGGCAAGGGATGCTCGCTTGCGCCGCTTGGCCGGAAACTATCTTCATGAGCGGCTCAGGACCGCAAACAGCCAGGTAATCGAAGGGTTTCCCGCTCGCGTTCGCCTCGCTTACCGCATCATCGACAAGCGAGGTGCAAAAACCTGCGCGGCCGAAGGTGCCGTCGTCGGTGGCGCACAGAGGCGCGTTCTCGGCGCAGCAGCCGGCAGTGAAAAGCACGCGCGCGTAACGCTCGCGGCATACGAGCGCTGCCTCGGTTTGGGCACCGAGCACTACGGTGACGTCGACGCCCGCAGCGACGAGCTGCTCGAAGAGCAAAAACAACGGCGCCGCCCCGACGCCGCCGCCCACCAGAAGCGCGCGTCCGCATTTTTCGGGCGCCGCCCAGCCGTGGCCCACAGGCCCGATGAGCTTGGGAGCAATCTCGTCACCGGGCGCAAGCTTGGTCATCCGCTCGGAGCCGAAGCCCACCACCTGGTAGAGAATCTCGATCGTCCCCTCGCTCACGTCCGCCGCATAGACCGAGAACGGGCGGCGCAGGATATGGCCTTCCATACCCGGAATCTGCATATGGACGAACTGCCCGGGCTTGATGCTCGAGGCGATTATGGGCGCGCTCAGCGTCATAAGGTGAAGCCTGGGGCCCACCTGGTGGTTATCGAGCACGGGCGCTGTGATATCTACCATCATTTAGCCTTCCCATTGTGGCAGGTCTTGCAGCGCGATGACGTCGAGCCCCGTCTCACGGACCGCCTCCATGCCCGCGATAAGCGCCTGCGCGCCCGCAAGCGTGGTGCAGTAGCTCACGCCGTGGCGCACGCATGCCGCGCGCATCTCATAGCCGTCGGTGTTGGTGGAGCTGCCGAACGGCGTGTTGATCATGAGCACGATCTCGCCCGATGCGATGCGGTCGAGAATCGTGTGCGAGCCGGCATGGATCTTGCCAACCTCTTCGCATTCGATGCCCGACGCGCGAAGGGCGCGGGCAGTGCCCGTCGTTGCAACGAGCGAGAACCCGAGGCGCGCAACGGAGCGAGCGATCGCCGTGATGTTGCGCTTGTCGCCATCGTTCACCGAGATGAACACTTCCCCGCCCCGCGGCGGCTCGTAATCAATCGCAAGCTGGGTCTTGGTGAACGCTGCAGGGAAATTGCCTGCGATGCCCATGACCTCGCCAGTCGATTTCATCTCGGGACCGAGCACGACGTCGGAGCCGGGGAAACGGCCGAACGGCATAACGGCTTCCTTCACGCAGAAGTAGTCGAACTCGCGGTCGTCGGCGGGAAGGTGCAGATCGGCGAGCTTCTCCCCCGCCATGATGCGGGCCGCGATCTTCGCTAAGGGGACACCCGTCGACTTGGAGACAAACGGCACGGTGCGGCTCGCGCGCGGGTTTGCCTCGATTACGTAGATGACCTGGTCTTTAATAGCGAACTGAATGTTGAGCAGGCCAACGACGCCCAGGCGCAGCGCAAGGCGGCGTGCGATGTCGCGCAGCTGCTCCTGAAGGCTGAGCGAGAGCGAGAACGGCGGTGTGCAGCAGGCGGAGTCGCCCGAGTGGATGCCTGCCATCTCGATGTGCTCCAAGATGCCGCCCACGAACACGTCCTTGCCGTCGCAGAGCGCATCGACGTCGACTTCAATGGCAGCTTCGAGGAATCGATCGAGATAGACTGGGTGGTCAGGCGAGATCTTCGCGGCTTCGGCCATGTACTTGTCAAGCTGATCGTTGTCGTAGACGATGGCCATGCCGCGGCCACCGAGCACGTAGCTCGGACGGACGAGTAGCGGGAAGCTGATGTGCTCGGCAACCCGATGCGCCTCTTCGAGGGTAGACGCCTCGCCCGCAGCGGGGTAGATGATCTTGAGCTCGTCGAGCACCTGGGAGAAACGATCGCGGTCTTCGGCAAGGTCGATCGCCTCGGGGCTCGTGCCCATAATGGGGACGCCCGCTTCCTGCAGGGCGCGCGCGAGCTTGAGCGGCGTCTGACCGCCGAGTGTCACTACGACGCCGTCGGGGTCTTCCACATCGACGATGTCCATGACATCTTCGAAGGTCAGAGGCTCGAAATAGAGCTTGTCGGAGGTGTCGTAGTCAGTCGAGACCGTCTCGGGGTTGCAGTTGACCATGATGGTCTCGAAGCCGGCATCGGCAAGCGCGTAGCTTGCATGCACGCAGCAGTAGTCGAACTCGATGCCCTGGCCGATGCGGTTCGGGCCTGCGCCGAGAATCATCGCGCGCTTCTTGGTCTTGGGAGCGACCTCGCTCTCGCAAGTGTCGTAAGTCTTGTAGTGGTAGGCTGTCTTGCTCGGCGTTTCGGCAGCGCAGGTGTCGACCGTCTTGAACGCAGGGACGACGCCGAGCGCCTTGCGGTGGGCGCGCACGGAAAGCTCGTCCGACCCGGTCAGGTGCGCGATCTGCACATCGGAGAGGCCAAAGCGCTTAGCGCAGCGCATGTCCTCCTCGTCGAGTTCCTCAAGCGCGTGGCCCGAAAGCGCCTGCTCGACGGCGACCATGTCGGCCATGCGAGCCAAGAACCACGGGTCAATGCCCGTCTTTTCATGAAGCTCCTCCACGCTCATGCCGCGGCGCATCGCCTCGCCGATAAAGAAGATGCGGTTCGCAGTCGGGCGGCACACCATGTCGTCGAATTCCGCGCCCTGCATGGTGCCCTCCGCACCCTTGCCGTCAGCACCGAGACCCGCGCGGCCGTTTTCAAGGGAGCGAAGCGCTTTTCCGAGCGATTCCTCGAAGGTGCGGCCGATGGACATGATCTCGCCGACCGCCTTCATGCGGGTCGTGAGCGTGTCGTCGGTGCCCTGGAACTTCTCGAACGCGAAGCGCGGCACCTTGACGACGCAGTAGTCGATGGAAGGCTCGAAGCACGCGGGCGTCGCCTTGGTGATGTCGTTCACGATCTCGTCGAGCGTATAGCCCACCGCGAGCTTCGCCGCGGCCTTGGCAATCGGGAAGCCCGTCGCCTTGGAAGCGAGCGCGGAGGAGCGCGACACGCGGGGGTTCATCTCAATGACAATCATGCGGCCCGTCTTCGGGTTGACGGCGAACTGCACGTTCGAGCCACCGGTTTCGACGCCGATCTTCTCGAGGATGGCGAGCGAGGCCGTGCGCATGCGCTGGTGTTCCACATCGGAGAGGGTTTGCGCAGGGGCGACGGTGATCGAGTCGCCGGTATGGACGCCCATCGCGTCGAAGTTCTCGATGGAGCACACGATGATGCCGTTGCCGACGCGGTCGCGCATGACCTCCATCTCGTACTCTTTCCAGCCCTCGATGGATTCCTCGACAAGCACCTCGCCTGCGGGCGAGAGCTCAAGTCCCTGGCTCACGATGAGATGAAGCTCGTCCATGTCGTGCGCGATGCCACCGCCGGCACCGCCGAGCGTGAACGACGGGCGGCACACCACGGGAAAGCCCAACTTGGCGACGATCGACTCGGCGTCTTCCATGGAGTAGGCATAGCCGCTGCGCGCGACCTCGATGCCGAGTTCCTCCATGCACTCATTGAACAGCTTGCGGTCCTCGCCGCGCTCGATGGCGGGAAGGTCGCAGCCGACCATTTCGACGCCGTACTTGTCAAGGACGCCAGACTTCGCCAGGGCGACGGCGGTATTCAGTCCGGTCTGGCCGCCGAGCGTCGGGAGAAGCGCGTCGGGGCGTTCCTTCTCGATGACTTTCTCGACGAATTCGGGCGTGATCGGCTCGACGTAGGTGCGATCGGCGAGACCAGGGTCAGTCATGATGGTCGCCGGGTTGGAGTTGACGAGGATGACGCGGTAGCCGTCGGCTTTGAGGACCTTGCAGGCCTGGGCACCCGAGTAGTCGAACTCGCATGCCTGGCCGATGACAATCGGACCCGATCCAATGACCAGGATGGACTTGATGTCGGTACGCTTAGGCATTGACTTCTCCCCCAAACTTCCATCCGGCCAAGCGGTCGGCGGCGATGTCGATATCGAGATAATCCTCGCGTCCATCCATCAGGCGCGAGAAGGCGGTGAACAGGTAGTGCGCGTCGGTCGGTCCGGGCGACGCCTCGGGGTGGTACTGCACCGAGAACGCCGGGATGTCAAGAAACGCGATGCCCTCGGCGGTGCCGTCGTTCAAGTTCACATGCGTGAGCTGGATGCGGCCGAACTTCTCGTTGCGCACAACGGGCGCCACGCGCTTCTCGACCCAGAAGCGCAGGTCGTCGCGATGCTCGGTCTCTCCTGCCGACTCCTCGGGGATAAGCTCGCCGAGCGTCGGGAACAGAAGGCCGAACCCGTGGTTTTGCGCGGTGATCTCGACACGGTGAGTGCGCAGGTTCATGACGGGGTGGTTGCCGCCGCGATGGCCGAACTTGAGCTTCTCGATCTGAGCGCCCGCGGCCTTCGACATCATCTGGTGCCCAAGGCAGATGCCAAAGACGGGAACTTTGCCGAGCAGCTTTTCGACCTGGGTATACGTGCCCGAAACAGCATCAGGATCGCCGGGGCCGTTAGAGAGGAACACGCCGTCGGGGTTCATCGCAAGGACGTCCTCAGCGGGAGTGTCCCAGGGAACAGCGGTAAGCTCGCAGCCCACGCGCACGAGGTTCTGGAAGATGGAGAGCTTCGCGCCGCAATCGTAGGCGACGACCTTGTACTTCGCAGGCGCGGGCGCCGAGAGCGCGAACGCCTGGGTTTTCGGCAGGTCATCGATGCCGAAGGTTGCCTTCTCGGAGCGAGAGACCGTCTCGGCGAGGTTAACGCCGACGATAGATTCGCTTGAGCGAACCTTCGCAAGGAGGCTCTCAACGTCGGTGTCGAGCGTGGAGAGCACCGCGCGCTGGGCACCGTTGTCGCGCACGTGGCGAACGAGCGCGCGCGTGTCGACGCCCTCGATGGCGACGACGTTGTTCTCACGCAGGAAGTCGGGCAGCGAAAGCTCGCTGCGCCAGTTAGAGGGCACCTGGCACATGTCGCGCACGACGAGCCCGCGCAACGCCGGCTTCTCGGACTGACAGTCCTCGCGGTTCACACCGTAGTTGCCGATCTGGGGGTAGGTCATCGTGATGATCTGGCCTGCGTAGCTCGGGTCGGTAATCACCTCGAGGTAGCCCTCCAGAGAGGTGTTGAAGCAGATTTCGCCGAACACTTCGCCCTGCGCCGCGCAAGAGGTGCCGCTGAACACGGCGCCGTCTTCGAGCACGAGCAGCGCCGGTGCACCGAGCGGCTTCGAGGTGTTCTCGAGCAGCTTTTTCGTGATCTCGCTCACATCGTTCCTTTCCGTTCAAGCCCGCCATCGCGGGCGTCATCCGCTATCGTATCGAAATCGCCGTAAAGGCGCCTTACTTTTTGACCGTGGAGCAAACCACGCCGTCTTCCATCGTCGCGTAACCGCCGACGAACACGTCGGTCGCGCGCCCACGAAGGTCCCACCCGACAAACGGCGTGTTCTGCGCCTTCGAGCAGAAGTCGTCTTTGGCAACCGTCCACTCCGCGTCGGGGTCGATGACCGTCAAATCGGCGATAGAGCCCGGCTCGATGGCCACGCGCTCGTCTCGCAGGATCGTCCGAGGGTTCACAGCCATGAGCTCGACGAGACGGTTCAAACCGATCACGCCCTCGCCAACCATATGGGTGAGCATGAGGCCGAGCGAGGTCTCGATGCCCGTCATCCCGAAGGGGGCTAGCTCGAACTCGCGATCCTTCTCGTAGGTCGCGTGCGGCGCGTGATCGGTAACGATGGCATCGACCGTGCCATCGGCAAGACCGGCGCGAAGCGCAGCGACATCAGCCTTCGTGCGAAGCGGCGGGTTCACCTTGTAGTTCGTATCGTAGTCCTCGCCGATCATCGAGTCGTCGAGAAGCAGATGGTGCGGCGTGACCTCGCAGGTGACGGGCAGCCCCTCGGCTTTGGCGGCGCGAATGAGCTCGAGCCCGCGCGCGGTTGTCACGTGTTGCGCGTGGAAATGGCATCCCGTCAGGCGGCAAAGCGCGATATCGCGCATGATTTCGAGTTCCTCGCCTTCCGCGGGCCAACCTAAAAGGCCGAGGCGTGTGGAGCATTCCCCTTCGTTCACCTGGCCCGCGCCCACGAGACCCTCGTCTTGGCAGTGGCACATGACGACGCGGTCGAACTGCTTGGCGTAGTCCATCGTGCGGCGCATCATACCCGAGTCCTGCACGCCGCGGCCGTCGTCGGTGAACGCGACAGCGCCGTGAGCGACCATGTCCCCCATCTCAGAGAGCACCTCGCCTTTGAGCCCCTGCGTAAGCGCGCCCGACACGAGCACGCGACAGAAGCCGACTTCAGAGGCCTTGCGCTGCACGTATTCCACGATGGTCGCGTTATCGCAGACGGGGTTCGTGTTCGGCATCGCGCATACCGCGGTGAAGCCGCCGTGCGCCGCCGCCTTCGTCTCCGACTCGATGTCGCCTTTGTACTCGAATCCGGGATCGCGCAGGTGAACGTGCATGTCGACCAGGCCGGGAACGACGATTTTTCCCGTAAGGTCGCGCTCGATGCCCTTCGGCATCTCAAGGTCGTGGCCGATTTCCACGATGCGGCCATCGCGGATCAGGATGTCAGCGACCTCATCGAGCCCAACCTGGGGGTCGAGAAGCCGCGCGTTCTTAAGCATCAACGCCATTGTCGGTTCCTCCTAACAGCAGATAGAGAACGGCCATGCGGACGAGCACGCCGGAATAGACCTGGTCCAAGATGACGGAGCGCTGCGGGTGGTCGCACATGTAGTCGTCGAGCTCGACGCCGCGGTTTACAGGGCCTGGATGACAAACGATAGCTTCGGGCCGCATGAGCTTCTCACGCTCCTCAGTCAGGCCGAAGAGCAGGTTGTACTCGCGAAGACTCGGGTACGGCGCGCCCTCGAGGCGCTCGCGCTGGATGCGCAGCATGTATACCACGTCGAGCTCGGGCAGCGCCGCGTCGAGGTCGCACGTGATTTCATCGGCCCCTAAGATTTCGGGAGCTGCCGGCATAAGCGTCGGCGGCGCGATGACGGTGACATGGGCGCCCATAATCTTGAGCGCGGGAATGAGCGAGCCGCAGACGCGCGAATGGCCGATGTCTCCGACGATGCCGACGCGAAGGCCCTCGATGCGGTCGAAACGCTCGCGAATGGTGTACAGGTCGAGCAGTGCTTGCGTAGGATGCTGATGCTTGCCGTCACCTGCGCAGATGACGGAGACGCCGGAAACATCGGCGACCTTGCGCGGCGCTCCCGCGTGCTTGTCGCGCACGACGATGGCATCGATCTTGTACGAGCAAAGCGTCTGCACGGTGTCGCGCAAGCTCTCGCCCTTCACCGTAGAGGTGGAAGACCCACCGAAGTTGAGCGTATCGCATGACAGGCGCTTCTCGGCGAGCTCGAACGACGAGCGCGTGCGGGTCGAAGGCTCGTTGAACATGTTCACGACGGTGAAGCCCTTGAGCGTCGGTACCTTCTTGATGCGCCGCTCGTTCACCGCGCGGAAACTTGCGGCGGTATCGAGAATCCGCGTGATGTCTTCGGCGGAGTAGTCGGAGATGTTGATGAGGTGCTTGTGGTTGAAGGCCATGGTTGCTACGCCTCACTTTCCTGGGGCTGTTCAGCGCCAAGCGGGGCGGAACCCGCACGGTCCCCTGGCGCCATCTCGAGGACCTCGACGGCAGAGACGCCATCGACTTCCTCCAAAAAGAGGCGGACGTTCTCGTGCGAAGAGGAAGGGACGTTCTTGCCGACGAAATCGGCGCGGATGGGAAGCTCGCGGTGCCCTCGGTCGACGAGGACTGCAAGCTGCACGCAGGAGGGGCGGCCGAAATCGCTCAGCGCATCGAGCGCCGCGCGGATGGTGCGGCCGGTGAACAGGACGTCGTCGACAAGCACGACGGTCAGTCCGTCGATGTCGAAGCGGATGTCGGTCGAGTGGACCTCGGGGGAAAGATGCGTCGCGAAATCATCGCGATAGAAGCTGATGTCGAGCGCGCCAAGCGGTACGTCGGTGCCCTCGATCTGCTTGATCTTGCTCGCAAGGCGATGAGCGAGCAGGTCGCCTCGGGTGAGGATTCCGACCAAGGCGATGTTCGAGGCACCATGGTTAGCCTCGAGAATCTGGTGCGCGATGCGCGTGAGCGATCGCTCCATTTCGTCTGCGTCCATACAGACGGATTTCACTGTTCTAGTATCTGTCATTAGCACCCTCTTCCAATCAGGGATGCAGGCAGACCGCTCGGTTCTGCGATAGTGCGACTTCACCTGGGTGAATCGCTCGCACTCCTTGTCGGTCTCTCTGTACCGCTTTTAAAGGACTGCACGCAAGTATAGGGCAGCTTCGCGCCGCGCGAAACCCTGAAAAGCTACATTGGCGGAAAACGCACGATTAGATAGATTGCTGACACGGCGACGGTCGCGAGCATCGTGGGGAAGCCGACTTTGAAGAAGTGTGCGAACGTGATGACGTGGCCGTTCTTGCGCGAGATGTCGGACATGACGACGTTCGCCGACGCGCCGATCAAGGTGCCGTTGCCGCCGAGGCAGGCGCCGAGCGACACCGCCCACCACAGGGGCGCGACGTCCATGCCTGTCGCCTCCATGGACAGAAGGATCGGGATCATCGTGGCCACGAACGGGATGTTGTCGAGGAAGCTCGAGACGATGGCCGAGGCGAAGAGCAGCACGAGCATGGCGACGAAGGTCGAGCCGCCCGTGACGTCGATCAAGGCCTGCGCGAGCATGCCGATGACGCCGACCTCCGAGAGCGCGCCCACGATGATGAACAGGCCGGCGAAGAAGACGAGTGTGGTCCACTCGACGTGCGCGAGCGCCTCCTCGATGCGCTCGCCCGAGATCAGCATGAGGACGCCCGCCGCGGTGAGCGCGACGACGCAGGACTCGATGCCGAGCGAGCCGTGGGCCATGAAGCCCACGACGACGAGCGCGATCATGACGACGCTCTGGCGCAGGAGGACGGGGTTCTTGATCTGCTCGCGCTCGTCGAGGCCGGTGAGCGCGTCCTTGTGCGCGTCGTCGACGTGGAGCTTTCGGCCGAACAGCAGGTAGAACAGCGCGAGCATCACGGCAAGCGAGAGCAGCGCCGCCGGGGTGTCGTAGAGGACGAAGTCGACGAACGAGTAGCCCGCCGCCGAGCCGATCATGATGTTGGGAGGGTCGCCGATGAGCGTTGCCGTGCCGCCGATGTTGGAGGCCATGATCTCGGCGAGGAAGAACGGCACCGCGTCGATGTCGAGCAGGCGGCACACCGTGATGGTCATGGGGCCGATGAGCAGGACCGTCGTCACGTTGTCGAGCAGGGCCGAGAGCAGCGCGGTCAGGCAGACGAAGAGCACCATGACGTGCCAGGGGTTGCCCTTCGCGAGGCGCGCGCACTTGATGGCGAGGTACTCGAAGATGCCCGAGAGCTTCACCACGGCGACGAAGAGCATCATGCCCAAAAGCACGCCGAGCGTGTTGAAGTCGACGTGGCCCATGGCCTGGTCGAAGGTGACGACGTGGACAACGAGCAGGATCATCGCGCCGACGATGGCGACGAGCGCGCGGTGCACCTTCTCCGACATGATGGCGACCATCGCGACGACGAACACCACCACGGCCACAATCTGCATCAAGTCCATACTTCTACCCCGCTTGTACCGTGAATTGCAAAAACGTTCGACATTATAGGAGTCTTTTGTTTCGAACGTGCTAACAATTCCTAGCGGTATTCCGTAAACGGGGGTGCCGTTTCCGAAAGGGGCGTTTTAAAGTCACCTGCGCCGAGGCAGCTGCACCTTACTCTCCGAAGAAGGCGCGGGCTGTTCGCGCTGCGGGGAGATCCTTGCCATTGTCGGCGGCGAAGCGCATGCAGCCTGCTGCCGCATCGCGGTTGCCCGCCGCAGCGTGAAGCTCGCCTTCCTTGGCAGCATACACGACGCGCAAGCGCGTGCACTGGTCGTGGTTGTCCCAGATGGAGCGGTAAAGCCCGATAAGCTTCGACTCGTCGTGGGCGAGTTCTGCCTGGGCGACCTCGCGCGACCATGAGAGATAGGCGCGGCGCTGCTGCGTGATAATATCATCCCCCAAGTTTGGCAGCGAGAGCGCCTCGTCGATGAGCGCAATCACCCGATTGTTGTCGAAGAGGCTCTTCACCAGGGGAACCAGATCGGCGTACAGCGCGATTTTCGCCTCATCGGTGGGCGCGTCCTTCACGCTGTCTTGAATCATGAGGCCGAACTTCGCGGCGTCGCTCTTGCGGTCGACATTGATAAGCGCGCACGCGTAAAAGGACAAAAACCACGCGGGAAGCTCGCCCAAGGGCGGCTCGGCGGATTCCGCGATTTTCGACGAACCTTCGAGGAAGGCCATAGCATCGCAGTCATCGTTGTAGAGGGAGACGAGCTTTTCGAGCTTAGCCTGCGCTGCGCGAGCAAACACGCGCGTGAAGACGAACAAGCCGACGAGCAGCAGCACGACGGACACGCCCGCGCCCGCTGCGGTGAAGCCCATCGCGCGCCCCTCGATGTTCGACCAGATGAAGACCACGACGAGGGGAATGGCGACGGCAATAGCACAAGCCGCTATCTCATAGCGTTTAAAATACGTAAGCACGAACCTCACCCTTCCCCGTTTGACTGTTGAAAGGTAAGTGTAGCGTATGCGCGTGGGTTTACGCGCGATTCTCACGAGTTCGATACGCGAACCAATACGCCGTGCCGACCGCCACGCCGCCGACGATGTTGCCGAGCGTCGCGATGACGATGTTCACGACGAGCCCCGCGAGCGTGATCGCCCCCGAGTTGCCGACGCCGAGCATGTTCATGAGAAGCCCGCTCGGAAGGAAGAACATGTTCGCCACGCAGTGCTCGAACCCGCAGGCCACAAACGCAGTGATAGGAAGAAAGATGCCGAGCACCTTATCGACCACCGAGCGGGCGGAAAAGCCGATCCACACGGCCAGGCACACGAGCACGTTGCAGAGGATGCCCTTCGCGAAGATGGTGGCGGGTGCAAGTGAGGCCTTCGAGGAAGCAACGTTTACCATGGTCGTCCCGACCGCTCCCCCGTTCATCGCGCCCATCTGCGAGGCGCATACGAGGAACACGACGACGAGCGAGCCGGCAAGGTTTCCCAGCCACACAATCGCCCAGTTGCGCGCGAGCTGGCCTGAGCCGATCTTTTTCGAGAACAGCGAGCACACCATAAGCGAGTTGCCGGTGAAAAGCTCCGCGCCGCAGCAGAGCACGAGCACGAGGCCTAAGCAGAAGCAAGCGCCACCGCCAGCGCGTTGCACGGCGAAAGGAAGCGATGAATCGCTTGTGAACAGGCAAAAGAACATTGCGCCGAAGCCGATGAAGGCGCCTGCGAGCATCGCGGCGACAAACATGCGGCCAGCGGGCATCGAGCCCTTCGAGATGCCGAGGGTCTCCGCCTTCGCCTCGGTTTGACCCGGGCTTAACGCATCGACGGAAATTGATTGATCTGCCATAATTCCCCCCATTTCCTGGAAAAGACAACAAGCACGCAAGCACCTTGCGGCGCCGATCACGTCGTTTCATGGAAATATTGGCGGAGATGCGTGCGAATCGAACACACCCAAGACGTTCTGCGCGCCTCACAGCGGCTTTGAAGGCCGCGGGGCCCACCAGGACCCATCCATCTCCAAGAAGAAAGCTTCCTAAAGCGTGACAATCATACCGCATGCCTGCGCGCAACCCCCGACCCGTTGAGCAAAGGGCGAATAATCCCGCCAATGACACCACGGCGGGCGCAATTACGGGGGCACCTTAGCTACACAAGATATGCTTCCGTAATGCCGAACGGCACGAACATCAGCAAGGTCCCTACGAAAGGCACCGCAAGAAGCCGAAGCGGACAACACGGACATCAGCAGGCAAACGCAAAACGGGCAAAGCATTAGCGGCGGGCGGTGGCGAGCGCTTGCTTGACCTTCTCCATGTCGATGGGCTTGGCGAGATGCCCGTTCATGCCTGCATCGTGGGCTCGCTGGGCATCTTCGGCAAGTGCAGGGTCGCCCACGGTAAGGTCGCCGCGATCGGGCTTCACGTAGATGTAATAGCGCTCCTTGCCCGAAGGGTTCGTCGAGTAGAGAAGGTTCTCGGCTCGTTCGGGGGTATAGGAGATGTTCGACATGAGGTCGATTTCCCCCGCCTCATGCTTGGCAATGAGCTCGGAGAACGTTCCCAGGACGTACTCGTATTTCCAGCCCTCGGTGTGGTAGGAAATGTCTTGCAGGTATTCGTATCCCCAGCCCGACATATACGTGTCGGGCGTTCAGGATTGGTAGTCCTGATTGTCGATGAGGTAGCCGACGCGAATCACTTTCGAGGAAGCCGCCTCGTCCTGAGATTGCCCCTGCTCGTCGGCCGAAGCCACTCCTAAGGTGCCGACGGATGCCAAGGAAAACGCGAGCACGGTCGCGAGAACGAAGCGCAACGCGATAGTACGTGACCTCAAGGCACCCTCCGACCTACTGATAGCGTAATAGAAGTATCATAGCAGCAACTTGCAAGTAAAGAGGGCGCGGCACGCGAATCTCGCGTGCCGCGCCTCAACTGGGGCTTCGCGTCAACCGTGCGCCTTTGAGGGTAAGAAGCTGCGGCGAAGGGTGTCCCTTTAGCGCCCCTCGCCGCGCCCGCTGCCCTTACGCCTCGATACCGAGCGAGAGCGCCTGCTTGTTCTTATCGAGCATCGCAGCTTTGCGCGCGGGAACGCACTTCTCGATCGCCGCCGTGAGCACCTCGGAATCGCAGAACGGGTCCGCCGCAAAGAGAGCGCCCACCAGCACGATGTTGCCCAAGCCCTTAAGCCCCGCCTTCTCGGCGATATCGGCAGCGGGGATGGCCTTCACCGTGACGTCGTTGCGCTCGGGAATGTTCTGCACGAGCGTGGAGTCGGCGATGACAAGACCGCCGGGAACGACCGCGTCAATGAACTTGTCGAGCGAGGGTTGGTTCATCGCGATGAGGACATCGGGCGCCGTGATGAGCGGGCTGCCGATGGGGTCTGCCGCCAAGCTGACACTGCAGTTCGCGGTGCCGCCGCGCATTTCAGGGCCGTAGGAAGGCAGCCACGAAACCTCGCGGTTGCCGATAAGCCCGGTATAGGCGATGACCTTGCCGGCAAAGAGCACGCCCTGCCCGCCGAAACCGGCGAGCACGATCTTGCGATCGGGATACGTCGTCTCAGCCATTAATTGCCCCCTTCCGACTTCTCGGGATGGGCAATGGGACATGCCGCCGAGCGCGCCGACGCCGCCTCAGCCGCGTTCGCATAACCATCGGCAACGACGTCGCGGTAGACGCCGAGCGGATAGTACGGCAGCATGTTCTCGCGCATCCATTCGAAGGCCTCTTGCGGCGTCAATCCCCAGTTCGTGGGGCAAGTGGAAACGACCTCGATGAACGAGTAGCCCACGCCGTCGATCTGGTACTGGAACGCCTTCTTGATGGCGTTTTTCGCTTTGCGGATGTTCTTCTTGCAGTCGACGGTAACGCGCTCGATGTACGCCGGGCCGTCGAGCGTGCTCAAAAGCTCGCACACGCGCACGGGATAGCCCGCCTTCGAGACGTCGCGCCCATAGGGGCTCGTCTGCGTGACCTGGTTCGGAAGGCTCGTCGGAGCCATCTGACCGCCCGTCATGCCGTAGATCGCGTTGTTGATGAAGATGACGGTGATGTGCTCGCCGCGCGTCGCCGCATGGACGGTTTCCGCCATGCCGATCGAGGCGAGGTCGCCGTCTCCTTGGTACGCGAACACCACGTGGTCGGGCAGAACGCGCTTCACACCGGTCGCCACCGCGGGGGCGCGGCCGTGAGCAGCCTCAATCATGTCGCAACCGAAGAAATCGTAGGACATGACCGAGCAGCCGACGGGCGCGACGCCTACGGTCTGGCCCTCGATATCGAGCTCGTCCATGGTCTCGCACACGAGGCGATGGACGATGCCGTGCGTGCACCCCGGGCAATAGTTGGTCACCACCGGCAACAGGGAATGCGGGCGGGAAAACACGAGCTTCTCGTCTTGTGCCATTAGAGAACCCCTCCCCTCTTCGCAGAATCCTTGATAGCGGAAAGCACCTCTTCGGGCGTCGGGATGACGCCGCCGGTGCGGCCGTAGAAGTCGACCGCCGCGCGCCCGTTCACCGCAAGGCGCACGTCATCGACCATCTGTCCCATGTTCATCTCGACCGACAGGAACGTTTTCGCGTGCGTGAGCGCGTCCTCGATTGCCTTCGTCGGGAACGGCCACAACGTGATCGGACGAAGGAGACCGGCCTTGATGCCCTCCTCGCGCGCGGCGACGACCGCGCTTCTCGCCACGCGGCTCGATGCGCCGAATGCGACTACGACGACTTCCGCATCGTCGAGCATGAAGGCTTCTGAGCGCTGCTCTTTCTCGCGGATGACCTCGTAGCGCTCGAAGCGCTCTATGTTGAGTTTCTCGAGGGCATCGGCGGTCAGATAGAGCGAGTTCACGATGTTGTGGGCGCGCTTGCCCTTATGTCCCGTCGTTGCCCAGGGCTTCTCGGGAAGGCTCTCCTTAGGCTCCGGCAAAACGACCGGCTCCATCATCTGGCCCAACATGCCGTCGGCAAGCACCATGACAGGCGTGCGGTACTCGTCAGCCAAATCGAAGGCACGGTAGACGCAGTCCGCCATCTCCTGCACCGTCGAGGGCGCAAGCACGGGCATGAAGAAGTCGCCGTGCCCAGTTGCGCGCGTGGCCTGCCAATAGTCGGACTGGGAGGGCTGAATGCCGCCGAGACCCGGGCCCCCTCGCTGCACGTTGATGATGACGCCCGGCAGATCCGAGCCTGCCATGTACGAGATGCCCTCGCCTTTAAGCGAGATTCCAGGACTCGATGAGGACGTCATCGCGCGAGCGCCGGCGGACGCAGCGCCGTACACCATGTTGATGGCCGCGATCTCGCTTTCAGCCTGCAGATACGTTCCGCCGATCTTCGGCATGCGCTTAGACATGTAGGCCGCAAGCTCGGTCTGCGGCGTGATGGGATAACCGAAGAAAAAACGGCACCCGGCGCGCAGCGCACTTTCAGCGAGCGCCTCGTTTCCCTTCATGAGAACCTTTTCAGCCATAACTCACCTCCAAACCGAGATGGCGACATCGGGGCACATGACCGCGCATGAGCAGCACCCCGTACATTTTGATAGATCGATGCAGTGTGCAGGATGATAGCCCTTGGCCGTTATCCTCTCCTGATCGAGTTCGATGATGTGGGTCGGGCACGCATCCACACAAAGGCCGCAGCCCTTGCAGAAGCCCTCGTCCACGCTGATTCTTGCCATTTGACGTTAACCCCCGCCCTCTTGACTATCAATTACTCCACGGCGTTTGCCGATAGGGATCTATTTCGTAGAGCGCCACGTCGGCGCCCTCTTGGGAAAGCCGCTCCCTCGCCGCATCCGCACAAGATGCGGGAACGCAGACGGCAGCAAGCGGCAGACCCGCCGCACATGCCACTTCGCGGGCAAACGGCAGCGAAGTGGAAATCGCATCTTCGTCGGTGTCGCCCATGAGATGGGAGTTCGCGACGATTGCCGTCGCACGAAGGCGCGATGCACGCTCGATTTCGTAGAGCACCTCGCACGCTTCGCGCGGATCGCGGGTAAGCGCTCGGTAGCGGTTTACGACATACCACATCTCGTAAGGTGACGAAGCGATTGTGCGCGAGAAACGCCCAAGCGCTGCAGCACCCGCATCGTCGCCGCCGACATCGATGACGCACAGCTCGTTTTCGTTGGACTGCGCGCGCTCGATCGCGGGAGCAACCGCGCCGGTGAGCGCTGGCATGTCGATGTTGCAGTCGGGACCGGCATAGACCGGCGTTATCACCGAGATGCCCGCCGCCCGAAGCGATTGCGCCTGGTCACTCGACCTGAAGTAGGGATTCACCACATCGAGGTCGACGAGCGTGACGCGCTTTCCCGCGCGGGCGACATCCTTTGCAAGCGAAAGCGAAAGCGCCGTCTTCCCCACACCGTAGTGGCCGCACACGATAAGCACGCCCGACAGCTGCGAAACGTCGAAATCGCGAACCTGCGCCATGCTAGATAAGGCCCTCGGGAAGCTTCGGCGACTTCAAGTCCGCCCCGTCCTTCTGCCTGATGGCGACACGGCGGATCTTGCCGTTCACGGTCTTCGGCAGCGCGTCGACGTACTCGACGATGCGCGGATACTTGTAAGGAGCCGTACGATGCTTCACCCATGCCTGCAGCTCGCGGGTCAGCTCGTCGGAACCTGTGAAACCATTAGCCAGCACGACCGTCGCCTTGACGGCGAAGCCGCGAACAGGGTCGGGCACGCCGGTGACAGCGCACTCGCGCACCGCCTCGTGCTCGAGCAGCTCGCTTTCGATCTCGAAAGGCCCGATGCGATAGCCAGACGACTTGATGACGTCGTCGTTTCGGCCGACGTACCAGAAGTAACCGTCCTCGTCGACCCAGGCGGTGTCGCCCGTATGATACCAGCCGTCGTAAATCGCGTTCGCCGTCTTTTCGGGGTCGCGATAGTATTCCATCATGATGCCCGCGGGGCGCGGCTCCATGCAGATGCAGATCTCGCCCGTCTCGCCGGTGTTGCAGCGCGAGCCGTCGTCGCGCTGGATCTCGACGTTGTAGAGAGGCACGGGCTTGCCCATCGAACCGGAACGCGGCGTCGAATGCTTGAGGTTGGCGATGGTAAGCGGCGTCTCCGTCTGCCCGAAGCCCTCGTAGATCGTAAGCCCCGTGTGCTCTTTCCAGAAGTTGAACAAATCGGGATTGAGCGCCTCGCCCGCGGTCGTCGAGTACTGAAGCGAGGAGAGATCATAGGCGTCGAAATTCTCCGACATCATGAGGCGGTACATCGTCGGCGGGCAGCACATAGACGTGACCTGGTACTTCGAGATAAGCGAGAGAATCTCACCCGCGTTGAAACGGTCGAAATCGTACGTGAGGACGCAGGCCTCCATGAGCCACTGCCCGTAGTATTTGCCCCAGACGGCCTTGCCCCAGCCCGTGTCGGCGATGGTGAAGTGGACGCCGTCGGGCTGCACGTTATGCCAATGCTTGGCGGTGATGAGGTGCGCAACAGCGTAACTGGAATCGTGGAGCACCATCTTCGGGTTGCCGGACGTGCCGGAGGAGAAGTACATGAGCATGGGCTCGGCAGCTACCGTGTCGCGACGTTCGAAGACCTCGCTCGCCGCGCGGACGCCGCTGTTAAAGTCGACCCAACCCTCGCGCTCGATAGACGCTGCGCAGATGCCTTCCTCGCCGGAAAGCGCCGCGCCGACCGTGCCCGCAACAGCGATGAGGTTTCCATCCTCGTCGTGTCGGGTCAAGCCGCCGCCCGCGCCGTTCACGAGGATGCGAGAGGTGACCGTGGGGCACTCGGAGATGACGTTGTCGGCAATCTGGGCGATGTCCCCAACGGAGGTGCAGATGATGGAGCTGATGGAGGCGCCGTTTAAGCGGTATTCCAGGTCGTGCTCCTTCAACATGAAGGTCGCGGGGACCATGACCGCGCCGATCTTGGCCAACGCCGTCGCAACGAACCAGAACTGGTAGTGGCGGCGCAGCACGACGAGAACGTAATCGCCGCGCTTGATGCCCTGATCGACCAGGAAGTTTGCCGTCTTGTCGGACCAGCGCTTCATGTCCGCGAACGTGAAGATGTGCTCCTCGCCTTCGGGGTTGCACCAGATCATCGCGCGACGGTCGGGGTCGTTCACCGCGATGTCGTCGACGACGTCGTAGCCGAAGTTGAAGTTGTCGGGATAGTGGACGCTGAACGTCTCGAGCTGGCCATCGGAAGCGTAGGTCTCGTCAACGTAGCGCAGATTGATATTCCTCATGGGATAAAAGAACCTCTTTCAGTGCAAGCAGGGCAATTCGCCCGTGAAGTCTCGTAGATACCGAAGGGTGGCGCAACCTGGGGCAAGCCCGGGCGCGCCTACATAATCTCGATATCCTGCGGCTTCAAAACGATCGCGTAGAACACGCACGGCTCGCCGCCTGTGGCGATCATGCCATGCCCGCGACCCGAATCGTACATAAGCACGTCGCCGGGGCCGAGTTCCTCGACGTGGCCTTCGTAGGCGAAGCGCATATGTCCGGAGACGATGCAGTCGATTTCCTGACCGCGGTGATAGGAAAGATGGATGGGTTTGTCTTGCTCTTCGGGAAGATAGGGCATCGTGACCAAGAACGGCTCGGCGAGTTTGTTCTTGAACTGCGGCGCCTTGTGCAAATACTCGAAGCCGGCACGGCGCTTCACGGACAGCCCGTCGCCCTCGCGGATAAGGGAATACCCGGTCAGGTGAGGGTTCTCGCCGGTAAGCAGCTCGACGACGTCGACGCCGAAGCGCTTCGCGCACTTCGAGAGAAAGGTGAAGCTTAAATCCTGCTCGCCCGATTCCTGCGCGGCGTATTCCGAAAGCGAGCGACCCGTCGCCTGGGCCATTTCCTGCATCGAGATGTCGAGATCCTCGCGCAACGACCTAATTCGCGAAGCCACCTCTTCGATCTTCGGTTCCATATGCGACTCCCCCTTTCATAATGCTCGAATGATGCATCGTTAACGATGCCTAACGCATGGATTGTATCGCAACGTTGCGAAATGGAAGTAGTTTGATATGCAAACGGCGGCTAACCGTCATATGGATAGCCGCCGTTTCAGGCAGGCCCCCGCAATTGGGGGATTATTTTATTCCGTCGCCTTCACAAGTCGCACGGCGAAGTGGGCATCGGGCGAGCCCGGCTTGAGCGCGGGGTTGAAGCACGGCGCCCCGCCGATCGGCGCCAAGGCGAACGAGCTGCCCTCGTCGCTTGCGAGGAACGCCTTCACGACATCGATGTTCTCGGCGCGCGTGATGGTGCACGTGGAAAAGACGATACTGCCGCCCGGGGCGACATGGGTCGAGGCGGACTTCAGGAGCGCCAAGCCAGTCTTTGCAAACTCGTCGATCTTCTCGGGGTTCAAGCGCCAGCGGATTTCCGGGTGGCGGCGCAACGTGCCCAGGCCCGAGCACGGGGCATCGATGAACACGACGTCGAAGGCACGCTCGCCCACCACGTCATCGAGCGCCGTCGCGTCGCCGGTGATCGATTCGGAGACATGGATGCCGTATTCCTCCGCGCGCTCGGCGGTGATGTTCGTCTTGAACTCCAGGTTGTCGACGGTCACGTACTCCTCGATCTGCGAGCCGTAGCGGCGCTGAGCGTCGCTTTGGATGAGGACGGTCTTCGTCCCGCGGCCGGCGCCGACCTCAAGAAGCGACGCGGGCTTTTCCTCGGGAAGCACAAGGCGCGCGATCTGCTGGGACGACGCGTCGGAGACGAGGAGCTGGCCGGTCTGGATCATATGGCGGACGCGCCCGTCGAAGAGCACGCGCCCCTCGGAGAGGCAATAGCACCCGGGGATGTCCTCGCCGTTGACCGACACGGCCACCGGATCGCCATGGGCCGCCACGATCGTCTCGACGACCTCGGCCTCGTCCGCCTTCGCCGCGTTGATCGCGACGAACAGGGGCGCCGGTTCATTCGACCCCGCGAGGTAATCGCGCGTGGCTTCGGGGCCCAAGTCGAGCAACGCCCGCTTGGCGAGCCACTCGGGGAAGGCATGCAGGCGCGCGAACGCCTCGATGTCGGTGCGGGGGTCGCCGAAGGGGAACTTGTGCGCCTTGTCGGCGATGCGACGCAAAACGGCGTTCGCCAGGCCGGATGCCTTCGGCGCGATCGTCTTCACCAGCTCGACGCCCTGGCTTACCGCGGCATGCGGCTCCTTCTTCAGGAAGATAATCTCGTAGGTCGAGATGCGCAGCGCGTCGCGCACGTCGTCGTCGATGTCGCTTACACGGTCGAGGCAGCGGTTGATGACGTCGTCGAGCGTGCCGTACGAGCTCACCACGCCGAGCGTGAGACGCGTTGCGAACGCGCGGTCCTCGCGGGACATGCGGGAGGAATCGATGTACTTGTGGATAAGCTCCTGAGCGAAGGCATCGCGCTCACGGACGATCGACGTCACGCGCAGAGCTGCCTGGCGAGCTGGGGAGGCGCTGCGCTCGGAATCCTTGTGGACGACGCCGCTCGTGCGGGGCTTGTCGCCGAAGGAGTGCTTCGCACCGCGGCGCTCACCGCCCTTGGGACGATTGCGGTACTTGAGCTCGCCGTTCTCGTCAAGCTCGAGCTCGCCGCGATAGACGCCTTCCCGCGGCTCGCGACCCTCGGCGAGGGCAGCATTCTGCTCGTTGGGACGCCACGGCCCGCGGCGTTCGAAGCCGCGATGCTCGCCTGCGTCTTTGCGCGAGAAGCCGCGATCGTCGGCACGATCTTTCTTGAAGGGGGCGTCGCCGCGAGGAGCGCGGTCGAAATCGCGCGCTGCGCCTTCGCGCTTTTCGAAGGGCTTGCGGTCGCCATCGTGCTTATTGAAGGGCTTACGCTCGCCGTCGCGCTTCTCGAATGTGCGGTTATCATCGCGCTTGCCGTAAGGCTTGCGATCGCCTTCGCGCTTTTCGAATTTGCGCTCGCCGTCGCGCCTGCGATCGTCATCCCGCTTGCCGTAAGGCTTTCGGTTGTCGTCTCGCTTGCCGTAGGGCTTGCGATTGCCGTCCCCCTGCTTCGAGAAGGACTTGCCTCCCGAGCGACGGTCATCGCCGCGCTTACCGTAGGATTTGCGGTCATCGGAGCGCTCGTTGTCGAAGGGCTTGCGGGAACGATGCTCGCCATCGCGGGAGGAACCGCCGCGCGAGTCGCGCTTGCCATAGCCGCCCTTGCCGCCTTTTCCGCCGTCGCGCGAGCCCTTATAAGAGCCCCTGCGGTCGCCGTTTCCCTTCGAACCGTAGGAACCTGAGTTCGAGCGGCCGCGACGATCTTGCGATCCCTGGCGCTTCGCGCCGCCGTTGCCGCGATGTTCTTCGTTATGCTGGTTGTTGCCATCAGGCATGTTGTGCCGTCCATTCTCCGTCGTGCCCATGAAGCGCCGCAGCTCCTGCCGCGAATGCCTGGGCATCCATTTCTTTCTTTCCATCTGGTTTCAAGCGGAAGACCTCGAGAGCGCCGTCGGCACACCCAAGCAGAAGCCGCTTCGAGGCGAAGCGCACCTGCCCCGCACCAAGCCCGCTTGCCGCAGCCTTTCCCTGCTCGTCGTAATCGGCGCGGCATGCGTCGATGATCGTCGCGCCCTTGCCGAGCACCAAGCATTTGCTCGGATGACCCGCGCTCGCTGCGCGGACGCGACGAACAAGCAGGTCGACGCCGAGTGCCGGGTCCAAATCGAGCTCGCCCTTCTCAATCTTATGAGCGTAGGTGGCGTCGGACTCCTTCTGCACGACCCAACGCTCCTGCCCGCGCATAATCTGCATGATCGCCGTCAAAAGGGCATGCGAGCCCAGGTTCGCGAGTTCGTCGGCGAGCACGGGAAGCGTTTTCTCCCCCACGTCGAGCGTCCGGCATACGCAGAAGGGGCCGGTGTCGAGGCCTTCCTCCATGCGCATGATGCACACGCCCGTCTCCTCGTCGTCGGCGAGGATCGCATGCTCGATAGGAGCCGCGCCCCTCCAGCGGGGCAGAAGCGAGGCGTGCACGTTCAGGCAATGATACGTAGGGCACTCGAGAACTTCGACGGGCAGGATCATGCCGTATGCCGCAACGATGATGAAGTCGGGCCGATACTGCTCAAGCGTAGCGATGGCCTCGGGGTCTTTGAAGGTCGTCGGCTGCTCGACGGGAATGCCGAGGCTTATCGCCGTTTCCTTCACCGGGGACGCGACGAGCTTTTTGCCCCGTCCGCGAACCGCATCGGGGCGCGTGTAGGCGGCGACGACGTTGTAGTGCTGCGAGAGATCCTCAAGGATGGTTGCCGCGAAGCTCGGCGTGCCCATGAAGACGATGCGCATTCAATCCACCTCGATGGAGGTGTCGCCCGGCTTGGCGCCCTTCTTGCGCGCCTCGTCATAGGCTTCGAGCGCGCGGATGCGCGTCAGGGGGTCGCACGACTCGAAAAGCGTGCGCCCATTCAAGTGATCGATCTCATGCTGAAGGCAGCGCCCAAGAAGGCCATCGCCTTCGATTTCCCACAACTCTCCGTCGAGGTCGTAGTAGCGAACGCGGGCCCAGGGCTTGCGTGAAACAGGAACAGTGATGCCAGGGCAAGAAAGGCAGCCTTCGCCCTGCGTTTCGGGCTCGCCTTTAAGCTCCATGATCTCGGGGTTGACCAAAACGATGGGGTTTTGCTCATTGGAGTCGTCAACATCGATGACGACCAGGCGCTTCGTCACGCCGACCTGCGGAGCTGCGATTCCGCAACCGTTGTTGTTGTACATAGCTCGCGCCATCTGCTTGGCGAGCTTCTTCAAGCTGTGGTCGCCTGGCGTGCACGGCTCGCACACCTGGCGAAGAAGCGGGTCGGGGGCAATAACGATACTGACCACTGGCAACACGTCCTTTATTCGATTGACATGCGGGCGCGCAGATAGAGCGCGCCCGACTTTTTCGCTTGCGACATTGTGGCAAGCACACCCGCGCCTGTCCACCCGAAGTGCCAGGTTGAGCGGGAAACGAACACAAATCTACGGGATGCGGGCCCGCGTGGGGCCCAAAACGCGCTACGCGTTCGGTGTCTCGCTTTGCTTCGGGGCGTTCGGGTCGTCGGTCACGATTTCCTTGATCGACGCCGCGAGACCGGCGATTCCCTGGATATCGGAGGGGATGATGAGCTTGGTTGCACGACCGTTCGCAACGCACTTCAGGGCCTCGTATGCCTGAAGCGTCAAAACGGCGTTGTCGGCGCCCGCCTCACGCACCATCGCGATGCCCTCTGCGGTTGCGCGCTGGACGTTGCGAATTGCCTCGGCCTCGCCTTCCGCCTCACGGATCTGCTTTTCCTTCTCAGCTTCCGCAGCGAGGATGATCGCCTGCTTCTCGGCTTCGGCGGAGAGGATCTGCGCCTGCTTCTCGCCCTCGGCAACCGTGATGGCGCTCTGCTTCTGGCCCTCTGCCAAAAGCACCGCCTCGCGCTTCTCTCGCTCGGCCTTCATCTGCTTCTCCATCGCCTGCTGGATGGCGGCGGGCGGCGTGATGTTCTTCACTTCGACGCGGTTGACCTTGATGCCCCACGCGTCGGTTGCCTCATCGAGGATGGAGCGCATCTTCGCGTTGATGGTGTCGCGGGAAACGAGCGTCGTGTCGAGGTCGAGCTCGCCGATGATGTTGCGGATCGTGGTCGCGGAGAGGTTCTCAATAGCGACGATGGGGTTCTCCACGCCGTAGCAAAAGAGCTTCGGGTCGAGAATCTTGAAGAAGACGACCGTGTCGATCGAGATCGTGACGTTGTCCTTCGTGATGACCGGCTGCGGCGGGAAATCGAAGACCTGCTCCTTGAGCGAGATCCCCATGCGCACATGGTCGATGAAGGGGACCTTGATGTGGAGGCCGTTGTTCCAGGTGGTGAGATACGATCCCAGACGCTCGACGATGGCGGCTTCAGCCTGCGGAACGATTTTCACGCAGGTGACGGCCAAGACCACCACGATGACGACGAGCACGATGAGGAAGGTGAGCAGTGGCATAGCGTTTCCTTTCGATAGCGGACGGTTTACGCTTCCGGTTCACAGGGTTTGACGATGAGCTTGATGGACTCCTGGGCAACGACCTCGACGCGCGTGCCCACAGGAAGGACCTCCCCCGTAGCGGAGCGAGCCGACCAGGTCATATGGTCGGAAAGCTCGATCCTGCCCGTCAGCCCGTCGTTGTCGATCGTCTCGCACACGACGCCGCGCTCGCCGACGAGCGTAGGCTCAGCCGAGTGACCGCGGTTGCGGTGCTTCACGACGACGGGACGAAGGAGAATGAGGCAGAGCACCGAGACCACAAGGAACAGGACAATCTGCACGACGAACGTTGCACCGAGCAGATCGGCGACGAAAGCAACGAGCGCGCCGACGACGAACCACATCGTGATGAGGCCGAACGAGAAGGCCTCGATAAGGGCCATGACGGCGGCCACGACGAGCCAAAGAACCATATGAGACATTGGTGCACCTCCTTATTCACAAGCATGCCTAATTATACCAGAGCGTATTTCCGCATCGGCGCACCGCACACAAGACTTTACGCGGTTTTGCAACTGGTTGCATACTACAGACGGCCTTCGTGCGCGACGGGCTTGTGGGCAAGGCGCTTCTCGAGCAGCTCCTTTTGAAGCGCCGTCGTGGCCTGGAAAAGAAAGTCGTATTCCTCGGTCCCTTTAAGCGACTCGTCGGCAAGCTGACTGCGGAGCTCCTCGATCGCGTCCTCGGCATCGCCGATGGCAAGTTCTTCGGCGAGGAAGCGTGCGACCTCTTCGGGGGACGCCGTCTCGGTGGAGTTTCCCCCCGCAGTGAGAACACGCCCAGCACGGCCATCGACGGCAGCCGCGTTCGACACGATCGCCGCAGCGCTTGCGGCAGGATCGGACATGAGCGTGTCGAGAATGCTCGACGCGATGGCGGAATGCAGCGGGTCGTGCCACTTGGTCTGCGCGAGCACGTCCGCATGGGCAAGCGCAACAAGCGGGTTTTTCGCGAGCACGCTGAGAAGCTCACGTTCGAGCCGCAGGCGGTTGAGCTCGGTCTTCGAAAGCGCCCGACGCTGCGACGCTTGGACGGGAACGGGGGCTTGAGTCGCCGCTTCCTCATCTGCTGCTTCGCCGTAGCGCGCAGGGGGCGCAAGCTTCGAGAGCGCCTCGAGCACATCCTCCTCGCGAGCGCGGGTACGCCCGGCTATTTGGATGGCGTAGTCCTTCGCGAGCAGGGAGTCTTTGATGGGGGCGAGCACCGAGAGCGCCGATGCGAGCGCGGCGGACCTGCCCTCTGCGCTCGAGAGGTCGTGCGCGGCAAGGCGACGATCGATACCGTACTTCAAAAGCGGCTGCGCGTGCTCGATGAGCTCCTCAAGCTCGACGGCAGTGTGCGAGGCCATGTACTCGGCGGGGTCGAGGTTATCGGGCAGGGTGACGGCGCACAGCTCGATCCTCGTTTTGCCCGCCTCGGGCGTCATCGAGGAGTCGATGAACTCCAGCGCGCGGTCGGCCGCCTTCTGACCTGCGGCGTCACCGTCGAAGAGATAGACAATCTTCTTTTGCGCATGACGGCCGAGAATACGGATGTGGCGCATGGTGAGCGCCGTGCCGAGCGTGGCCACCGCGTTGCGCACTCCCCCTTCGTGAAGCGCGATGACGTCGGTGTAGCCTTCGCACACGATGGCGACGCCGCTCGATGCCATGGCGACTTTCGCCTTGTCAAGGCCGTAGAGCACCTGCGACTTGTGGAACAGCGGCGTCTCCTGGGAGTTGAGGTATTTCGGCTCCCCCTTCCCGACGACGCGCCCGCCGAACGCGATGCAGTTGCCCGCCACGTCGTTTATGGGGAACATGATGCGGTTGTAGAAACGGTCGCGCAGCTTGCCCTGGGAATCGCGGCTGCACACGTTCGCCTCGACCATCTCGTCGGCCTTGAAGCCCTTCGAGGAAAGATGGCGCGTGAGCACACCGCGCCCGGGGGCGAACCCCAAGTTCCAATCGTTTGGGACCTTGCCGCCCAAGTCGCGCCCCGAAAGGTACTCGCGCGCGGCCGCCGCCTCGGGCGACTTCAAGCGCATGAGCTGGAGATGGTAGAACTCGGCGGTCGCCTTGCAGATGTCTTTCAGGCGCGCCTTCTTGCTCGCGGGTGCCGCAGGCTTACCGCCAACCTCGACGATGTCGATATGCGCGCGCTCGGCGAGCCTATGGACCGCCTCGGGAAACGAAAGGTCTTCCGCCTTCATGATGAACGCGAACACATCCCCGCCCTCGCCGCAGCCGAAGCAGTGCCACAACTGCAGCGCCGGATCGATCTTGCACGAAGGCGATTTCTCGTTATGGAAGGGACAGCAGCACCAGAAGTCGCGGCCGCGCTGCTTCACGGGAACGCGCTCGCTGAACACGGCGACGATGTCGCTCGCGTCGCGAACTTTCTGGATGTCCTCATCGGTTATGCGCCCGCCGGGCATAGGATGCCCCGCCTACTCTTCATCTTTTCGCTGGGCAGGATCGGAAGCGGCCGCAGGGGCGGGCTTGCTTCGCTTCTCGAGGCGCTTCGCCTGCTCCCTCACGTGCTCGGGGACTTCCCATTCCTTATCCTGCAGATCGAGCAGAAGCGCAGCCGCCGCCGTGCGCTGGGAGAGGCGCACGCAACCGACGGTCTCGTCGGCGAACTCGCGGGCGAAGGTGACGCGCGCGGGAAGGATCGCAGCCCCCACCGAGGCGCCCACGGCCCCGAAGATGGCCGTGAAAGCGTTCACTTCGGCGGTGGAAACCGACACGTAGGCGCTCGTGATCAGGATGAGAACGGTGCAGGCGATGCCAAGGCCCACCACCGCGTAGCAGAACGCGCGGCCGGCATCGTTTTTCCCGCAGACGAGGGTCGCGATGACAAGCGATGCGAGAAGCGATACCACGGTAAGCACGTTGCCGTAGGAGACGATTGGCCCGAACATGGTGAATACCGCGCAGATGGCTGCGATGACGATGCACGGGAGCAGCACCTTCTTCGCGATTTCGCCGCGTTCATGCTCCTTTTCCGCAGAAAGGATACGCGTGCGGACGACCCTGCCGTGCGGCCAGCGGAACGACCCTGCGGCATGCTCGCGGCCGATTCCGGAGAGCTCGTCGACCTTAGACGACAAAAACCCGAACAGGCCGATTGCGACGACGACGATCAATATGATCAAAACCCACGGCATTGGCGCTTCCCCTCAGCTGGTATACGGTGCTTGCTAAACAATGGGATATGGTAGCACGACCGACGAACGCCCGCCCCGCGAGCACGGCCAAATGCGCAGTGCGCCTACAACCTGAGCCGAACACGCGCGTCACTGCTACAATGGCGGCAAACAAGGAAAGCGCGTCGAGCGCTCGTCTTCGCGGCAGGGTCGCACCCGCCGCGAGAAGGAAGGCAACCATGTCGAAGGATTCCATACCCTACCTGACGATCGACCCGGCAATCGAGGCGGAGATTCTCGCCGACCGCGCGGCGGGGCGGATGAGCCCCTACCGCTTTCGCGACGAGGACGTGGCCAGGCGCGAGCCGAACCCGCACGACACAGCGACGATCGCACGGCCCGCGTTCGCGCGCGACATCGAGAAGATCGTGAACATGCCCGCCTATAACCGGTATGCAGGCAAGACGCAGGTGTTCTCCTTCGTCGAGAACGACGACATCTGCCGCCGCGGCCTGCACGTGCAGCTGGTAAGCCGCGTCGCACGGGGAATCGGGCGGCTGCTCGGGCTGAACTGCGACCTCATCGAGGCCATCGCGCTCGGGCACGATTTGGGGCACACGCCCTTCGGGCATGCGGGCGAGCGGTTCTTGTCCCGTTGCTACCACGAGCGCACCGATCGCTATTTCAACCACAACGTCCATTCCGTGCGCGTGCTCGACCAGCTCTATCGCCGCAACGTGAGCCTGCAAACGCTCGACGGTGTGCTCTGCCACAACGGCGAGTTCGCCCAGCAGGAGCTCAAGCGCGGGGATGTGGGAACGTTCGAGGCGCTCGACGCGCTTGTCGAGGAGTGCACAGCCGACGAGCAGGTCATCTCCACGCTGCGCCCCTCCACGCTCGAGGGCTGCGTCGTGCGCGTGGCCGACATGATCGCATATGTGGGCAAGGACCGCCAAGACGCGATGGACATGGGCGCGCTCGCCTCGCTCGACGAGTTCGAGTCCACGGTGATGGGCAAGGCGAACGCGCAGATCATCAACAACCTCACCGCCGACATCGTGAACGAAAGCTACGGCAAGGACCGCATCGCCATGAGCGAGGCGATGTTTAACGACCTCAAGCGCGCGAAACGCCAAAACTACGAGATCATCTACAACAAGGAAGGCCTCGCCGCAAGCGACGGTATCACCGTCGGGGAGATGTTCGAGGAGGTCTATGAGAAGCTTCTCGGCGATTTGACCGAAGGGCGCGAGGAGTCCGCGATATTCAGGCACCATATCGATTATCTCGCGAGGAAGTCGCGCTCGATCACGCGCGAGCGCTACGTGGGCTCAACGGAGCCGAACCAGATTGTGGTCGACTACATCGCTTCCATGACGGACAGCTACTTCATGGCGCTCTACGCGCACCTGTTTCCCGAGCGCGCAAACCGGGTTCAGCTGCGCGGCTATTGCGCCGACCTGCGCTAACTAGTAAAACCGGTATCTTCGAGAAGGTTGGCGCCGTCGGCTGCGGCGGTCGCAAGCGCATCGCAGCGCTCGTTTTCGGGATGGCCTGCATGGCCCTTCACCCATACGAAGGTCACGTCGTGCGGCTTTTTCGCCTCGAGCAGGCGCTTCCAGAGGTCGGAGTTTTTGACGGGCTCCTTCTTCGCGTTCTTCCAACCGCGTTTAAGCCAGCCCTCGACCCAATGCTGGTTGAAGGCGTTCACCACATACTGCGAGTCCGAATGGACCTCGACGGTGCACGGGCGCTTGAGCGCCTCGAGCGCGACGATCACCCCGAGCAGCTCCATGCGGTTGTTCGTCGTGGTGGCATACCCCTGCGAGAGCTCGCGCTCGTGCAGCTTGCCCGTCGAGTCGACGAACTGCAGCACGGCGCCATAGCCGCCAGGGCCGGGATTTCCACGGGAAGAGCCGTCGGTGTAGATCGTGACTTTCATGCCGTCCTTTCGTCGAAAGCAAAACGAGGGCGGGGCCCTTTGCGGGTTCCCGCCCTCGTCTACGATACCCGAGCCATCTCGCGATGGGAAGGGCACAAAGCCGAAGCTCTAGAGATTGTACGCACGCGAGCTGTGCATGCTGAGCGCGATCGTCGATGCGTTGTGCAGAAGCGACGAGGTCTGCGGCGTGATGATACCGCCGATGCCGAGCGCCAAAAGCGCCGAGTTGAAGGCAATGGTCTGCGCAAACGAGGTGTCCATGCGGCCCATGAGGCCACGTGAGAGCATGCGCATCTGGACGAGCGAATGCAGTTCGCCCTCCGAGAGCGTGATGTCGGCGACCTCCTTGGCGATTGCGGTGCCCTGCCCCATGGCAACGCCGACCGTGGCCGCGGAAAGTGCGGGAGAATCGTTCACCCCGTCCCCCACCATGACCACCTTGCGGCCCTCGGCCTTGAGCTCTTCCACGAAGCCGTGCTTGTCCTCGGGGAGCAGGTCGGCGCGGAATTCGGTGATGCCAGCCGCCTGTGCGATGCGGGCGGCCGTCTTCTCGTTGTCGCCCGTCAGCATGATGATTCGCTCGAAGCCGAGGTCGCGCAGGCTCTCGATCGCCTCCGAGACGCCGGCCTTCAAGGGGTCGTCGATGCCGATGACGCCCACGAGCTCGCCGTCGACGGCGAGATAGAGCGTCGAGAGGTCGCTCGCCTCGGCGTCGATTTTGCGCTGATCCTCGTCGGTGACGACGACCTTCTCGTCCTCGACGACGAAGTGCCTCGACCCGATGACCGCCCGCTTGCCGTCGATCGAGCTTGCGATGCCGTGCGCTACGATGTATTCCACAGCAGCATGGCGTTCGCGATGCTTGAGGTTCTTCTCGGCTGCGGCGCGGACGACGGCGCGCGCAACGGGATGCGGGAAGTGCTCTTCCAGGCACGCCGCGAAGCGAAGTACCTGGGTTCGATTCCACCCATCGAGTGCGATGACGCATTTCACCTGGGGCTGCGCCTCGGTGAGCGTGCCGGTCTTGTCGAAGACGATGGTGTCGGCCTGGGCGAATGCCTCGAAATGCTTCGACCCCTTCACCGTGAAGCCCGCCTTGGCAGCCTGGCTCATGGCGGACAGAACCGAGATCGACCCCGTGAGCTTGAGCGCACACGAGTAGTCAACCATAAGCGCAGCAGAGGTTTTCACGAGGCTGCGCGTAGTGAGCGCGACAATGCCCGCGAGCAGGAAGTTCCACGGCACGATGCGGTCGGCCAGCCGCTCGCGCTTGGTCTGGGCGTCGGCTTTCATGCTCTGGGACATCTCGACCAACGAGACGATGGATCGAAGTTTCGTCTCGCCCGTCGCCGCCTTGACGCGGACGAAAATCTCGCCGTCTTCGCACGCGGTGCCCGCGAAGACGTCGTCTCCCACCGTGCGCTCGACGGCAAGCGGCTCGCCGGTCAGGGTCGACTGGTTCACCATGGCAACACCGCGCTCGACCACGCCGTCGACGCTTACCGGCATGCCGGTGCGCACGGCGATAAGATCGCCCTCCTTCAGATTGGCAGTTGGGACGGTCGTCTCCTGGTCGCCGCAGACGAGCTGCGCGTTCTCAGGCGCATCGAGCAGGGAGTAGATCAGCTGGTTCTCCGAGCGCGCACGCGTGTAGTCTTCCAGCGTCTCGCCCAAATCGAGCAAGAACATCGTTGACGACGCCGTCGCGAAGTCCCCCATCACGAACGAGATGCCGATGGCCGCCGCATCGAGGACGGGCACATCGAGCCGCGCATTCAGAAGCGAGTTCACGGCCGCTTTCAGGAAGAGGCGATAATGCCAGATCGTATGAATGGCGCGCAAGGGCGCAGGAAGGAACCATTTCCGTGCGAAGTGGGAGCCGACGAGCAGCGCGATGTCCATCAGCAGGGAATGCGTCCTGACCGAAAGCGCCGTCGGGCACGCGAGCTTCGCCTTCTCGATGGACTTCGCGTCGACGGCGTCCATCGCGGAAAGGACGGCAGCGCGCGCCTTATCCCCACCTGCAAAAGTGACCGAGAGCGACCCGATGCGCGGATAGACGTTGACCGACGACACGCAGGGACATGCCGTCATGAGCGACTCGAGCGCATCGACGTCCGCTTCGGGCACGCGACCGTAGAGCCGAACACGAATCCGCCCGGGTATCTCATGCTCTATCGTGTATTTCATCGAGCGGCTTCTTTACTGCTCGTCCTTGGCGGCTTCGGCCTTCTCGGATTCGGCAAGGTTGATGTAGTTCGCCTCGGCGACAATGTCGTCGACCTGGGCCTTCGCCTCTTCGACGATGTTCTGATAGCCCTGCTTCACCTGCAAGCCCTTAGCGACGCCCTGCACGTAGCACTTCCTGGCGGTCTTAGAGGTGAGCGCCTTCACGCCGACCGTGCCGGCAAGAAAGCCAGCGCCAACGAGCAGGGAGTTGAACGTCTTCTTCTTCATGATGGAATCCTTTCTGGTTTTGGGTTGCTGTATAGTTCGCCCAAGATAACAAGCAAAAAGGATTGTAAACTGCGTGTAACAAAGAATGACAAGAATTCACAAAAAGTTAACTATGGCTTTCCGCAAAGTCGATAAGCTCTTGGCGGTTGTGGACCCCGCATTTGGCATAGATGCGGCGCAAATGCGTGTCAACCGTGCTTTTCGAGATGCAAAGCTCACTCGCGATGCGCTCGCCAGTGCGGCCTTTGAGGGCAAGGGGCAAGACCTCAGCCTCGCGGGGGGAAAGACCTGCCTGCTTGCTGATTTTGCGGCACGTGGCGTCGAAGCGGTCGAGGGTGATGGCGACTTGGGAGAGCGCCGAGAAGTCGCGCTCGGTGAACAGGTAGAGATAAGCGATCAGGGCGCACAATCCGGCAAGGGCGCACATGAGATGAGAGGCCGCGCTTCCGAAAAACGCGACGTCGAAGAAGTTACCGACGACAAGCCCCATGAACTCGCCGAGAAAGAGCGCGGCGAATCCCCGCCCGAACGTGGCCGCGGCGTCTCCCCCGTCGATTTTGCCCATGACGAGGAAAAGCGAAACCAAAACGACGATGAGCGAGAGAAAGCCCGACATGGCGACTGCCTCACCGGGCACGCCGATGTCGCCGAGGACCTCCACGAAAAGGAAGCCGCCCATGAGCAAAAGCACCGAGAGCCGATAGGTGCCGCCAAGCGGGCCTGCGTCGCTGCCCTGGACGAAGGCGACGCCGCGCGAGATAACGGCGAGCATTCCGCCTTCTGGGCGGGGCGCGTCCTTCAAGGCGGGCTTGGCCCCCTCGCCTCCAAAGAGCTGCAGAGCAGCAAGGCAGAACAGGATGAAGAGCACAAGCGTAACGGGAAGCGTCGGCGTCGCGTCCATTCCAGGGTCGGATCCGTACGTCTGCATGATGCCCGTGGCCAGGCCGAAGAGCAGCGTTCCCAGAAGAAGGCGCCTCGTGAAGCGGTTCTTCTTCGGCGCACCAGGCTTAATAGACGCATCTTTAGGTTTGGACGGAGAGGTGCCGATTCGCTGCATCGCGAGCAGAAACGCGAGGGACAAAAGAGGCAAGACGTCAATAAGGAGCTCAGCTTCAGGGGGAAGGGCCTCCGAGCCCAAGAGAAAGCAGACAGCGGCGCCGAGCGCAGACCCGATAAGGGCGCAGGGCACGGACTGCTCGATTTCGAAACCTCCGAGCGCACGGCCCCAGGCGGCGAATACGATGCCGCACGGAGCGCCCACAAGCAGGCCTTCGAGGGCAAGAAGCGTTCCATCGTGGGTGCCGAGCAGCTGCTCGGCGAGCGAGCCCGCCACCATGAGCAGCGAGCTGACGATGACGACGGGAGCAGAAGTCAGGCGCGCGCGGGCCGAATTCGGCGCAAAAGCGCAAGCGACGAGCGTGCAGACCATGAACAGCAGGGGAAACAGGAGCTCTCCGCGCTCCAGTTCGAGATTCCCAAGGGAGAAAGAGCAGTTAGATCCCATATAGAGAAGCGAGATGACGCAGGCCTGGAAGGATGCGAAGCCCAGAATGGCAAAACGAGCGCGCCTCGCGTCGCTTGAACCTTGGATCACGCTAACTTCCCTTCGGTCGAACGGCCATCTTTTCGGACACTATTGTAAAGCACGGAGCCTCGATAATACCCCGCCATGAAATCAGAAAGGGCGCATAGCGGATGTCCATGCGCCCAAGGGAAGGTTAGGTTCGTTGGGTGGTTCGCTATTCGGCAGCAGCGACCTTTTTCACCACACGCTTCTTCGTGGTCTTCGGTGCCTCCTGCTCTTCGGAGTCCGCCTCGGATTCCACGAGGTTCTCGGCGACCTCCGCCTCATCGCTCGCCTCTTCGGCCTTCTTGCCCGACCCGAGGCCCTCGCGCAGGCCCTTCACCGACTTGCCGATCGCGCTGCCGAGCTTCGGGAGGTTCTTCGGCCCGAAGATCAACAGGACGACGACGAGGATGATAAGAAGTTCCGGGGTTCCCATACCGAGAATTTTCATTGCGATGCTCCTTTTGCATTGCCTTGCCAACGTGTTGACACGACTATGCGACGGGAAGGGCCTCTTGGCCATCACGCAAACCAATGATTTTGTCGCATGACAAGAAAATCCCCTTGTCATGTATTTGCATGACAAGGGGATTTATCGAGGTCAAATAGGTAAATTCGAAAACCAGATCAAAGATGCTCGCGAACCCATTCAATATTCGACATGATAGCGGTGATCAATTCGTCGACATCGTCGAAGGCGCGCATCGGGCGCAGCCACGCGATGAACTCGAGCTCAATCTCATGACCGTAGATATCTCCATCGAAGTCGAGAAGATGAGCCTCGCAATTCGAAGTCGTGCGATCGGCAAACGTCGCCGCAACGCCCATGTTGACCGCAGCCTTGTAGCGCTTTCCGTCGACGATGACGTAAGCCGCATAGACGCCGTCACCGATGGAGCGAAGGTTATCGGGAATGCGGAGGTTGGCGGTGCGAATGCCCATCTGAGCACCCTCGCCGCGACCCGACACGACCGTGCCGCGCACCTTCCAAGACTTACCGAGAAGCCTTGCAGCTTCTTCGACGGCGCCCTCGGAAAGAAGCCCCCTGATGCGCGTCGCGCTTACCGGAGCCCCCTCGAGGCAGAGAAGCTCATGCGCGGTGACATCGCACATATTGCGAGAACCCCACGCAGCAAGCGTTTCCTCGGTGCCCTTCGCACGAGACCCGAAGCGGAATCCGCAACCAACATGAATGCTCGCAGGCGAATGTTCCCCAAAGGTCCACGCAAGGAACTGCTCGGGAGGCAAGGACGCGAACTCGCGCGTGAAAGGCAAAACCGCGACGAAATCGACCCCCGACGCGGCAAGCGCTTGAATGCGATCCCCATTAGTCATAAGCTTTTTCAACTCGTTCGGGCGAAACATCTCGTCGGGATCGGTGTCGAAGGTAAGCACGAATGAGGCGCTTCCCCGCATCGCAGCATCCTCTATCGCGCACGAGAGAAGCGCTTGGTGACCCTTATGGACACCGTCGAACACACCGAATGCACAGCACGCACCGTCGAACCGATTTCGGTCGAACGACTCGTCAACGTTAAATATCTCCGCCACGTCTCACTCCTGTCTGGAAGATGCAACATGCATTGTAGCGCTGCCGTTGCTCCTCGTAAGCATATATGCCCACAAGCTTGTTGTCGACGATTACCGCGATCCGTTCGCCGTCTTCGGGTGCAGAGCAACTCTGTCGCACGCCGGCCGTGCAGGCGCACAACTCGCTCGCGGCACTTGCATGGCGGCGCTCGCAAAGCTCAACCGTCGATGCGGGCAGCTGATTACCATTCGCCACCAAACGCGCACCCGCCTCATCGAGAAAGGCGAAGCGGAAGCCGAGGAGTTTCACTGGGTCAAGCGAAGCATCGACGCCCATGCGCTCAAGCACGTCGAGGCTCACGCAGTCATCGAGCGTCAGAAGGCCCGCGCTCGTCCGTCGGAGCGCGGCCACATGGGCGGGGCAACCTATCGAGACGCCAATATCGCGAGCAAGCGCTCGAATATAGGTACCCTTCGAGACATGGAAGTCGACGTCCCAAAAAACGGGCACGTCTCCATCACCAGGAACGATCGCAGCAAGCTTCGCCGAGTACACTTCTATATCGCGAGGCATCAACTCGATTATTCTGCCCTTTCGCGCGGCATCACAGGCCTTCACGCCGCCAACTTTGACAGCGGAGTACGCAGGGGGAAGCTGCTTTTGGGGTCCGACGAAGCGCGCAAGAGTCTCTAGCGCGAACGGCTCCTCGAAAGCACCGCTCGGCACCGAGCCGAACTTAACGGGCTCGCCGTCGACATCGTCGGTGTCGGTGCCGACCCCGAAGGCGATTCGAACACGATAGTGCTTGTCATGCCCGACCATGTAATTGTCAAGCCTCGTCGCCGGCCCTACGCAAACGCAGAGCACGCCCGACGCCAAAGGATCGAGCGTCCCTGTATGACCGACACGACGCTCCCCGAAGATACGGCGAACCCGATTAACCACGTCGTGCGAGCTCATACCCGAGGGTTTGTCCACCCCCACGATGAGCGAAAGGCCCGATTGTCCCCTCTTAGCAGCCACGAATATCCCTTCAATACAACAAGAAAGCGGGGGTGATCCCGCTTTCCCACTTTTCACTTCATAACTCGAAAGCCCCTGATCGAAAGCACCCCGAAAGGAAGTACGATTCTGAACAAGAACTCAGCTCGATTAGTTCCCAAACTTCTCTCGGAGCGCACGCTCGACACAGGACGGCACGAACTCTTTGATGTCGCCGCCCATGGAGGCGATTTCCCGCACCACCGACGAAGAGAGGTACATATGCTGCGGGGTCGACATGATGAAGAGCGTTTCCAGGTTGCAGTCGAGCTGGTAGTTTATCGCCGTCATCTGGAACTCGTACTCGAAGTCCGTGATTGCTCGCAAACCCTTGACGACCGCCGTCGCTCCGACCTCATGCGCGAAGTCGACGAGCAAACCGTCGAAGGGCACGACGCGAACATTGTCGAGTTCGCGGGTTGCCTCCTCCGCAAGCGCGACGCGTTCCTCAAGGGTGAACAGCGGTTTTTTCTTCACCGACTCGGCAACGGCAACAATGACTTCGTCGACAAGCTGCGACGCGCGAGTGATGACATCGAGATGTCCCACCGTAATCGGGTCGAACGTGCCCGGCGTCAATGCGCATTTCACCAAAAATCCTCATCCTCACTTTATAACGAGTTTACTTGAGAGCCTGTTCGATAGCCTTCTCGACTCTGACAAGGGCGCCCTCGATAGGACCCTCGATGGAAAAACCTGCTGCAGCCTTGTGCCCGCCGCCGCCGAAGCTGGCAGCGATGGCCGCAACGTCGGTGTCGTCCTTCGCGCGGAAGCTCCCGCGAATCGAGTCACCCTGCTCGCGCAGCATGCAAGCAACGCGTACGCCCGCGATGGAGCGAAGCGTGTCGATGAGCGCCTCGGCATCTGCCTTCACCGCATGGCATTTCTCGAAGTCGCGACGCGTGACATAGCTTATCGCCGCCTGCCCGCTGCAGAAGAGCTTCATGTGCTTGATTGAGCAGGCCTCAAGAAGCACCGACGCCTCGCTACGATTCTGATAAACCTCACGCGAAACGAAAGAAGCATCAACGCCGGCGGTGATCATCTCGGAAGCCGATGCGAATGCGCGCGAGTCAGCGTTTTGGTACTGGAAGCGCCCCGTATCGGTAACGAGACCGGTGTAGGCGCACAGAGCGATGTCGCCCGAGTTGTCGACGCGCATGCATTTCGAGAGTTCCCAGATGAGCATCGATGTTGCCGCCATCGAGGGATTGCAATAGGTAAGGGTGCTCATCGTCTCGGGATACGCGTGATGATCGATAGCGATCGAATATTCCGCCTCGTCGAGCAGGCGCGATGCATCGCCGATCCGCTCGCGGTTCGGGACATCGACGGCCACGAACGTCCCGACCTCCCCCATGAAGTCGCGTGCGTAGACCATATCGGCAAGCCCAGGAAGGAAGGAGAGACGAACATCGGGCTTCTCGGGTTTCGCCAAAACGCACGTCACCCGCTTTCCGAGGCGCTTCAAGATTCCCGCCAAGGCGAGCTGCGAGCCCAAACAATCGCCGTCAGGACTCACATGCCCGCAGATCACATAATCATCGCGCGATTTCAAAACCGCGGAAATCTCCGTAAGCGAAACATTCGTTTGCGGGGTGACCGGCATGCTACTCGCCCTCTTCTTCCTCTTTCACGATGACCGGCGGACGCTGCGACTCGCGCGCCAAGGCGCCGGCGATGCGCTCCGCCGTGTCGACGCTTCGATCGAGCATGAAGCGCAGCTCGGGGGCAACGCGCCAAGAGAGACGGCGCGCCATAAGCGAGCGAATGCGCCCGCTCGCACGCGTGAACGCCTCGCCCACCTTGTCGTAGCGCTGCTTGTCCGTCGAGTAGTACACGTTGCACACGCTGCGGTCGAACGACACCTCGCAGCCGGTGATCGTGACCATCGACAGCTCGGGGTCGGATATATCGAACAGGAGGATGCTCGCGATGACCTCGCGCGCCTGCTCGTTGACTTTGCGGCTGGAAGATCCTTGCTTCATGCCGACCTCCTATTCCGTGCGCTCGACCTCTTTGACGATGTAGCCCTCGATGGTGTCGCCCACCTTGAGGTCCTGGTAACCGCTGATGCCGATACCGCACTCGTAGCCCTGCTTGACCGACTTAACGTCGTCCTTGAAGCGGCGCAAACTGGCGATCTCGCCCTCGAAGACGACGGTGCCGTCGCGCACGATGCGCACCTTGTCGTCGCGATGGAGCTCGCCGTCGGTGATGTAGCAGCCCGCAATCGTGCCGACCTTGGGCACCTTGAAGGTCTCGCGGATCTCGGCAACGCCGGTGTCCTCCTCGACGATGTCGGGCGAGAGCAGGCCGACGCGTGCGGCGTTGATGTCCTCGATCGCCTGATAGATGACGCGATACAGGCGGATGTCGACCTTTTCCTTCTCGGCCTGTTGCTTCGACTTGCCAGTCGGGCGAACGTTGAAGCCGATGATGATGGCATCGGAGGCAGCTGCGAGCGTAACGTCGGTTTCGGTGATGCCGCCGACAGCGGAGTGCACGATGTTGATGCGCACCTCGGACTGGTCCATCTTCTCGAAGGCGTCGCGCAGGGCCTCGATCGAGCCCTGGACGTCGGCCTTCACGATGAGGTTCAGGTCGGTCTGCTTGCCCTCTTCGATGCGGCTGAACAGGTCGTCGAGGCTCATGTGAGACTTCGTCTCCTGCTCGGCGAGGCGTGCACGCAGCGCGCGCTCCTCGGCAAGCTTGCGAGCATCGCGCTCGTCTTCGAACACGCGGAACTCGTCGCCTGCGGTGGGAACGCTGTTTAGGCCGAGGATCTCGACCGGGTCTGCGGGGCCTGCGGAATCAACATGCTTGCCGCGCGGGTCGATGAGCGCACGGACGCGGCCGTAGGACGTGCCCGCGACGACGGTGTCGCCGGTGTGCAGCGTGCCACGGTGGATGAGCACCGTCGCAACCGGGCCACGGCCCTTGTCGAGATTCGCCTCGATGACGTAGCCGGATGCCTCGGCATCGGGGTTCGCCTTGAGCTCGAGCACGTCGGCCTGGAGAAGGATGGTCTCAAGCAGGTCGTCGATGTGGAGCTTCTTCTTCGCGGAAACCTCGACGAACATGTTCTTGCCGCCCCACTCTTCGGGGATGACGCCATGCTCGACGAGCTCCTGGCGAACGCGGTCGGGGTTCGCACCGGGCTTGTCGATTTTGTTCACCGCGACGACGATGGGTACATCGGCAGCCTTGGCATGGTTGATTGCCTCAATGGTCTGCGGCATAACGCCGTCATCAGCGGCGACGACGAGCACGATGACGTCGGTCACCTGAGCGCCGCGGGCACGCATGGCGGTGAACGCCTCGTGGCCCGGCGTGTCGATGAAGGTGATCTGGCGACCCTCGATGTTCACGATGGATGCACCGATATGCTGGGTGATGCCACCCGCTTCACCTGCGGCAACGCCGGTATGGCGAATCGCGTCGAGCAGCGAGGTCTTGCCGTGGTCGACATGACCCATGACGGTAACGACGGGCGGACGCGGCTTCAAGTCCTCCTCGGAGTCATGGTAGACGACGGCGTACTCCTCCTCGGGGGAAACAACGCGGACCTTGCGGCCCATGTCGTCGGCGATGAGCTCGATGAGGTCATCGGACATGGATTGGGTGAGCGTCAGCACCTGGCCGAGCATGAACAGGCGCTTGATGACGTCGTTGGGCTGCACGCCGAGCAGCTCGGCGAACTTGGCGACGTTGGCGCCCTGGGGAATCTCCACGACGGAGTCATCGAGCACGAGCGTGGGATCGAGACCCTTCTGGATGGCCTCCATCTCCATGCGCTCGCGAGCCTCCGCCTGGCGCTTCTCCTTGCGCTTCTTGCGGCGGCCCTCGCCCTCATGCGAGTTCGCAGCGGCCACAGCGGCGCGCGCCTCGGCAAGCACCTTGTCGCGCTGGAGCTTCTCCGCCTGTACGGCCATCTGGGCATAGCGATCCTCGCCCTGGCTTTGGTTCTCGAGCTCGGGAACGACCTGCACGACATTGCTACGCTTGCCCTTCTTGCCGCCACGCTCGCCCTTCTTGCCGCCACGCTCGGAGCGCTCGGGCTTGGGCTTGTTGGCCTGCTCGGCCTTCTGCGCCTCGATGCGCTGCTTCTCGGACTCGATCTGGGAAAGCAGCGAGCTGAAGTTGGAAGACTTCTTGGGCGTGAGCACGGGGGCCGGACCCTTGTGCTGCGTCGCCGGCTTGGAAGACTTCTTCCCGCGGGAGCGAAGCGCTTCCTCGACCGCCTGCTTCTTAGCGACCTCTGCTGCCATCTTTGCAGCACGGGCCTTGGCGCGTGCCTCGGCCTTCTCGCGCGCGACGCGCTCCTTCTCGGACTCGATCTGGCTTGCAAGGCCCTCGAAGCCGCTGCTCACGGGAGCCTTCTTAGGCGTACGCTTCGGCTGCTCGGAACGAGCCTCGCCCTTGGGGGCACCGCCCTCGCGGCGAGCGCGCTCAGCTTCGCGAAGCGCACGCTCTTTCTCGACGGCAGCGCGGCGGTTGGCCTCTTCCTCGGCCTTCTTGCGCTCTTCTTGCGCCTTCTCCTCGGCAAGCTGCTTCGCTTCCTCGGCATCGATCTTGCCAGCGCGCTGCTTGATTTCAGGAGACAGGTTCTTCCGAATCTTATCGACGTAGGCATCGGCAAGCATGCTCGCATGGCTTTTCGCCGGTATCTTCATCTCATGCAACCGGTCGAGCAATTCCTTGCTCGTCATATCGAATTCTTTCGCCAATTCATGTACTCGCATGCTGGCCATGTACCACTCCTCTTATTCTCTTCCGACGCAACGGCTCGTGTCGCGAGACATCTCGCCGGCGATGCGCTCTAAATCCTGCTCACCGAGCTTCGTGCGAAGCGCTCGGTCAAGTTTACCCGCCTTGCGTGCAGCGGCAAAGCACTCCGCGGAGCATACGTAGGCACCGCGTCCGGGAGCTCGACCCGAAGGATCGAAGGACACGACGCCCAAAGGCGAGCGAACGATGCGCAGAAGCGCGCGCTTCGTGTCGGTCGCACCGCAGGCAACGCAGGTACGCTGCTTTTTCTTTGCCGGTGTCGTCTGGTCCATTGTACGCTCCCGCAATCCCCGCGCGCTTAGAGCGCGTCTTCCATTTCGGCGTGGATACCGCAGAAACGGCTGTTGGGTCGTGCATGGTTGCGACAGCGGTTGCCGTCTTCGTCCACAAAGGCACACAAGCCCTCTTCATCGTCTTCGATCTCGTCTTCGTCGATGAGGATGTTCTCGTTGCGAAGCGGCGCTCCAGCGAAGCTCGCGCTCTTGATGTCGATGTGCCAGCCGGTCAGGCGCGCCGCGAGACGGGCGTTCTGGCCCTCCTTGCCGATGGCGAGCGAAAGCTGGTCGTCGGGGACGACGACGGTCGCGTAGTTGTTCTCCTCGTCGATGATGACCTTCGTCACCTTCGCAGGCGAAAGCGCGTTGGCGACATAGACCGCCGGGTCCTCGTTCCACTGGATGACGTCGACGCGCTCGTTGCGCAGCTCCTCGACGACCATGCGCACACGGCTGCCCTTCGGGCCGACGCAGGCACCGACCGGGTCGAGGTTGCGCTCGCGGGAGGCGACGGCGACCTTGGAGCGGGCGCCGGGCTCACGGGCGATCGATTTGATTTCTACCACGCCGTCATAGATTTCCGGGACCTCGATTTCGAAGAGGCGACGGATGAGGTCAGGGTGCGTGCGGGACACGATGATGGACGGGCGCGCCTGGTCGCCACGGGCCTTGGGAAGATCGCTCGCAGGGTCGCGCACGTCGATGATCAGCACCTTCAGGCGCTGGTTATGACGATAGTGCTCGTTGTTCGGGCGCTCGTTGCGCTCGTTGGGGAAACGCTTCAGGTCGTAGTGCGGAAGCTCGGCCTCGACGCCGTCGCGAATCTTGATGATGGTGAAGTCGGGGGTTCCCTGAAGCACGGTGCCCGTCACGAGATCGCCCACGCGGCGCGAGAACTCCTGGTAGATAGACTGACGACCCGCTTCGCGAACAATCGTGGAAATGACGCTCTTGGCGTTTTGCGCCGCGATACGGCTCACGTCGTCTGGGGTCACGTCGCGCTCGGTGAACTCGGCGTACTCGCCGGTCTCGGGATCGGGCTCGCCAACGGGAACAAGCTCGTAGACATAGATCTTGCCCGTCTGGCGGTCGATGGTGACGCGCGCGTCCCATTCAAGGTCGAGAATATGCTGATAGCTTTTAGCGAGCGATGCCTCCAAGCGCTCGATCAGGTAGAACTCGTCAATCTTGCGTTCATGAGCGAGAGCCTGAAGCGCTTCGATCAGTTCAGAGTTAGCCACGTCCAGTCGCTTCCTTTCTTAGCTGAAGTCAACGGCGCCCACCACGTGAGCGCGCTTGATAAGCGAATAACCGATAGCGATGCGCGAGCCGTCGACCTCGACGATCACGTCATCGCCTTCCAAACCTTCGAGCGTGCCCGTAAACGAGCTGCGTCCATCGATAGGAGACGACGTCTTCACCACGACCTGCTCGCCAGCGAAACGGGCGAAGTGCTCCTTCGTGCGAAGGGGCCTGTCGATTCCGGGAGAGGAAACCTCGAGCATGTAGGCTCCCGGGAACGGGTCGATCTCGTCCATGATGCGGTTGATCCACACCTGGGCGCTTGCGAGCTCATCGAAGCTCACGCCCTCGTCGGTGTCGATGAAGACGCGGATCGTCGGGGCCTTCTTCGACCCCATGATCTCAAGCGTCACGATTTCGACCCCGCTGGCAGCGGCCGTCGGCTCGAGCGCGTCGAGCAGTTTTTGCTCTTTGGCGGTGAGCATGTCGCCTCCTTCCTTCAACGCTTTCGTTGCACGCTTCGTTGCCCAGCGGCGTTTTTCGCCCTAACATACAAAGAAAGCGGGCAAAGCCCACTTTCTCAAAGAAGCGAAAGTATGATGCGCGCCGCTGCGCATAGTGTTTAGTTTATACCATAGAAACGGTGCTTCTGGCTAGCGTCATCCCCCGCATCGCGCAAGTTCGCCACAATTTGGGCGGCAAGCGGTGCCTGACGCTTAAGCCCCGCGGCCCCACATGCGCACCTCGGGCTCGAGGGCGACCCCCGACGACTCGAGCACGCGCCGCTGCACCTCGGCGATGAGCGCCTGCACGTCGGCCGACGTCGCGTCGCCTGCGTTCATGACGAAGCCGGTGTGCTTGGTAGAAACCTGGGCGCCGCCGATAGCAAGCCCCCTAAGCCCCGCCTGGTCGATGAGTGCTGCGGCGAAGTGGCCTTCCGGGCGCTTGAAAGTGCTTCCCGCAGAAGGCATGTCGATCGGCTGTTTCGCCTCGCGCTTGGCGGTAAGCTCGTCCATGCGCGCCCTGATGGCGGCGGGATCTGCCGGCGCAAGCTCAAGCGTTGCTGCAACCACGACATAGCGTGCCGCGTCGAACATGCTGTGACGATACGACCAGTCGGCCTCCTCGCGGGACACTTCCACGATGCGCCCCTCGGGGGTCACGCACGTGACGTGGGCACACACCTGCGAGAACTCACCGTCGTAGGCACCTGCGTTCATGATGGCGGCGCCCCCGACGGTGCCGGGGATGCCGCAGGCGAACTCGTAGCCCGAAAGCCCCGCGGCGCATGCCGCCTCGGCAACCGCGGCGTTTGTCGCACCCGCGCTGGCAACGATGCACGCGCCCTCCACGCGAATCGAGGAGAGGTTGTCGCGAACCTCGATCACCACGCCCTCGACCCCTTCATCGGCAACGAGCAGGTCGCTTCCACAGCCGATGACGCGCCAGGGCACGCTCGCCTGCTCGCAGGCACACACGACCTGGGACACCTCCTCAACGCTGCGCGGTGACACGAAAGCATCGGCGGGTCCGCCGATCTTGAAGGTGGTGTGCGGCGCAAGAGACTCTAAGGGGCGCACATTCTCCTCGCCGACGATTGCGGCAAGCGAGTCGAGCAGCGATTTGTCCATTCGCGCGTCCTTTCCGTTGTGGCCAATGCGGCGCTGGTGCGCCCGCTAAAAGGGCGGCGTCCGACAAGAGCGCCGCCCAACACTAGAGTAAATGATAAGAAACCGGAAGGCTACTTCTGCTGATGCTCCCGCTTGTCGTTAAGCAGGCGGTTCAAGGCGTTCACGTACGCGCGGGCGGACGACACGACGATGTCGTTGTCGGCACCGCGGCCCGTGTACACTTCCCCATCAGGTGCGGTAACGCGGATGGTCACCTCGCCGAGCGCATCGATACCGCGGGTCACGGACTGCACCGAGAACTCGGTCAGGTCGTTTTCAACCTGCACGATCTTGTTGACGGCCTTATACATCGCGTCAATCGGGCCGGTGCCGAAATCGCATGCGGTGACGACCTGGTCGGCCTGGTTGCGCAGCGTGACGGTCGCCGTCGGGATCATGTCGGTGCCGCAGGAGATCTGCACGCCCTCGAGCTGGAAGATGGCGCTCACCTGACGGTCGCGCTCGTGAATGAGGCTCTCAAGGTCCTCGTCATAGACTTCCTTCTTCTTGTCGGCAAGGTTCAAGAAGTCCTCGTAGACCTTGTCGAGCGCGTCGCCCTCGAACTCGTAGCCGAGCTCCTCAAGGCGATGCTTAAGTGCCGCGTGTCCGCTGCGTGCGGTAAGGACGATCTGGCTCTGGCCTGCTCCGACGTCTGCAGGGTCGATGATCTCGTAGGTGTCGCGCTTCTTAAGGACACCGTCTTGGTGGATGCCCGAGGAATGTGCGAACGCATTAGCGCCGACGATTGCCTTGTTCGCCTGCACGCTCATGCCCGTGATCGAGGAGACAAGACGGCTTGCCTTGGCGAACTCCCGCGTGTTGATGTCGGTGTGCGCGTTGAGCTCCTCGCCGTGCATGCGGATGCCCATGACGACTTCCTCAAGCGCCGTGTTGCCCGCGCGCTCGCCGAGGCCGTTGATCGTGCACTCGATCTGGGTCGCGCCGTTCTTCACGCCCTCGAGCGCAAGCGCGGTCGCCATGCCGAGGTCGTTGTGGCAGTGAACCGACACGGTGACGTTCTCGATGCCGCGCACGTTCTCCATAAGATACGCAATGCGGCGGCCGAACTCGGCGGGAAGCGAGTATCCCGTGGTGTCGGGGATGTTGACGACGGTCGCGCCCGCATCGACGACGCGCTGGATGACCTTCACGAGGAAGTCGTAGTCGGAACGGCCGGCGTCCTCGGCGTAAAACTGCACGTCGTTCATGTATTTCTTGGCATAGCGCACGCAGTGCTCGGCGCGCTCGAGGCATTGGTCCTCGGTGATGCGCAGCTTGTCGTGCAGATGGCTCGGGCTCACGCCGATGCCGGTATGGATGCGCGGGCGCTTGGCGTACTTGAGCGCCTCGGCCGCGCGGTCGATGTCCTTCTCGACGGCGCGTGTGAGGCCGACAACCGTCGCATCGTCGCCTGCGAGCTCGGCAATGCGGCGGACGCTTTCGAAATCACCAGGGCTTGAGATGGGGAAACCAGCTTCGATGACGTCGACCTTCATACGTAGTAGCTGACGCGCGACCACCAGTTTTTCTTCCGTGTTCATGGAGGCGCCGGGAGACTGCTCGCCGTCGCGCAATGTGGTGTCAAAGATGTCGATCTTGCGCGTCATTTCGTTGTTCCTTTCTAAAACGCTTGCGGCCATATACCGCGGCGAACATTCTAGCGCAGGCGCTGCGCATCAAAGAAAAGAAGGGTCGCTGCCCTCGAGTTTCACCCGAAATCGGCAACGACCCTCCACATTTTCCCCGAAGTTGTGGCGCGCTATTCCCCTAATCGAACAGGCTCCTCATGTCTGTATCCTTCATGGAAGCACCAGCCGAGGGAAGGCTTTGGGCGCGGAACTTCTCAAGCGACGCTTCCCCGCCCAAGAATTCCTCCGCCTTGCCGACCATGGCCACCGTGCGGCTCCCCTTGACGGTGAGCGCCTGCACACCCTGCGTGCTGTTGGTGGTCTTCGTCCGCAGAAGCGAGGTATTGAAGTTGACGAGGCGATGGTCGCTCGACACGAGCGCGAGGTCGCGGTCCTCTTTGAGCACCTGGGCGTAGAGCAACTTGGATCCGCCGTAAATCGCGTTCTTCAAGCGCTTGCGATTCGTCTTGGTGGCGTACCCGGACAGCGCGACGCGCGCGACGCGGCCGTTCTCGAAGACGAACAGCGCGTCTGCCTTGTAGTCATCGGGGTCGATAACCCAGGTCACAACCTCGCCGTCGTCCATCTCCAGATCGGTGGGCAGATACGACCCCAGCTGCGCCGACTTGGTGTCCTCGAACGCGGCGACCTTGCACTTGTAGACCTGGCAGTGGTTGGTGAACACGAGCAGGTCGTGGGTATTGGAGGAGTCGAACTCGATGAAGGGCTCGTCACCGTCCTTGTACTTCAGCGTTGCGGCCTTGCGCAGCACGCGGTCGGTCATCTTCTTCAGATAGCCGTCGCGAGAGAGCATCATGGTGACGGGATATTCCTCAACCTCGGGCTCGAGGTTCACCTCGACGATCTCGGAAGGCTCGACGAGGCCGGTCTTGCGCGGCATGACGTACTTCTTGTTCACCGCGGCCAGCTCGCCGTGGATGACGTCTTTGATCTTCTCCTCACTGGCGAGGATATCGTTGAGCTCGGCGATATCGCCCTCAAGCTTCTCGATGTCCCGCGTGCGGTTCATGATGTATTCCTCATTGATGTTGCGCAGCTTGATTTCCGCCACGAACTCGGCTTGGACCTGGTCGATCTTAAAGCCCTTCATAAGGTTGGGAACAACGTCGGCTTCAAGCTTCGTACCGCGGATGATCGCGATGGCCTTGTCGATGTCGAGCAGGATCGCCTCAAGGCCGTGCAGCAGATGCAAGCGGTCAGTCT
>NZ_CAKUAL010000007.1 GCF_934636505.1 uncultured Ellagibacter sp.
GGAGTTCACGTAGCATACGACGGCGAGGTTGCCGGCGTACTTCGCGCGGATAGAGTCGATGTCGGCCTTGCGGATCATGTGCGCCATCGGGCAGTCCGCAGCAGGTTCGGGCAGGAGCACCGTTTTCTCAGGGTTTAGCAGTTTTGCTGATTCCCCCATGAATTCCACGCCACAGAGCACGATGGTCTGCTGCGGAAGGTCAACGGCAAGCTTTGCCAGTGCGAAGCTGTCTCCAACGTAGTCGGCAACATCCTGCACCTCAGGCGGTACATAGTAATGAGCCAGGATGACAGCGTCTTGGCTTGTTTTAAGCCGCTCGATTTCGGCCGACAATGCTTCGATGTTGACGGCTGCGTCGTGTTCCGCTGATGCCAGAGCATCTGAGGCGTGCGTTACGTTTGGCTTGGTATCGCGATTGCCTAGTTCGTTCATGCTCGCTCCATGTTTCGTATCGTTGCTCGCGGATTGAGTATGACGTAGTACTTTACACATGACTTGTCATCTGTAAAGTGCACATCTTATCTTCATTTGTTCTAATTTACATAACGCCTATTATCAGGTTTTTGTATCAAAGAGTTAGGAGCGGGCGCAATTGCTTAGCGGGTCGTTGAAAGACGTTTGATTGGAGATTGTTTCGGCTTGCCGGAACGCCGTTGTTGCTTTAGCCCCAGGTGGACGTAGCTGTTCCTGCGGTGTTTACTGCACCGCCCCCGAAAAGCGTAGTCAGGTTACCGGTCTGTGAGGCTTCGAGCACGGCTGGCATCACGAGCGCCAGCGAAATGACATTAAGGACAAGCGCTATCGTGCAGATAATCAGTGCAATGGCGCCTGGTTTTGCCGCTTGCATGACCTTTTGTGAAAATGCTTGGTCTTGCGGTTGTTTTTTCAGCATGGTGTTGATTCTCGAACGAGCTATCAACGAGCATATAAATCCTGCCGTACTCAGCAAGACTCCGCCGATGATGAGCGAGACAGGTCCAGCGATGTTGGCGAACGTAATCAGTTTCCTCGTTGAGGCGAGTTTTTGCTCTTTTTCTTCGCTATTCCGCACTGTTATCCTTCGTCTCGTAAATTATCAAGTTGTTGACCTGGGGTTTCATATATGAAGCTCTGAGAGCCGTTCTAAGGTACGATCTTGGTTTCTTTGGGCAACTATGCCGTGGAAATCGTTAGCTTTGAACGCCGCTGCTTCCAAATCCGGAGTCGCCGCGCTCGGTTTCGTCCAATGAGTCTCTGCATTCGAAGTTTGCGTTCTCTACCTTCATGATAACGAGCTGAGCAATGCGGTCGCCTTTTTGCGCTTGGAAGGTATCTTTTGGGTCAAGATTGATCAGGGTGACCTTCAGCTCGCCTCGGTAGTCGCTGTCGATAAGTCCCGGCGTGTTGACGATAGATATTCCGTGCTTCACAGCAAGGCCGCTTCTCGGCATAACAAAGCCTGCATAGCCTCTTGGCAGTGCGATTGCGACTCCTGTTGGAACGAGCTTTCGTTCGAAGGGCTTGAGCGAAAAATCTTCGGCTGAGCGCAGGTCTACGCCTGCGTCGCCCTCGTATGCGTAACGGGGAACCTCCAAGGTTTCATCAAGCCGTTTTATAGGAACGAGTAACTGTTCTGGCATGATTTATCGCAACTCCTCAAGTGCTTCAGCGAATTCTTCAATGTTTTGAAAGTCTTTGTATACGCTCGCGAACCTGACATAGGCGACATCGTCGAGCTTTGCAAGGCGCTTCAGCGCCATGTCGCCAAGTTCTTTCGATCTGATTTCGGTGCGTGAGGTATTGCGAAGCTCGGTTTCGATGCTGTCGATCAAGTCGTCGACCTGCTCTTTTGAAATCGGCCGCTTGGCGCATGCGATAAGCAGGCCCCTGAACAGCTTGTTGCGATCGTAGGCTTCGGACGAGCCATCGACTTTAACGATGACAAGCGGGTTATCGCCCAAGCGCTCGTATGTGGTGAATCGGCGTTGGCATTTCAGGCACTCTCGGCGCCTTCTAATCGATGTTCCGTCTTCGGATGGGCGTGAGTCTACGACTTTTGATTCAAGGTAGCCGCAGGAGGGACAACGCATGTGCATGCTCCTTTAAACTTTACTTTTGTTAAAGGTATCATACCGTATGGATTGTCCGTTACGGCTTTGATCAGGATGTCCGCACAATTGAAGATGCGGACATCATCAAAAGGTTTCTTACAGGAAAAACAGGATAAACGAAGCGATTGTCATTGCGACGCCGCATGCGATTGCGTGTGACGGCTTCATATCGCTGTGAGAGACGCCGCGTAAGGTTCCTTCTTTGAGGCTTCGCACCATCTTGCGATCATTGAGTGGCGTGGTGAAGAGCGCTTTGAGTTGGGAGAAGTCTGAAGGCTGTGCTGCCGTGCTGTTCTGTTCGAAAGACTCCCAATCGAACTCGTTTTGCGCAGTAGCTGGGAACTCGATGATGGTCGCAGATTGCGATTGCTCTGCTGAACTGGGCTTCAGCGCGGCTGATCCGTGTACGGGGTACCTCATTTCGAAATTTCCCATCTTTGTGCCTCCTTGCCCTTGCGTAGAACCTTTGTTCGCGTTTATAATAAATCGAACAAAGGTTCACGTCAATAATTATTTCAAACATTTGTTCGATTTATTGAAAGGACGCACTATGGCCACCAAAGTGACGAAGCGTCAACAAGCTGTTCTCGATTGCATTGAGGATTGCATTCGGGAAAAGGGCTACGGGCCGACGGTTCGTGAGGTATGCCATGCTCTGGGGCTTTCCTCCCCTTCTACCGTCCATGTCCACCTGAAGGCTCTCGAAGAAAAGGGCCTTATCAAACGAGACCCTTTAAAATCTCGATCGATTTCGCTTACCTACCCTCTTGAGGGCTCATCGGTGCAGGCGAGCTCCGTTCCAGATGTCGTTCAGCCGAGCTTTAGTAAAATCGTGAACGTGCCGCTTGTGGGAGATGTCGCTGCGGGTGTGCCAATTCTTGCTGAAGAGAATATTACCGACACGATTTCCCTTCCGACCGACATTGTCGGCGATGCTCCCTCGTTCCTCTTGTCCGTGCGCGGTGAATCAATGATCGAGGCAGGCATCAACGACGGCGACTACGTGGTCGTTAAGGAGCAGCCAGTTGCCAATAACGGCGATATCGTTGTCGCCATCATCGACGATGGGGCAACCGTGAAGCGCTTCTACAAGGAGAAGGACCATATTCGGCTTCAGCCGGAGAACTCCTCCATGGATCCGATTATCACCACGAATTGCTCTATCGCGGGCAAGGTTGTTGCGGTGTTCCGTCGTTTGTAAGGTAGGGCTGAAAGGCGCTGACATAGCTTCGGGGGACGAACATTGTGATTGCGGTCCCCTGCTCTTCGTGGGTTTCGCTCACGATATGGCAGCGTTCATGAGCCTTTGCAACAAGAGCCCCCTTTGCATAGGGAATGAGGACGCTCATATGCGTATCGGCAGCTGAAGCGGCTTGCGCGGTTCGTTTGACGAGCTCCTCAATCCCCTCTCCTGTTGCAGCGGATATCGCAATCGCCTGCGGGTAACGGGACTTGAGAGCGCTAATGTCTTTGTCGCTTAGCAGGTCGCACTTGTTGAATACCTCGATTCGGGGAATCAATTGAGCGCCGATTTGCTCGAGCGTCTCGTCGACGGCATCGCGTTGGCCTTCTCGTTCGCTTGAGGAAGCATCAATCACGTGCAGAATCAAATGCGCTCCCGTGATTTCATCGAGTGTCGATTTGAATGCCTCAACCAAGGTCGTCGGCAGTTTCTGAATAAACCCAACGGTGTCGGTGACGGTTATTTCACGCCCTTCGGGCAGCTCGAACTTCCTTGTCGTGGAGTCGAGGGTTGCAAAGAGCTTGTCATAGCTGAGGACATCGGCGTCGCAGAGGCGGTTGATCAGGCTTGATTTACCTGCATTGGTATATCCGGCCAGAGCAACGCGGAACATGCCGCTCGAATATCGTTCCTCGCGCTGAAGCGATCGCACGTCGGCTAAGTGGGCGAGCTCGCGCTTGATGGAGGTGATTCGCTTGCGTACCATCCTTCGGTCGACCTCGAGCTGGCTTTCGCCTTCGCCGAAGCGCGATCCGACGCCGCCACCCATGCGATTCGAGGCGAGATGTGCCCACATGCCGCGAAGGCGAGGGTAGAGATATTGGTTCTGCGCGAGGCACACCTGCAACCTGCCCTCTTTCGAGGTGGCATGGAGCGCGAAGATGTCAAGGATGAGCGCCGTGCGATCGATGATCTTGACGCTCTTATCGACGGTCTTTTCGAGGTTGGATTGTTGCGACGGGGTGAGCTCATCGTCGAATATGACCAGGTCCGCCGCATATGAGCGAGCAAGCTGGGCAATCTCTTCCGCTTTGCCTGTTCCGACGAACGTTCGAGGATTGGGTGATTCGAGCTTCTGCGTCGTCTTCGCGACGGTGTCAGCTCCCGCAGTGTCGGCGAGGCGCTCAAGTTCGGCGAGCGAAGAGTCGAGGGACCACTTCTGGTTCGGACGATCAACCCCGACGAGGATTGCTCGTTCCCGCTGTTCCTCAAACGTCGTTTGCGCTCCCTTGGTGAGCACCGTGGCGAACTGCTCCATGCTTACAGGACTACCGTTCCCTCGAACGACTCGGCGGCAGGTCCCGTCATCATGACATGGTCGTCCTCGGCCCAAAGGATGTGGAGCACGCCACCGCGGAGGATGAGGTCGTTTTCGCGTCCGGTGCGTTCGGTCAACGCAGCAGCGACGCAGGTTGCGCATGCGCCCGTGCCGCACGCAAGAGTCTCGCCGCAGCCGCGCTCATACACGCGCATCTCGATTCCCGCCTCTCCGATATGGGCAAACTCGATATTGGCCTTCTCGGGGAATACGGGGTTCGACTCGTAGAATGCCCCGATTTTCTCAAGGTCGAGCGTCGCAAGTGACCTTTCCTCGGAAGTGAACAGGTCTTTCGGCAGTGCATTGAAGTCGTTGATGAAGGTGATCGCATGAGGGTTGCCCATTGAGACGCAGGTGAAAGCGAACGGCCCCCAGGGCGAGTCGATTTCGATTTCGCGAGCATAGGCCGCGCCCGCCGGAGACGTTGCGTTCGCCTTGGCGTTAACGGGAACCTCGCTCGGCTCGAGGATCGGATGGCCCATATCGACCGTTGCTTGGGTCATCCGATCCTCATCGTCGACAGTGAAGCTGATCGGCTTCGGTCCTGCGAGCGTATCAGCGACAAACGAGCCGTCGCTCGCCTGCACGTATCCACGGTCGACGAGGAACTTCGCGAAGCAGCGCACGCCATTGCCGCACATTTGGGCAAGCGTTCCGTCTGAGTTGATGTAGTGCATATAGGCGGCGCACTCCGGTCGTTCGGAGGGGCGCACAAGAATGACGCCATCGGCGCCGATGCCGAAATGACGATCGCAAAGCCAGGAAACCTGGGACGTGGTCAGCTCGATCTCGTTAGAAAGATCGTCCACGAAGACAAAGTCGTTGCCAGCTCCGTTAAGTTTGGTGAATGAAAGCTCCATAGGTGCATGTCCTCTTTCTGTTGGCTTAGGCGCCCATTGTATCAAGTGAGTGTTGCGCTTGTGTTGCGATTGCTTCAGCGTTTCCGGAATCCGCGTCAATCCATGCAATTCGCGTATCTTTGCGGAACCATGTACGCTGTCGTTTTGCGTATCGTCGCGTTGCGGTCTTGATCTGCTCGATGGCCTCGTCAAGCGAGATATCCCCGTCGAGGGCAGATACGATTTCCTTGTATCCGATAGCCTGAGGTGCGGTGATACCCTGGCGAAAGCCTTTGTCGAGCAATCGTTCAACCTCGCAGACGAGACCGCATTCGATCATGTTGTCTACACGCCGTTCGATTCGCTTGTTGAGTATTTCTGGATCGACGGCGAGTCCGATAAACTTGGCAGGAACAGCTTGAGGAATCGATGCGAGATTCTCCTTTTGGATCGCATACGTTGTGCCCTCTTCGAGAAGCTCAAATGCCCTGATCACGCGTCTTACGTTGTTCGGGTGGATAACGGACGCGCTTTCGGGATCGCGCTCGCGTAGCCGCTCCCAAAGCTCATCGGCTCCGTTGTCCTCGTAGTAGGCAGTCCACTTTTCGCGTACGGGGTTGTCGACCTGCTCCCCTTTCGGGAAGTCATAGGCATCGATTGCCGCGCGGACGTAGAGTCCCGTTCCCCCGACAAGCAGTGCCCTCTTTCTACGTTTGTCGATATCAGAGAAGCATTCTCTTGCATATTGCTGATATACGGCTGCCGAATACGGTTCCCCTGGGTTCACGAGGTCGAACCCAAAATGGGGAACAAGCCGCTCCTCTTCGGGGAGCTTTCCAGTGCCGATGTCCATGCCTCGGTAAATCTGCATAGAATCGGCACTCACCACTTCCCCACCGAGATTTCGCGCAAGCAGCTGCGCAACGTCGGTCTTTCCCGATGCCGTCGGACCAACGACACAGATGACAGGGCGCATAAGCGGAAGGCTGATGGTCGTCTTCCCCGTTTCGTCGATCATGGCGTTTAGAGACGATCGTCCGCGCCCAGCACGTGGCCCGAAAGGTACCATGTCTTAGCGTCGTCGATCTTGACGTTCACGAACGTGCCGGCAAGTTCGCTCGGCGTTATACCCTGAGGAGCGAGCGCGTGGATGGTTTGGTTCTTGGGGCTTTTGCCTGCGATCATTCGCTCATCGCGTTTCGAGGATCCCTCCACAAGGATAGGGACAACACTTCCGACATCCGGTTGGTTGAGCTCGAATGCGCGCTTTTGCACGAGGTCGACGAGACGATCGAAGCGTTCCTGGATCACCTCGCGCGGCGTCGAATCTTCGATTTGCGCCGCAGGCGTACCTTCACGCTTCGAGTAGATGAAGGTAAATACTTGATGGTAGCCAACCTCTTCCACGAGGCGGTACGTGTCCTCGAAATCTTTTGCCGTTTCACCTGGAAAGCCGACGATGATGTCGGTCGACAGGGCGATATCGGGTCGTACGTCGCGAATCTTGCTGATAAGGCGCAGGTAATGGTCGCGCGAATAGCGCCTGTTCATTGCTGCGAGAATGGCGTTGGAGCCCGACTGCACGGGAAGGTGGAGCGCAGGCATGAGCGATCGCAAGGATCCGAACTTCTCGATAACCTCGTCGGTGAGGTCCTTCGGATGGCTCGTTGCGAAGCGAAGCCGCTCGACTCCCGTTTGGTCGACGGCGTCGAGAATATCGGCGAAACGGGGTTTTCCGTAAAGGTCGCGGCCGTAGGAGTTCACGTTCTGTCCGAGCAGTGTAATTTCTTTCACGCCGGAGGCGACATAGCGCTCGGCCTCCGCTACGATGTCCTCAATCGAGCGTGATTTCTCGCGACCGCGGACATACGGAACGATGCAGTAGGAGCAGAAATTGTTGCATCCGATGGTGATGGGTAGCCACGCCGCCCAAGAATGCTCACGGCTTGTCGGGAGCTCGGTCGGGAATTCGGATGAGGCGGCGAGCACCTCGACCTGCTTCCCCAGTCCCTCAATAGCCGCCTCGAGCAAACGTGGAAGCGACCCGAGGTTGTGCGTGCCGAACACGACATCGAGATGAGGAAGGGCCTCAGTGAGCTTCTCCCCATCGCGCTGCCCGATGCAGCCGCCGACAGCGATGACGCGCTTCGACAGAGGAGATTCTGCACGAAGTGGAATGTTTTTCATGGAGGCGACCTGGCCATAGAGGCGCGTATCGGCTGCTTCTCGGACGCAGCAGGTCATAAAGACCACGACATCGGATTCCTCAACGGTTTCTACCATGAGTGCTCCGAGCGCCTCGAGCATGCCCGCTATGCGCTCGGAATCGTGTTTATTCATTTGGCATCCGAAGGTGTGGATGCAGAACGTAAGCCCATTGATGGGTGAATGCATGCGGTATCAGCGCTCCGTAGGGTTGGCGGTTTTCTGTTCAGCGGCGATGGAAGGTATCACGGCGCCGCGCGGTTCAACGGTGAAACGGATGGCAGTTCGGTATTCGCCATCGATAACGATGTCGGCAAAGGATGGGGCGCATACGATTTCGATGCCCACGGGAGATAGGAAGCCACGCGAGATTGCGATGGCTTTGACCGCTTGGTTCACGGCACCGGCCCCTACCGCTTGGATGTCGACGTGAAGTCCATCCTTGATCATGCCAGCGATCGCTCCAGCGACAGATGCAGGAGAGGATTTCGACGACACTTTTAAGCAACCGATTGACGGCTGCGATTCCGATGGGGTTGTCACGAGCATTTCCTTGTCGTTTCGTAGTGTGTTTCAGTGGTGGTATTTATGTCACTGAGAGAAATGATAGCAATTACTCATCAGCGTGGCAACCTGCGCAAACGGCTATCTCAGCTTATCGAAGCGCAGGGTGATCTCGATCTTTTGGGGGCCGACCTTCACTTCCGGTGCGCCGAGCGGATCAAGGTAATACCGATTGGCGATATCGAGGAAGGCATCCTTGCAGGAATCCGCGAGCATTGCTTTGTCCTCATCGCAGAGACGAAGCGACCTGCCGTCGCGATTGACGGCTTTCTGGCTGGCCGCTTTCGAGGTTTCGCGTGCCTTTTCCTTTGCGGGAATCGCCTGAGTCCTTACGAATTCGGCCAATGGAATGATGGGTTTGATCTCCTCATTTAAGATTCGGCGGGCGGAGCGCTCTGAAAGCGAGAGCCCCAATCCTTCTGCGATTTCGGCGAAGCTTGCCGGATCGGAAGCAGTGCAGAGGCGTTTGCATACCGGCAGCTCGAGCGGGTCTTTGCAGAAGGCCCGAAGGGCAGGAGAAGTGGTCGTCGCCCCGAACTCGTAGAGCGTGGCGGCGATTTCGGTCGCCGAACCCCAATAAACCGAGCATGCCTTCCTCGATTCGAGGGCGAATTCCGTTGCGGTGCGGACGATGTTTTTCGGCCCTCGCATCGAGTAGGTTCCCGATTCCGTTACTTCGAACGTAGGGAAGGTTGATTGATCGGCGCGTTCTGGAAGTTTGGTGAGGTCGGTTTCGACGTAAATCGCGCTACCGAAATCCTTGTCCGACGTGAGAACTTTTGCCTGCGTCGAGTTTACCTTGATCGAGTAGAGGGCCATTCCCCTGCCGTGGACTCCCCATTTGTCCATGTGGACTGAATCGAGCTTGGAGGTGACGCGCGGTTCGAAGATCTTTTCGTGCAAGGCGGGCGGAATGCCGTCCCCGTCGTCGAGCATCGTAAGCTTTCGGGTGTCTCCGTCGCGGCCAACCGCGAGGAAAATGGTGCGGGCATGGGCGTCTCGCGCGTTGCGAAGCAACTCGATGACGATGTCCTCGGTTGAGCGGATGTCGTGGGCAGCTTGACGCCGCTCCGCTTCGGACGTACGAAGACGAACGAAGCCATCCCCTAAATCGTCTTCGATTCGGAGATGGCTTTCGTCACAGATGGAATCAACGAATTGTTCGAGATCCGATGCACCCATGTATTATTTTGCGATCCCGATGGCTCGGCTTTCGCGGATGACAACGACCTTGACCTGGCCCGGGTACTGCATCTCGCTCTCAATGCGGTGAGCGATATCGTGAGCTAAGACGACGGTCTGAGCCTCGTCGACAACTTCGGGCTCGACCATGACGCGAACTTCGCGGCCGGCCTGGATAGCGTAGGTGCGCTCGACGCCCTTGTAGGAGTTGGCGATTTCCTCGAGCTTCTCAAGACGCTTGACATATGCGTCGAGGGTTTCTTTACGTGCACCAGGGCGCGCAGCGGAAACGGCGTCGGCGGCCTGCACGAGTACGTCGAGGACGCTGTTCGGCTCGACGTCGTTGTGGTGTGCTTCGATCGCGTGGACGATTTCGGGACGCTCTCCGAAGCGGCGTGCAAGGTCTGCGCCGATGACGGCATGGCTGCCCTCGACTTCGTGGTCGACCGCCTTGCCTAGGTCGTGCAGCAAGCCGGCTCGCTTGGCGGGAATCGGGTCGAGCCCAAGTTCGGAGGCCATGACGCCGGAGAGATATGCAACCTCGAGCGAGTGGTTGAGCACGTTTTGACCGTACGAGGTACGGTAACGAAGGCGGCCTAAGGTTCTTACGAGCTCGGGATGCAGGTCGTGGATCCCCGTGTCGAAAGCCGCTTGCTCGCCCGCTTCGCGAACGCGCTGGTTAACGTACTGCTCGGCTTTGCCGAACATCTCCTCAATGCGCGCAGGGTGGATGCGGCCGTCAGCGATGAGGTTCTCCATCGTGACGCGACCAATTTCGCGGCGAACGGGGTCGAAGCATGAAATGGTGACGCACTCGGGAGTGTCGTCGATGATGAGGTTCGTGCCGGTGAGCTGCTCGAACGAACGGATATTGCGGCCTTCTCGTCCGATAATGCGGCCTTTGAGGTCGTCGGACGGGATATGAATCGTCGACACCGTGTTCTCAGCCGAATGGTCGGCAGCCACGCGCTGGATGGCGAGGCTCAAGATCATGCGGGACTTCTTGTCTGCCTCGGCTTTCGCCTGCGCTTCCGCATCGCGGATGATCGCGGCAGATTCGTGAGCAACCTCATCCTTCAGCGAGGTGAGCAGTTCGTTCTTCGCTTCCTCGGGCGTCATGCCCGCGATGCGCTCAAGGCGCTGCGATGCTTCTTGCTCGACTTGAGCGACATCGCGCTCGCGGCGTTCGATCTGACCCTGCAACGAGGAAATTTGATGCTCCCTTGCGTCGAGTGACTCAACGCGACGATCGAGCGATTCTTCACGCTGGGAGACGCGGTTCTCAGCGGCGCGCACCTCTTTCATGCGCTCCTTGTTTTCCGCTTCGGCTTCCTGCTTGAGTTTGAGAGCCTGATCCTTTGCTTCGAGGACCGCCTCTTTGCGCATCGTCTCGGCTTGTCGTTTTGCGTCAGCAATCATGTCGTCGGCCTCTTGAGCAGCTTTCTTCGTCGAGGCGTTGATTACATAGCGGGTGATGACGAAGCCGAGAGCTATGCCGACGATTGCGCCGATGATCAGCCATGCAATTCCGGGCATATGCTCCCCCTTCCCTTTTTGGTTTCCAGTAGTCATGGCATAAAAAACCCGGACAATGCCGGGCCAAAGCGAAACGCGTATCAAAAGGAGCGTCATATTGGGTTATAGATATATATGAAGTCCCTCAAGGGACGCAAATCACTTATGCCTCCATACATAATAGAGTATGTTTGCTGGTCATATAACCCTCAAGGTTAAAAAATGCGAAAATGCTCGCTTAGTCGGCGAAATATTCGCGATCAGGAGCAGCAAGAGACTCGCTCCAGCGTCTCGCGGCGGAAGCGGCGACGTCTGCGCTGTAGCCCTTTTGGACGAGCTTACGATAGGCGCCTTCTCGAAGATTCTTCGACCGTGGTGGTTTTCGGTTTAATAGCGCGATCGCTCGTTTAAGCTCATCGTCTCCAAATTGCTCGTAGGCGAGCTGCCATGTTTCTTCCGAAGGCGAGTCGATATCGAGTTGTTCGAGGGCGCGCTCAATGCCGCGGCGGCCTTTGCCCTGCGCCAGCTGGGTGCGCATGAAGGCTTCGGCATAGCGCGCGTCGTCGACGATGTGCGCTTCGATTGCGCGCCCAAGGGCGTTCGAAACAGCCTGCTCGCTGAAGCCGTCCTTGATGAGCCGCTCATGGAGCTTCTTGCTCGCTTGTTCACGGATGCTTGCAAGTTTCAGAATCTTCTTGAAGGCCTTTGTCTCCTCCTCCGCCAAGCTGGTCTCTTCATAAACGGAGGAGGACTCGATTTCCCTGATATTGCGCTTGAGCTGCTCTATGTCGACGAGCGTTGCCATGAACAGCTATTTCTTCTTCGGTTTGGCGACGGGGGTGACTGCATCGGCTTCTTCTGCGGTGCGCGTCGGGATGGGGATTTCAAATGCTTCACGAACTTTGTTTTCGAGCTCTTCCCTCATCTCGGGGTTTTGACGCAACGTAGCCTTCGCAGCCTCGCGGCCCTGTCCCAAGCGCTCTTCGCCGTAGGTATACCACGCGCCGCTCTTCTTTGCGACGCCGCATTCGACGGCCATATCGACGATGCAGCCCTCACGGGAGATTCCCTCGCCGTACATGAGGTCGAACTCGGCCTGGCGAAACGGAGGCGCGACCTTGTTTTTGACGACTTTTGCGCGAACGCGGTTGCCCACGACTTCGCCGTCCTTCTTAATGCTGTCGATGCGGCGAATATCGATACGCACGCTGGAGAAGAACTTCAGGGCGCGGCCGCCTGTGGTAGTTTCGGGGTTGCCAAACATCACGCCGATCTTCTCGCGGAGCTGGTTGATGAAGATGCAGGTTGTGTTCGATTTTGAAAGGGAGCCTGCGAGTTTGCGCAGCGCCTGGGACATGAGTCGCGCCTGAAGTCCGACAGTGGTGTCACCCATCTCGCCTTCGATTTCAGCTCGGGGGACCAGCGCCGCGACCGAGTCAACTACGACGGCGTCGATCGCACCGGAGCGCACGAGCATATCGCAGATTTCGAGCGCTTGCTCGCCCGTGTCGGGCTGGGAAATGAGCACCTCGTCGATGTCGACACCGAGGCGTGCGGCATACACAGGGTCGAGCGCATGCTCGGCATCGATGAAGGCGACCACACCGCCCATCGCTTGGGCTTCGGCGAGAATCTGGAGGGCAAGGGTTGTCTTGCCCGATGATTCAGGGCCGTAGATCTCGATGATGCGGCCACGAGGCACGCCTCCGATTCCGAGGGCTGCGTCGAGCGGCAAGGCCCCAGTTGGAATGACGCCGATGTTGAGGCGCTCGCCTCCTTCGCCAAGCTTCATGATCGATCCCCGACCGAATTTCTGCTCGATCTGATCGGTTGTGATCTTGAGCATCTTGGCTTTTTCGTCGTTCATTCCTTCTCCTCCGATTACGGCGATTTCGTCCATGTCATAGCTCCTCATTATACGAACAAACGTTTGTGAGTCAAGACTCGCAGTGGAACTTGCCTCAGCAGAATCGTAACGTCGCATTCTGGCAGAGCTTTTACGAAAACCTTCCCGATTTCTGGCAGCTTATCTGCAGGAAATTAAGCGAAACTCGTCGAAAGCGCGCCCTCGATCATGCGCAAAGCTTCCCGAACTGTCGCATTGCGAACCTCTTCGCGATTCCCTTCGAAATGGAAGCACGTCGCTTCGCAGGCGTTTTGCGTGGAAACCGCGGCCCATACGGTGCCGACCGGTTTGCCCGGCTCCTCCCCGCCGGGACCTGCGATCCCCGTCGCAGCGACGGCTATGTCGACATCGAGGTTCTTGCGTGCGCCCTCTGCCATCTGCCGGGCGACCGTTTCGCAGACGGCCCCTTCGGTCATGAGAACCTCCGCGTCAACGCCGAGCTCGCGATGCTTGATGTCGTTCACATAGCTCACAATCGCGCCGTGCACGACCTGCGAGCTACCGGGAATCGCTGTGAGAGTGCCCGCGATGAGGCCTCCTGTCAGACTCTCGGCGCACCCGATGGTCGCACCCTTCTCGCTCGCGCTTTCGATGACGCGACGTGCGATGTCCTCGTTCGTTTCGTTCTTCGCGTTCTCCTCTCGCAGGAGAGCTCGTTCCTTGCTCGTGGTGAGTCCGAGAAGGTGGCGCGCCTTTGCGAAGTAATCCATCATCGAGATGATGGTGAGTGCGAGCGCTACAATCATGGCGAGCCACGAGAGCACGTAGAGCGGGTTATCGAAGGGATTCGGGCTGGTCACGGGGAGGATGGAGTCCTTCACGATGAACAGCACGATCGCGATGATCTGTGTGACGGTCTTCGCCTTGCCATACCAGCTTGCCGCGATGACAACGCCCTTGTCTGCGGCGACCATGCGAATGCCTGACACGATGAACTCGCGTGCCAAGATGATGAGCACCGGCCAAGAAGGCAGGACCCGGAGCTCAACCAGCGCGAGTAGCGCTGCGCAGACAAGAATCTTGTCCGCAAGCGGGTCCATGAACTTGCCGAAGTTCGTCACCTCGCCACGGCTGCGCGCGAGGTAGCCATCAAGCCAATCCGTACATGATATCAGAATGAAGATAAGGGCCGCGATAAGGCTTTTCGTGGTCGATGAAACGCCTGCAATACTGAACCAGGTCGGCCAGGGGGTGATAAGCGCGACGACGAACACCGGGACGAGGCAGATGCGCACGAGCGTGATGATGTTGGAAATCGTCCAAAGCTTGTCGGTCTCCCCCGGTTTCAACTCGGTCGACATTACTCGGCCTCCATTTCGTAGAGCAGCGTGTCGGCAATTCGGACACGAACGATGTCGCCCACGTTCCCCTCGGTGAGGTAGGTCTCGCCGTCAACGTCAGGTGCCTGGCACATCGCACGGCCGAACAGCTGACCGTCTTCTTCGATGCCCTCTACGAGCACGTCCATTTCCCGCCCGACGCGTTGCGCGATGCGCGGTGTGCACGATGCGTCTGCGAGGTCTCGCAAGGTCTGCGCGCGCTCGGCTTTGATGTCTTCGTCGATCTGCCCAGGCAGCTCGTATGCGGCCGTGCCCTCCTCGCGGGAGTACGCGAAGACGCCTATGTAGTCGAAAAGCCCTTCGGAGACGAAATCGCATAACTCTTCGAACTGGTCTTCCGTTTCTCCGGGGAAGCCAGCGATCAGCGTCGTGCGCAAGGTGACGTCAGGAATTGCTGCGCGAATGCGCTCGGCGAGTGCCAGATACTTCTCGTGTGAGCCTGCGCGGTTCATGGCGTGTAGAAGCGTTTTGTCGACATGCTGGAGCGGAATATCGAGGTAGGAACAGATGTTGTCGCGATCCGCTATGGTCTTGAGCAACTCGTCGGTGATTCCCTCGGGTTGGACGTACATGACGCGAAACCACGTCGATGGGTAGTGCTGCGCAAGCTCGCCCATGAGCGCTGCAAGCGATGACGGTTCCTCGAAGTCCTGTCCCCAGCGGCCGGTGTCCTGCGCGATGAGCACGATTTCCCGTGCACCCTTCGCGACATGAGCAGCCACTTCACGGTCGATGTCTTCGAGTGCGAAAGAGTGGTAACGCCCGCGAATATAGGGAATCGCGCAATATGAGCAGAAGCGGTCGCAGCCGTCGGAAATCTTCACGTACGCCGAGACGCTTGAGGGCTCGTCATTGTAGTCATCGTCAGACGCGGTGCGCTCGGGCGAGCCTCCGAACAGGGCATTAAGGATTTCTCCGAGATCGTCCTCCTTGCTGCAGGGGACAAAAGCGCAGGCCTCGGTCAGCTCCGCCGCAAGCTCGTCGCCGTAGCGTGCCGGCATGCAACCTGCGACAATGAGCTTGGCGTCTCCCGAGGCGACGTTTTCCATACCCGCTGCCTCAAAGATTGCCTCGAGGCTTTCCTCTGTAGCACTCTGAATGAACGAGCAGGTGTTGATGACGATCGCATCTGCCTTCTCGGGGTCTTGCTCGATTCGGTAGCCCGCGGCTTTCGCCTTTGCGCGCATCTTCTCGGAGTCGACTTCGTTTTTGGCACAGCCGAGCGTGATGAAGGCGACGGAGCGCCCGCCGCCTTGGGTAACTTCCACTGTCATGAACAAGGATTCCTAGCGATAGTTCGTGTACTGAAGCGGTTGGCCGTAGTCCTGGCCTTTCAGGAAGGCGATAACCTCCTGAAGCGTGTCACGGGAAGCCGAGGAGACGCGGAGCTTGTCGCCTTCGATGGTCGCCTTGCACTTCAGCTTGAGGTTGCGGATGTCCTTGCTGATCTTGCTTGCCGTCTCCTTGTCAATGCCGTCGACGATCGTGGCGGAAAGACGCACGCTCTGCCCGGTTGCGGCTTGCGGCTCTCCCCACTTCACAGCGGTAAGCTCGATACCGCGCTTCACGAGCTTGCTGCCGATCACGTCTTTCACCTGGCGGGCGACGAAGTCAGCCGGTGCGTGGATCCCAAGGGTCTTGTTCTGCTTGTCGAGCGTGATCTCAGCGCCCGAGTCCTTCAGATCGTAGCGCTGCGAAATATCGCGTTTAGCCTGCTGAAAAGCATTGTCGACTTCCTGGATGTCAACGGTCGAAACGATATCGAAGCTCGATTCCTTTGCCATGTGGGCCTCCTTGGTTATTCGGATGTACGGGTCGTGCTCTTCGTTGAGGTTGCATTGCTCGACGAAGAAGAGGTGGTGCCTTTCGTACTGCTGGACGACGACGTCGAAGTCGATTTCGAGGAATCGCTTGAGGATGCGCTCGACGACGAGGACGACTGGCCGTGGTCTTGCTGCCATTTTGCGAGGATCTGCGAGAAGTCGACGGTGTAGTCGTACATGCCGTTGCTGTTCTCGGTCAAGTCGACTTTCTCCCCGTCGACGGTGACCTCAACGGCGCTCGAAGCGTCGGAGATGAAGCGCAGCTTGGTCGTGACGTCGAAGGACTTCTCGGCCGGGCCTGTAACCGTCTCAGCAACGGATGCGGAGCTTGATCCGTTTTCGTAGATCTCGATGTAGACGCTCGAACCCGACGCGACCTTGTAGGTGAAGGTGGCCTTTGTCGGCGCGACGGAAGACTGCTGGGTTTGGGAGTCTGCGTCCGATGAACTGTCGGTGTCGCCTTGCGCCTGTTTGTTCGAAGTATCCGACAAGCCCGTGATGGGCACGGTCGGCGTTTCCTGAGCGGGTTGGGATTCCTTGCCGCCGAACACGAACACGCAGATGATGATGACGATCACGGCGATGATGCCGATGCCGATGAGCAATAGAAGTTTCGGGCGCTGTTGCGTCACGTTCTGCGGTGCCGCGTAGAGGTTGGTGTACTGAGGGCTTCCCGGCGAGAGCGGCCTGCGCGAGGTGTGCACATGGTCGTTTCCGCGAGCAGTTCCACGCGCGTCATGTCTATCGTCGAACATGAGGCGTCCCGATGACCTTCGCGATGAATCGTCGGCCTGACGTGAGTTCGAACCGCGCGACGAGCGCTGCGACCTCATGTTCGGCACGCGCGACGAGTCGTTTTTCATCTTCCCCGTCTCGTAGGCGTTTGCGGCCTCGAGGTACATCCGCGTGATGGTCGTCTGGTTGACGCCGACGATGCGCGCGTAGGTGGCGACCATGTTCTTGGCGTACCCGCGAGGCGGCATGCGCGTGAAGTCGTTGTTTTCGATTGCGCGAATGATGTCGGCGCGAACGCGCATCTGCCGCGCGACGGATTGAACGTCCATCCCCCGGCGTTCGCGCGCTTCCCTGAGCACAGCGCCGAATGTCGTATTGCTAGCCACCTTCTACTCCTTTGCGGCGTCGTTCGCTTCGAATGCTTTCAGTGTCTCGAGCTCCATGGCGTCGACGAGAACCTCGCGCGGCTTGCTGCCGTTGGGCGGACCGACAACTCCATGTTCCTCAAGCATGTCCATTATACGACCTGCTCGCGAATACCCCACCTTCAAGCGCCTTTGAATGTTCGAGGTCGATCCGAGACCCGATGACACGACGATGTCGGCCGCTTCCCAGATAAGCGGGTCGTCCTCCTCCACCGTGCCGCCTGAACCGTCGGGCGACTGCGAGAGGTTCGTCACGATGTTGGTCTTCAAAATCTCGGAGTGGTACTCGGGCTGTCCCTGTTCCTTCAGCGCGTCGACGACGGCATTGATCTCGTCCTCGGAGACATAGCACCCCTGGATACGCTGCGGTTTCGCGTACTCCGGCTTACTGAAGAGCATGTCGCCAAGGCCGATGAGGTTCTCGGCGCCAGGGGTGTCCAAAACGACGCGCGAGTCGATGCCGGAGGCCACGTTGAACGCGATGCGGTTCGTGATGTTCGCCTTGATGAGGCCCGTCACCACGTTGGTTGAGGGGCGCTGAGTCGCCACGATGAGGTGGATGCCCGCGGCACGGGCAAGCTGCGCGATGCGGCTGATGGAGAACTCGACTTCCTTGCCGACGTTCATCATAAGGTCGGCAAGCTCGTCGATGATGATCACGATATAGGGAAGCTGTGTGGCGAGCTCCTCGGGAACGGGCTCTTCGGTTGCCTCCGCGTTCTCTATCGCTGCGTGAACCTTCGCGTTGTATTGGCCGATGTTTCTGGCGCCGACCTTCGAGAAGACCTTCAGACGGCGCTCCATCTCGGCAACGCCCCAGGCGAGCGCGCTCGCTGCCTCCTTCGCCTCGGTCACGACCGGAACGTAGAGATGGGGAATGCCGTTGTAGGGTGTGAATTCAACGCGCTTCGGGTCGATCATGATGAAGCGGACCTCCGCGGGCGTCGCGCGCATGAGAATCGACATGATCATCGCGTTGATGGACACCGATTTGCCGGAGCCGGTTGTGCCGCCGATGAGCAGGTGGGGCATCTTCGCGAGGTCGGTGATGATCGACGTGCCCTCGACATCTTTGCCGATGGCCATGAGCAGCGGGCCGCCTTCGGCGTCCTTGAGAACATCGCCTAGAAAGACGGTCTGTCGAGTACGGTTAGGTACCTCGATACCGACGTAGTTCGTTCCGGGAATAGGCGCAAATATGCGAACACCCGGGGCGGCGAGCGCGAGCGCGATGTCGTCGGAGAGCGCCGTGACGCGGCTCACGCGCACGCCTGCAGGAAGGTCTACTTTGAAGAGCGTGACCGTGGGGCCTGCGACCCACCCGACGACGTCGGCCATGATATGGAAGTCGGCGAGCGTTTCCTGCAGGTGGGCAGCCGTATCTTGGAGCTCGATCTCGGACGCACGGTCCTTCTCGGGGTCGTTGGAATAGGAAAGCAGGTCCATCGAGGGCAGCGTGAACCCTTCGAGCGGCGTCGGGGCACTTGCGGGCAGTTTCGCGCGCGCCGCCCTCTTGGGCTTGGGCGCTTCTTCTTGCGGTGCCGCTGCGTCGGAGTCAGCCTTTTTGCCGAGCTTTCGCGTGAGCGATGATGACGTGCCCTCGATGGGCTCGATCCTGCGGGTCGGCATCGAGGCAGGTTGAGCCTCTCCCCCATCGGAAGTGCTCGCCTGTTGCTCCTCGAGCTCGGCGAGGCGAGCCGCCTTGCGCTCTGCGCGGCCGAGGGTTCGGGTTTTCGCGGAGGAAGACGTTCCCTGTGCGATTGATTCGGGGGTTGCCAGGGGATGCGCGGCGATGACCCGCGTCTCGGCACTGCCGTCGACCTCGGGAGCTTCCTCATCTGCCGTATCGATTCCCTTTGAGTTGCGGCGAATTCTTGCGAAGGGCATAGAAGACCCCGCACCTTCCTCTGTTCGGCGCTCGGCGCGGCTTTCCCTGATTTTCTCAATGAGCTTGGAGATGGAGAAACCGATGATGCACACGCCGGCAACAGCGACGCCGATGACGATGACCATCGAGATGACCTGCCCGAACAGGGTGATTCCGAGCCAGGCGATGCCTGCTCCGATATAGCCGCCCCGAACGGTCAGCTCGTGCTCGCTGAAAAGTATGCTTGCGAGGTCGGCCCCTTCAGGCAAAGGCGTTGCGAGCGCGAACACCGCGAGAAGTGCGACGAAGACGAGCGCAAGGCCTACCGCCACGCGGGTCGGCACGCGTTCGGCTTCGAAGCGGATGAGGAAGGTGATTCCGATTGCGAGCAAAAATAACGGCAGGATATAGGCCCCGATACCGAGCGTGAGATGAAGCGCGCTCGAGATGAAGGAAGTCACGATAGCGTCGGAGCGCATGACAGCCGCGATGAAGAGCACGACCGCCGCGACCGTGAAGGCGATGCCCACGATATCGCGTTTCGCGTACTCGTCGATGAGCTTGCGGGAATCGCGCTCGGCGTCAGCCGCCTTCTGGGCGCGGGGGTTGCGCCCCTTGCGCGTGCCCGGCTTCCCGGACCCCGCACCTTGCGAGCGACGGTTCGCGGCGGTGTTCCTCGACGACGAAGATGGCTTCCGAGCCACTATTGCTCCTAACTGGTTCGTTGGTGCTGCGTGTTTGCGAAGCAGGCCCCCGCGTCGCTGGGGCGCAGGGGCATGTTGGGTCGTTTAAATCTCAAGCAGGTTGGCGATAACCATGGGGCGCTGCTTGGTGCGCTCCCACAGCAGGGACAAAAGCGCGTCGCGTGCGGCCTTCTTGGCCTCCTTGAGCGTGGCGTTCTTGCCAAGCGCCTTGCGAAGCGCGCTCTTCACGGCAGCTTCTGCGTCGCGCGCGAGGTAGGCGTCGTCTCCGCCGGTGATGCCGCGCATCTCCACCTGGACCTCGCCTTGTACCTCGTGGCGCGAAAGCGAGACGGCAGCCGCAATGCAAGCAAAGCCCTGCTCGCCGAGTGCGCAGCGCTCGTCGAGGACGTCTTGCGAGGTGTCGCCGACCGAAAGCCCGTCGACGTAGACGATGCCGCTCTGAACAACCTCGCCACGATGGACGCCGCGGGGAGTGAGCTCGAGCGATTCGCCGTTCTCGCACAAAAAGATGTTGTCCTTAGGTACGCCGGTTGCTTCCGCAAGGCGAGCGTGGGCGCGTAGGTGCGTCGACTCTCCGTGGACGGGCATAAAGGATTTCGGCTGCACGATCGAGAGGACGATTTTGAGCTCCTCAGCACCCGCGTGTCCCGAAACATGGACGCGCGCACGACTCTTGTCGTACACGTCCGCGCCGATCTTCGCGAGCGAGTTGATGACGCGCGTGACAGCCTTCTCGTTGCCAGGGACAGGCGTCGCCGAGATGATGACGGTGTCGCCTTCCTCGATATCGATCGTCTTGTGCTCGCCGTTCGCGATGCGCGCGAGGGCCGAGAGCGGCTCGCCCTGGCTGCCCGTGCACATGATGACGACCTTCTCGGGCGGGATGCCCTTCAGCTCGTAAGCATCGATGAGGTCCTCGTCGGGAATGTTGAGATATCCCAGCTTGCGAGCGATATCGGTGTTCTGCACCATCGAGCGGCCTGTGACGACAACCTTGCGGCCGTTCGCGCGCGCGGCGTCGCAAATCTGCTGCATGCGGTGGATATGGCTCGCAAACGATGCGATGATGACACGCTGCTTCGCCTGGCTGATGATGCGGTTCAGGGTCTTACCTACTTCGGCCTCGCTCGGCGTGAACGTGGACTTCGTCGCGTTTGTGGAGTCGCTCATCATGAGGTCGACTCCGATTTCGTGGTAGCGCGCAAGCGCACCGAAGTCGAAGTGGACGCCGTCGATCGGGGTCTGGTCGAGCTTGAAGTCGCCGGTGTGCAGCACGTTGCCAGCCGGGCTCTGTAGAAACACGCCCACGGCGCCGGGAATCGAGTGGTTCACAGCGAAAAACTCCGTCGTGAAGCAGCCCATCTTCACCTGCTGGCCGGGCTTGATTTCAACGAGCTTAGCGTTCTTGATACGGTGCTCGGCGAGCTTTCCCTCGATGAGGCCGAGTGTGAGCTTGGTCGCATAGATGGGAACCGGGCGATCGAGATCCTTCAGAAGGTACGGGATCGTGCCCGTGTGGTCCTCGTGGCCGTGCGTGATGACGATGCCGCGCAGCTTGTCGGCGTGCTCGAGCACATAGGTGTAGTCCGGCAGGATAAGGTCGACGCCGGGATGATTGTCGTCGGGGAACATAAGGCCCGCGTCATCGACGATCATGTCGTTTCCGCATTCGAACACGGTCATGTTCTTGCCGATGGCGTCAAGACCGCCAAGAGGGATGATCTTCAGTTTGGCCTTGGGGTCCTTGCCCGCGCTCGATGAACGCTTCTTTTGGGTGGGCTTGCGCTTCTTCTGAGCGCCGTCGCCCGCTTCCCCACCCTTGGTGAGCTGGGGGCGTTTATGCTCGAGCTTCACGTGCTTGTATGTTTTGGTTTTCTTTCCCTTCTCCGCGGCACCGTTGTCGGGCTGCCGAGAAGCTGATTCGGTATGTTTTTCCTTTTCCATATATTTCCTTTATCACGGTACGCGAACGCCCGCAGGCGCAATTCACCTGCGGGCGTTCGCGCTGATCGATTAAAGGACGCCGACCTCGCGCATGATCGATGCGAGGCGTGCCGATTGCTCGGCGGTGGCGTCGATAAGCGGCAGGCGCACGCCGCCGACGGGGAAGCCGACAAGCTTGAGGGCTTCCTTCACAAGAATGGGGTTCGAGGTCTCGAACAGGCCGTTCATAAGCGGCAGAAGCGCTTCGTGGGCAGCCCATGCCTCGTCCCACTTGCCTTCGGCGCACTTCGTGACGAGCTCCTTCATGCGCTCCGGCGCGACGTTGCCGGTGGTCGAGATGACACCCGCACCGCCGAGGCGCATGACGTCATAGGTTGCGGAGTCGTCACCGGAATACACGCTGAAGCCCTCGGGGGCAGCAGCGGCGATGGTTGCGATCTGGTCCATCTTGCCGGACGCTTCCTTCACGGCGATGACGTTCTCGCAATCGTTGGCGAGGCGCAGCGTGGTCTCAGCTTCCATGTTGACAACGCAGCGGCCCGGGATGTTGTAGAGGATAATGGGGAGCTCCACCGCATCCGCAATGGTCTTGAAGTGCTGGTACATTCCCTCTTGCGGGGGCTTGTTGTAGTACGGGACGACGCACATGAAGCCGTCGACTCCAAGTTTCGCCACGTCCTTGGCGAAATCGACGGTGTCGGCCGTGCAGTTGTCCCCCACGTTGGCGATGACGGGGGCCTTGCCGCCGATCGCCTCGACGACGGCGTGGAAAAGCTCGATCTTCTGAGGGTAGAAGACCGTGGGGCTCTCGCCGGTGGTTCCATTGATGATAAGCGAGTCGTTACCGCCTTCGATAAGGCGCGTGGCAAGTGCCTGCGCGCGGTCGAGGTCGAGTTCGCGCTCATCGTTGAAGGGCGTGACCATAGCGGTAATCAGGCGACCGAAGCGGGGTTCAACGTTCGACATGGGCGTCTCCTTAATTCATGCGTGCGCCTCCCCGCCATAAAGGCAAGGAGGCGAACATATGCTCGATTTATCTATTATGCCAAAGTGCGCAGGGCGGATTACGCCTCATGCATGAAGTTCTCCAAACCTACAATCAGGCCCTCACGAGCACCGACGCTCCTGATACCCAGCAAAACGCCGGGCATATAGGACGCTCGGTCCCAGGAGTCGTGACGGATGGTGAGCGTCTGCCCCATCGATCCGAAGATAACCTCCTGGCTTGCGACGTAACCCATCGAGCGCACGGAGTGCACCGGAACGCCCGAGACGAGTGCGCCGCGCGCACCTTCAGCACCTGGAAGTTCCGTCTCGGCCCCAGGCGCCTCGCTTGCGCGGCCGCCGCGGGCATCTGAGATGATTTGCGCCGTGCGCATGGCCGTTCCCGAAGGCGCATCCTTTTTGTTGCAGTGGTGCATCTCGATGACTTCCGCCTCGGGGAAGTAAGGGGCTGCCGCCTTGGCGAACTCCATCATGAGCACCGCGCCCGTCGTGAAGTTCGGGGCGTAGAACAAGCAGGTCCCGGAAGGAGCGAGCGCGGCGAGTTCGTTGAGCTTCTCATCGGAGAGTCCCGTCGTGCCGACGACGCAATCGATGCCCGCAGGCAGCGCACAGCGAAGGTTTCCCTCGATGACGCTCGGCTGCGTGAAGTCGACGACGACGTCGAACCCGCCGGCAGCCACAGCCTCCTCCATCGAGGAGTAGACCGTGAACGTCGCCCCCTCTTTGGGGAAGGGGTCGATGCCGCAGGCGACTTCCATGTCGTCTGCGGCGTTCACGGCGTCGATGACCGCCGAACCCATGCGGCCGAAGCATCCAGAAACAGCTACTTTAATCATGGTGTCCCCGTTTCTTTCGCAATCGGATAGTGCTAGTTTTTAAGCCTCGTGGCGACGGCGCGGCGTGCGGCCGTTGCTCGAACGCTGGCTGCGCCCGGGGCGCATGTCGCGCTCACCACGGTCGTTGTTGCGGTGAGAATGCTCGCGGCCGTTGTCGGCGGAGCCTTCCGGAGCATCGGGCTTGTCGAGGCGATCGAGCGAGATCTTGCCCGTCTTCGGGTCAACCTCGAGAACCTGCACCTTCACAATGTCGCCCAGGGAGAGGACGTCTTCGACCTTGCCCACACGGCCGTTGGCGACGCGGGAGATGTGGAGCAGGCCGTCCTTGCCCGGCGTGAGCTTCACGAAGGCGCCGAAGTCCTTGATGCCGACGACTTCGCCCTCGTAGATCTCGCCGACCTCGGGCTCCTTCACGATGCCCAAGATCATGGCCTTGGCAGCCTCGCCGGCCTTGCCCTCAACTGCGGCGATGTGGATGGTGCCGTCTTCCTGGATGTCGATGTTGGCGCCCGTTTCCTCCTGGATGCCGCGGACGACCTTGCCGCCGGAACCGATGACGTCGCGGATTTTGTCGACGGGAATGTGGATGGTCTCGATGCGCGGCGCGGTGTCGCGAAGCTCGGCGCGGGGCTCGGGCAGCTTCTCGAGCATGGCGCTCAGGATGAATGCGCGGCCTTCGTGTGCCTGCTTGAGCGCGCGGGCGAGGATGTCGACGGACAGGCCCTTAGCCTTGTTGTCCATCTGAAGTGCGGTGATGCCCTTCGACGTGCCGCAGACCTTAAAGTCCATGTCACCGAGGAAGTCCTCGAGGCCCTGGATATCGGAAAGGATGACGACGTCGTCGCCTTCCTTGATAAGGCCCATGGCGATGCCGGAGACGGGGGCTTTGATGGGCACACCCGCATCCATGAGCGCGAGAGTGGAGCCGCAGGTGGAAGCCATCGAGGAAGAGCCGTTGGATTCCATGATCTCGGAGACCACGCGGATTGCGTAGGGGAACTCGTCCTCGGAGGGGATCACGGGCAGAAGCGCGCGCTCGGCGAGGGCGCCATGGCCGATCTCGCGGCGCTTCGGCGAGCCCATGCGGCCGACTTCGCCGGTGCAGTAGGGCGGGAAGTTGTACTGGTGCATGTAGCGCTTGCCCTCGACCGGCTCGATGGTGTCGAGGCGCTGCCACTCGTTGAGCATGCCGAGCGTGCAGATGGAGAGCGCTTGGGTCTGGCCGCGCTGGAAGAGGCCGGAGCCGTGAACGCGGGGCAGGTAGCCGGGCACGATGTGCAGCGGGCGGATCTCGTCCGGACGGCGGCCGTCGGCGCGCTCGCCGGTCTCGATGACCATCTTGCGCATGGCCTTCTTCTCGAGCTTCTTAAGCGCGGCAGCGATGTCGGAGCCCCAGCTTGCGCGCTCTTCGTCGGTGAACTCGTTGGTGGTGATCTCGGCCTTCAGATCCTCGACCTTGTCCATGCGCGAGAGCTTGTCGGCATCTTTGAGTGCTGCAGACATGCGATCGAAGTACGGCTCGACGCGCTCAGCGATTTCAGGAGCGGGGGTATGGAGCTTGTACTCCATCGGGGTGGGATTGACCTTAGCGATGAACTCGGCCTGCTTGTCGCAGAACGCGGCGATCGCTTCCTGGCCGAAGGTCATGGCAGCGAGCATGTCCTCTTCCGAGATTTCCTTAGCGCCCGCTTCGACCATGGAGATGTAGTCCTTGGTGCCGGCGATGGTGAGGTCGAGGTCGGAGTTGGCGTCCTCCTCGTAGGTGGGGTTGACGATGAACTCGCCCGTTTCGGCGTTGCGGCCGATCTTGACGCAGGCGGCAGGGCCGTCGAAGGGGGCACCGCCGACAAGCAGTGCCGCCGACGCGCCGCCGACGCAGATGACGTCAGGCTGATTCTCGCCGTCGCACACGAGCGTCGTTGCGACGATGTGGACCTCGTTTTTGTAGCCGTCGGGGAAACCGGGGCGGATCGGACGGTCAATCATGCGGGCGTTCAGGGTGCCCTTCTCGGAAGGACGCGCCTCGCGCTTGAGGTAGCCGCCGGGGATGCGGCCGACGGAGTACATCTTCTCGATGTAGTCGACCGTGAGGGGGAAGAAGTCGTAGTCTTTCTCCTGCTTGGAGACGACGGCGGTCACGAGGATCGTGGTGTCGCCTTGGGTGACTAGCACGGCACCGGTTGCCTGCTTGGCCAGCTCGCCAGTCTCGAAGCGGTACTGTTTGCCGTACAGCTCGAAGGATTCGACGATCTTTTCCATGTATTCTTTCTTTCTCTTAGCCTCATGCGCCCTATTGCGCCTGAGCTTCTTCGGCTGCGGGGTACTCACATTCCCCCGCCTCCACGAGCGCGCCCGCCGGATGCGATGCGCGACCGCCTTGCATATAGCACGGGACCCGCAACTTGCGGGCCCACGTTCCAAGCTTAGATGTTGTCGCGAATACCGAGCTTCTTGATGAGTGCGCGGTACTCTTCGATGTCGCGCTCCTTGATATGCTTCAGGAGGCCGCGACGCTTACCGATGAGCTTCATCAGGCCACGACGGGTGTGATTGTCCTTCTTGTGGGACTTCAGATGCTCGGTAAGATTGCGAATGCGCTCGGAGAGGATTGCGACCTGGACCTCGGCGGAGCCGGAGTCGTTGTCGGACTTGCCGAATTCCTTGATGAGTTCGGCGGTCTTCTCCTTGGAGATGCTGAGCTTCGTTGCCATTGTTTTCCACCTTTCAAGTATCTAAGCTCTCGATCGTCCCGGGTAGGCAAGCGGGTGGCGCATGCGAACTAGGGGCGAACCAGCTGCCGTTATGACAGCCTGCTTATTGTAATGGGACGTCTTCGGTGCGGCAAGCGAGATAAGGGGCATTCCCACCTGTTCTGCACAATCTTGCCGTTATTCGGCCGCTTTCGCCTCGCGAAGGGCGTGGCAGAGCTGGTCTGCGCACGACGTAGAGCGGTTGCCGCAGGTGTTTCCGTCGAGGATCGAGCAGACATCGGCGATGCCTTTGCCCTCGACGAGTTTGGAGATTGCCTTCAGGTTGCCGTTGCATCCGCCGATGAAGTCGACGTGCTTGATCGTGTCGCCCTCGACCTCGACGTTGATGGCGCGCGAGCAAACCCCTTTGGTTCGGTAGGTGTACATTTCTTCCTCTTTTCCGTCATTTCGATTCGTAAAGCCCGCTCGTGAACATAAACGAGAGCGAGCGAAGCCTGCAGCCGACATGCTCGACGCACCATCTCTGACATAGATCGAGCACCGAGAACGCCTCGCGTACCCCCATGCGCGCGCCTGCGATGTCGGAAAACGTCGAGCGCAGAAGGAAGTTCGACCATTCGGCGGCTTGGGCGTCGATGTAGCCGGCTTCAGTATGCGCTCGACAGTGCGAGCATATCACACCGCCTTCGCGCGGGGAGAAGGCGAGCGAGCCGTCTGGCAGGGGCGTCACGGGATTTCCGCAAGCGGCGCACTCGGAGAGTACGGGTCGCACACCGGTCATGGCGAACGCCTTCAGAAGATGGCCGGCAGCGATTGAAGGCGCGCCTGCGGCGTCGGTGTTGCACATCGCCCGAAGCGCGGTCTGCGTCATCGCGAAGAGGTTCGGGCATTCGAGGCCTGCTTGCGTGGTGCGCTCGACGAGCTCGGCTATAGGGGCGGCGGCGGAGGTGCGCTCGATGTCGCCGCGCAGGGCGGCATTTCCTTCGACGAGTCGCGCCTCGGACACTACATCGAGCGAGCGGCCCTTCGCGCAGAGGACGTCTGCCACCGAGAAGAGTTCGAGCCGCGAAGCGAAGCTGCTTTTCGGCTTGCGCGCCCCCTTGGCGACCACACGAAGCTGCGAACCGTCCTCGGCAAGAAGGGTGAGGATAAGGTCGCTCTCCCCCAGCTTCGTCTTGCGCACGACGATGACGCGCGCGGTGTAGGTGGGGCGTGCCACGAGCGCTACTTCTTAAGCGATGGTTTGCTGGAGGCGATGCTGTTGTCCGAGTTCCACTTGATGGTGCCCGACTTCTGCTCCGCCGAGCCGTAAATCGTGCCGAAAAGCAGCGTGTTCTCGAACTTCTTGGCGGTGATTGTGTAGCTCACGACCCCATCGCCCTCGTAGTTCACGCTGTCGCAGGAGACCACCTCGTAGTTAATGCCGTCCATGACAACGGTTGCGCCCTTACCGAATAAGGCGTAGGTTTCGGACACGAGCTCCTTCTCGCGTGATTTCGACACGGTAATCGTCACGGTGGAGCCCGATTTCAGCTTGGTCTCCGCGGCGGGATCGGTGGAAAGCACCGTGCCCTCGGAGCTGTCTTCGGAATACTTGGTTGCGACCTCGACGGCAAAGCCCGCTTCCTTGAGCGCGGCGGTGGCGTCGTCCTGCGATTTGCCTGTGACGTCAGGCACAACGTAGGACTCGGCAACCGTGACGGTCACGGCCGTCGCCGACTTCACCTTCGTTCCTGCTTGGGGCTCGACTTCGAGCACGGTGCCCTCGGCCTCGTCGGATTTCACTGTCTTGAACGTGACGTTGCCAAGGCCCTCTTTCTCAAAGGCGGCCTTCGCCTCATCTTGAGTGCTCCCCACGATGTCGGGGACGGCACGCGGGGTCGCAATGGAGACGTTCACCGTGGTGCCGCTGGGAACGCGCGAACCTGCAGCGGGGTCGGTGATGAGAACGATGCCCTCGACTTCGTCCGATTTTACCTGCGACGTGTCGACGGCGAATCCCTTGCTCTCGAGGAGCCAGATCGCGTCAGCCTGGGCCTCCCCCGTCACATCGGGCACGGTCTTTCCTCCCCAAAGTTCCAGCGAATAAGTGACGCCGATTGCCGCGGCGGCGAGGATGGCCACAACGACGACCGCAACGATCGCGCGGGTTCTGCGGGCAGCCTTGCGTTCCTTCGCTTCCTTCTCGGCGTCGGGCGACTCGTATTTCTTCTGGGCAGGCGCGGGCTCTCCCTCGATTTTGGGAAGCTCCATCGTGTCGCCGGAGCGCCACGAGCGCGCAGGCGGAACATAACTCGAGTCGACAAGCCGCTCGAAGCCCGAAAGGTCGACGGTATTCGCCGCGTTCAGGTCGATCTTGCGCGTCTGCTCGCTGGCGAGCGAATCGCTTCCGCCGGATTGAGCAATGTCGATGCGCGGCAGGGCCTCATCGAGTGCCTCGCGTTCGGCATCGTCGATTGCGTCATGCGAGGCCGCCTGCTCGTCGGGGGTTTTCCCGAGCTCCTCGTCTTCTGCTTCCTCGATATCTTGCAATTCTGCAGCATCGTCGATGGAATCGGAGTCGTCTTCGTCGACGAGTTTGAAGGAGTTAGTCTCATCGACACCAGACGCCTTCGGGTCCTTAGCATTCAGGGGCGTAGCGGCGTCGATGACCTGCGTCTTGTCAGCATCATCCGCCTCTTTGCGCCCATCGAGCTCCTGCGCATCGCCGAGGGCCACCGCGTCGATGACCTGTGTTTTGTCGGCACACGAGAGCAGAGGGCTCCCACATTCATTGCAGAATTTAGCTCCTTCGCGATTTTCGCTTTGGCAATGAGGGCAGATCATCATGCGCGCATTCTCCCGTTCAAACGTCTCATCTGCGTTATTGTAGCTGAACGGACGTCGGTATATCGGCGTCGCTGCGCACTCCGTCCGATACGCGACAATACCTGCACAAAGCGAAGGCGGCGAGAATTAAGCGCCCTCGCCGTAGCCGAATCGGCGAATCTGCGTGGCGTCACGACGCCAGTTCTTCTTCACCTTTACGTTCAAATCGAGGAACACGCGGCAGCCGAGCAGCTGCTCGAGATCGGCTCGTGCCTCGCTGCCGATGCGCTTGATCGCAGCGCCCTTTTTCCCGATAATCATGCCTTTTTGGCTGTCGCGCTCGACGTAGATAGTGGCGAAGATGCGCTGAAGGTCCTTCTTCTTTTCGTACTGCATGTTATCGACGGCGACGCCGATCGAGTGCGGCACCTCATCGTGGAACGAGCGCAGGATCTTCTCGCGGATAAACTCGGCGATCACGACTTCCATCGGCTGGTCGGTCTGCATGTCGGGCGGGAACCATGCGGGTCCTTCGGGCAGGAAGAAGACGGCCTCCTCGACGAATGCGTCGACGTTCGCGCCGCTGCGCGCAGAGAGCGCCACCATGGCGTCCCAGGTCATAAGGGCTTCTGCTGCCTCGCGTTGGGCAGCGATTTGCTCGGGTGTCGCGATGTCGGTCTTGGAGAGCACGCAGATGCGGCGCGCCTTGCAGGCGGCGACCTGCTTGGCGACCCATTCATCGCCGCGGCCGATTGGCTGGGAGGCGTCGATCACCATGGCAACGACGTCGATGTCTTGCAGTCCCTTGAGCGCGGACTCGTTGAGCTCCTCTCCGAGGGCGTCGTGGGGCTTGTGGATGCCCGGCGTGTCGACGAGGATGAGCTGGAAATCGTCGCGCGTCAAGACGGCGCGGAAGCGGTGGCGGGTCGTTTGGGCGGTCGAGGAGGTGATGGCGATCTTCTTGCCCATGATGGCGTTCAGAAGCGTCGACTTGCCCGCGTTCGGACGTCCGACAAGGGTGGCGAAACCCGACTTGAAGCCTTCTTTTTGCATTCCTAGCACAGCAATTCTCCGATCTTGGGGACGAAAACGATAGCGGCGACGACAACCGACGCCGCAGCGAGGATGAGAGCTGCTCCCGCCGCGCAGTCTTTGGCGTGCTTCGCGAGCACGTGGTATTCAGGTGACACCAGGTCAACGACGGCTTCGATCGCGGTGTTCGCGGTCTCAGCCGCCATGACCGCGCCGATGCAGATAACGATGGCGAGCCACGAGGGGGCGTCGATACGCAGGGCGAACCCGAGCGCAACGGCGGCAACGGCGAAACCGGAGTCTATGCGCATGTTCCGCTGCTTGAAGGCGAACGCGACGCCCTCGGCTGCGCATTTGAAAGCGTGAGGGAGCGATTGGGTCATCTAGTGCTCTCCCCTCACGAGCGCTCCCGGACCGTTCATCTCGCCGAAGATGGAAAGCTCGAGCCCTCGCTTGCGCGCCCAACCGCGAAGAAGCTCCGCCTCGCGCGACTCCATGACTTCGGCCTCGTCGTCTTCGATGTGATCGTAACCGCACAGGTGTAAAAGGCCGTGGACAAGAAGGACGCTAAGCTCGCCTTCGAAGGTGGTGCCGAACTGCTCGGTCTGCCGCTCGGCGACGTCGACCGCGACGATCACGTCTCCGAGCTCGAAGGGCATCTCAGGGATTTCATCGCACTCTCCGCCCATCTCGTCGTCGAGCCCATCGCATTCGAACGAGAGGACGTCGGTGGGGCCGGTCTTTCCGCGGAATTCCTCGTTGAGGCGGGCCATCTCAACGTCGTCGATGAAGCTTATCGAGACCTCGGCGTTTTGCGGGCAGTCCTCTTGGGAGAGCACGAAGTCGGCAAGCTCGGTTACGGGGACGCTCGCGACGAGGTCCTCTTTGTATTCGCAGTTTACTTCGATGTTCATGGAAACCTCCTTGCCGCTTTAAGCGTCAGCCTTATCGTAGGCGGCGACGATCGCGGCCACGAGCGAGTGGCGCACGACGTCTTTGCCCGAAAGGCGGCAAAACGACACGTCGTCGATGTCTTTGAGGACTCGTTCGGCGTCGGCAAGCCCAGAGCGCGACCCCGGAAGGTCCCGCTGTGTCAAATCGCCGGTGATGATCATCTTCGAGTTGAAGCCGAGCCTGGTCAGGAACATCTTCATCTGCTCGGGCGTGGTGTTTTGCGCCTCGTCGAGGATGATGAAGCTGTCGTTGAGCGTGCGCCCGCGCATGAAGGCGAGCGGAGCGATCTCGATGACCCCGCTGTCGATAAGGTCGTTGGCGCGCTCCATGTCGGTCATGTCGAAAAGCGCGTCGTAGAGCGGGCGGATATAGGGGTCGACCTTCTCGTTGATCGTGCCCGGCAAAAAGCCGAGGTTCTCCCCCGCCTCAACGATGGGCCTGGTCAGGATGATGCGCCCAACCTCCTTGCGCTTGAGAGCGGCGACGGCCATCGCCATGGCGAGATAGGTTTTGCCCGTTCCCGCGGGGCCGAGCCCGAACGTGATGGTGTGGGAGCGGATGGCGTCGACGTAGCGCTTCTGGCCCGCCGTCTTCGGCCTGATGGCCCGCCCGCGAAACGTGAGTAAAATGTCCTCACGCAGCGCCTGGGGCGAGAACTCCGCGCTGCGAAGGAGCTCGATCGAGCGCAGGGCGTATTCCGGGGTTACTTCCTCGCTCCGTTCCGCGACCTTGATGAAATCGGAGAAGAGCGCGGTAAGCGACTGCACTTCGCTTTGATCGCCTGCGAGGATGATGGAGTCGCCCCTCACGGTCACGCTCGCCTCGAATGCCGATTCGACGACCCGCAGCGTCGAGTCCGCAGGTCCGACCACAAGCGCCAAATCGACGCTCGCCGGTGCAGTTAGTGTAATTTGCGTTTTGTCTGTCATGCTTGCCATTGTAGCATGCGGGCAACACGTTACCCTGATGCCCGACATTCCCCACATCACTGGATGCAGAAGGAACCATCATGACCACGATAAAGCAACTGTTCGACGAATCGCGCGCCGCTTCGCGCCCAACGCTCTCGTTCGAGATCTTCCCGCCGAAGGGCGATCTGGACCACCGCACCGCGCGCGAGGTTGCGGGGGGTCTCGCCCCCCTCGGCCCCGATTTCATCTCCGTCACCTACTCGGCGGGCGGCGGCGGCAACAAGCATTCCACCAACGATGTGGCAGAGATTATCCAGTCTGATTTCGACACGGTCTGCGTCGCGCATCTCACCTGCGCCGGGGCGACCGCGTCTTCGATTGCGGCCTCCATCGAAGATTTGCGTGCGCACAACATCGAGAACGTGCTCGCGCTGCGCGGCGACATCCCTGCAGGGGTCGAGCCCACTGAGTTCCGCTTCGCGAAGGACCTTATCCCCACACTTGCCGACGCTGGCTTCTGCGTGGGCGCTGCGGCGTATCCCGAGGGGCACATCGACTGCATCGACCCGAAGGTCAACATCGAACATCTGAAGGAGAAAGTTGATGCGGGAGCGAGTTTCCTCGTGACGCAGTTGTTCTTCGACAACGATTTCTTCTACCGTTTCCGCGAACGATGCACCTCCGCTCGCATCTACGCCCCGATTACCTGCGGCATCATGCCGTTTTTGAGCAAGCAGCAGATCCAGCGCATGGTGTTCATGTGCGGCGCCTCGCTTCCGAGCCCCATTATCAAGCTGCTCGCGCGCTACGAGGACGACCCCGCGAGCCTTCGTGCGGCGGGCATCGAGTACGCCTGCAAGCAGCTTATCGACCTAAAGGAGCACGGCGCGGACGGCCTTCATGTTTATACGATGAACCACCCCGACATCGCCCGCGCCTGCACCGAGGCGATACGCTGTGCCGGCTAGAGGCGAAACCGATTTGCGCTTCGCAGGCTTTCTCAATGGGAAGCCGAGGAGTGGGTCGTTTCCCTGTGCCCCAGCAAAGGGGTCTTTGCGCCTCGATCGCGATGAGGCGCTCGGGTACCTGGGCTACGGCGACCAGGAACTCGATTGCGAGCTTGCTGCCCGCTTCGACGCGATAGCGAAAGAGTGCGAGGAGACGCTTTCGCCCGCCTACTCGTGGGCGGCGTTCGCCATCGAGCGCAATGTGCCTGATGGAGAAGGCGCGGGGGTGTATCTTTCGGGGGCGCCCGCCCGCCTTGCCGGTGTGAGCATGGCGGCGCATATGGAAGGTGCTGCTGGCGTGGTGCTGCTTTCCTGTACGGCGGGAATGGCATCCGAGCGCGCGCTCGCCCGCTATCAGGCGACGAGCCCGACTGAGGCGCTCTTCTACAGCGCCTGCGCTTCGGCACTCGTGGAGGCATGCGCGAACCGCGTTGAAGCTCGGGTGGTTGAAAAAGCGAGCGAGGCGGGGCTTCGCACCAACTGGCGCTTCAGCCCAGGTTATGGCGATGCTCCGCTCTCGATGCAGCCTGCCCTGCTGCGGGCGCTCGGCGCACCGGGCCGCTTGGCGGTGAGCTGCACCGATAGTTTTCTGCTCGTGCCGTCGAAGAGCATCACGGCGGCAATCGGGCTTTTCGAGCCTGGGACGCGCGCGGCAGGCGTGAGGCGAAGCTGCGCTACGTGCTCGCTCGGACAGGTGTGCACGATACGAAAGCAAGGGAGAACATGCCATGGCTAGCGATTTGAGCGGCCTTACCATCAAAGACGAACACTTAAGGCGTGCGCTCGAGGGGCAGGAGTACCTGCTCGTCGACGGCGCCATGGGAACGCAGATGCAGGAGCGGGGCCTCGATGCGCTCGAAGCCGTCCCCGAGCTGCTCTGCAAGACGCATGCGCACGATATCGCGGCGATCCATACAGCTTATATCGCGGCGGGCGCCGAGGTTATCACGACCAACACGTTCAGCGCGAACCGTCTGAAGCTCGGCGACAAGATGAGCGTCGAGGAGGCGTATCAGCTGGCGGCCGATTGCGCGCGAGCCGCCGGTGCGCCCTACATTGCGGGCGACATCGGCCCGACGGGCTCGCTGCTCGAGCCGATGGGCACGCTTTCCTTCGACGAGGCGTACGGCATCTTCGCCGAACAGGTGCGCGCAGCCGTCGCCGCGGGATGCGACATCATCCTCATCGAGACGATGGCCGATCTGCGCGAGGCGAAGGCAGCCCTGCTCGCGGCGCGCGAGAACTCGACGCTGCCGGTGTTCGTCACGATGACGTTCGGGGAAGACGGCCGAACGTTTCTTGGCACTACGCCCGAGATCGCGGCGGAGGTCTTAAGCTCGCTCGGCGCGCAGGCGGTCGGCTTTAACTGCTCGCTCGGTCCGGCCGAGCTTGTCGGTGCCGCGCACGCCATGGCGTCTCGTGTGCGCTGCCCGCTCATGGCGCAGCCCAATGCCGGCCTGCCCCATATGCAAAACGGCGAGACCGTCTTCGACGTCGGCCCCGAGGAGTTCGCGCGCGCAATGGGCCCTCTGCTCGATGCTGGCGCGAGCATCGTCGGTGGCTGCTGCGGGACGAGCCCGCGTTCGATTGAGCTGCTCTCAAAAGAGCTCGCCCGCCGCGAAAAGCCGACGCCGCGTGCCTTCAAGCCTGCCTGCGTTCTTACGAGCGCCCAGGAAGCGGTTGTGCTTGAAAAGGGAAAACACGCTGTTGCCGTCATCGGTGAGCGTATCAACCCCACGGGCAAGAAGAAGCTTAAAGCCGCGCTTCGCTCGGGCGATCTGGACTACGTCATCGGCGAAGCGGTCACGCAGAGAAACTCAGGCGCCGATGTGCTCGACGTGAACGTTGGCCTTCCCGAGCTCGATGAGCCTGCCATGCTCTCCGCCGTCGTCGAAAAGCTCTCGGCCACGGTGACGCTGCCGCTCGTCATCGACTCGAGCAACCCTGACGCCATCGAGCGCGTGGTCCGCAGCTACGCAGGAAAGCCGCTGATCAATTCCGTAAACGGCAAGCGCGAGAGCCTCGACGCCGTGTTGCCGCTCGCCAAGAAGTACGGCTGTGCGGTCATCGGGCTCGCTCTTGACGAGTCGGGTATCCCGCCTACAGCCGAGGGCCGTTTTGCCGTTGCCGAGAAGATCGTCGCCGAAGCCGAGCGCATCGGCATCCCCCGCGAGGACATCGTAATCGACTGCCTCGTCATGGCAGTCGCCACAAATCAGAGCGAAGCGATGGAAATCGTGAAGGCAGTATCGCTTGTCAAAGAGCGCCTCGGGGTGCGCACGGTGCTCGGCGTGTCCAACGTGAGCTTCGGCATCCCGCAGCGCGCGCTCCTGAACAGCACGTTTCTAGCGGCTGCTCTCGGCTGCGGGCTCGACTTCCCAATCCTTAACCCCTCTTCGGCGCGCTATATGGACACGGTGCACGCCTTCCGCGTCTTAAACATGCAGGACGCGGGCGCGGTGCGCTACATCGAGGACTACGCGAACGCGCCCGACCCCTACACGGCGCCCGTAGGCACGGCGGCGGCGCAGGCGGGAACCCTTCCGCAGCCGCAGCCCGCGAAGCCAACCGACGCCGCTTGCCCGATCGCTATACCGGAGTCGCTCGCGCATGCATCGGGCGAGATCGAGCAGGTTGTCAATCTCATCATGTCAGGCCGTAAGGGCCCTATGGGAGAAATGACCGAGAAGCTTCTTGCGTCCTGCGATGCGCTCGACGTCGTGAACGGGGCATTCATCCCCGCACTCGATGTCGTTGGCAAGAAATTCGATGCAGGCGAGTTCTTTTTGCCCCAGCTCATGGCATCGGCTGAGGCCGTGAAGGCAGGCTTCGACGTCGTGCGCGAGCATATGGGCGAATCAGGTACCGCCATCGACGACGGGCGCGCGATTGTCGTCGCGACCGTGAAGGGTGACATCCACGACATTGGCAAGAACATCGTGAAGATGCTGCTTGAGAATTACGGGTACCGTGTCATTGACCTGGGGCGCGACGTTGATCCGAGCGAGATTTTGCGCGTCGTGCGCGAGCAGAACGTCCGCCTCGTCGGCCTATCTGCCCTCATGACGACGACCGTGAAGGCGATGGAGGAGACGATCGAGCTGCTGCATTGCGAAGTGCCGGGGTGCTCGGTGTTCGTCGGCGGTGCCGTGCTCACGCCCGAATACGCCGCGCAGATCCACGCCGACCACTACAGCAAGGACGCGGCCGATTCGGCGCGCTATGCGGAAGAGTATTTCGCGAGCATCGGCTTGTAAGAGGCGCTGCTGCGTCGTGCAATGCGAAGGAGCCTTCCCTTTCTCGTGCTTGGGAAAAGGAAGGCTCCTTTAGTTTTGAGGCAATATTACTTCGGCGAACGTTCGTCTTGCACAGCGGGAAACCCCAGCTAGAGCGTGACCTCGATCATCTCGCCCGCCTTCGCGTTCTTTGGCACAGGGACCTCGAAGTAGCTCTCCGTGAGGGCAATTCCCTCTTCCTCGACGATGGCGAGCTCGCGTGTGCCCTTGCGGGCCTCGCGCTCCTTGTCGCGCAGCAGGTCTCCCAAATCGCGCAGCCGCTGGGCGCGGTCAGCCTTCACGCCGGGAGGTACTTGGTCGATGCGCGCCGCAGCAGGCGTTCCCTCGCGCTTCGAGTACGGGAACACATGAATCTTCGAGAACCGGCAGGTACGGGCGACGCGGAGCGTGTCCTCGAACTCCGCTTCCGTCTCGCCGGGGAAGCCGCAGATGATATCGGTCGACAGAGACAGCTCGGGAACGCGATTGTACAGGTTAGCGACGATGGCCTCGAAATGCTCGGCGCTGTAGGGACGATGCATCTCGCGCAGCACCTTCGAGTTGCCCGATTGCAGGGGAAGGTGAAGATGTCGGCAGACGCGTCCGCCTGCCGTTGCGAGCACCTCGACCAGATCGTCGTGCACGTCGCGCGGCTCGACGCTCGAAACGCGGAAGCGCACGGGGCATTCCTCTTCTTCGTGCAGGTCGGCCGTCTCTTCGAGGAGCATCCGCAGAAGGTCGGCGAGCCCTGCCGCCTCTCCCGTCTCCTCGTCACGCCAACGGTAGGAGCCGAGGTTTATCCCGGTAAGGACGATTTCTTTCACGCCGGCGCCCGCAAGCGCGCGGCATTGGCGCACGACCTCGCAAGGATCCACGCTGGTCGCCTTCCCACGTGCAACGTGCACGACGCAGTAGGTGCAGGCATTGTTGCAGCCGTCCTGGACCTTCACGCCCACACGGGTACGATAGCCCTCTCCAACGGGAAGCGCGGGCCCGTGCGCCGCGGCGTCGAGTCCCCAAGCGCCGGCATCGATTGAGGATGCAAGCTCGGCTTTCCCCATGACGCGCACGCGAGGGTCCATTGCAAGGAAGGTGTCCTTGTCGATGGCGGCGGCGCATCCGGTGACGACGACGGTCGCGCGGCCGTTCGCGCGCAGCGCTCCTCGCACGGCCTTGCGAGTCTTCTTCTCGGCCTCGCCCGTAACCGTGCACGTGTTCACCACGATGAGGTCGGCGTCGGTCGCGTCGCAGCTTGTCGCGCCGTGGGCATCGAGGGAAGACGCGAAGGCGTCCGACTCGACGCGGTTGACCTTGCAGCCGAGGTTGACGACGGCATACTTCATCGAGTGCCTCCAAGCTTTCCCAGCTCATACAAGGTAAGGGCAGGGGCTACGACGCCCGCCGTCTCCGTGCGGAGAATAGATGCGCCCAAGCTGACAAGCGAAGCGCGAGGGTTCGCGTCCAGAAAGAAACCAACCTCGCGCTCAGTGAGCCCACCTTCAGGCCCGACCACGACGGCGATGCGCGCATCGCCGCGGGCGCAGGTGCACTCCGAAAGCCCCCGCTCGATCGCTTGCGCAAGCGAAGCAGTTTGGGGAGCCTCCTCCCAACAGATGAGCACGGCGGTCGCCTCTGCAAGCTCGGACGCTGCCTCCTTCGCGCTCCGGGGCTCGAGCACCTCGGGGATGCGCGGCTGGCCCGACTGCATCGCGGCGCTCTTCGCGATGGAGCACCATCGGTCAAGGCGGGTCCTCGTTTTCTTCGCGTCGAGCTTCACGATGGAGCGCTCGCAGATCAGGGGCATGAATGCCGCCACTCCGAGCTCGGTTGCATGGCGGATGACCGAATCCATCTTCTCGCCCTTGGCAAGCCCTTGCACGAGCATCACGAGCGGGCCGTCGTCGGTCGCGTCCTCGTGGCGCGTGATGCGCACGAGGGGGAAATCATCGTCAAAGGATGCAATCTCGCATTCGAAGTAATCCTGAGCCGCGTCGACGACCGCGATATGCTCGCCCGGGGCCAAGCGCAAAACCTTGGCGTGCTTGGCGTCATCGCGCGCGAACCGCAAGGGGAAGACCTCTTGCGGCTCGTCGGCGATGACCTGTTCCTCAAGGAAGAAACGTGGCAGTGACATGGGTGTTTGCAACCTTACCCTTCAGATGCGCTAGTTGAAGGCGTCGCGCAGCTTTTGCAGCGGGCTTCGAGGCGCTGCGACCTCTTCGCCCATCTCGTCTGCGAGCTTCTCGAGCAGTTCGCGCTGCTTCTTCGTGATCTTCTCGGGAATGACGACGTTCACATGGACGTACATGTTCCCGCGGATGTCGCTCTTCAGGCGCGGCATGCCGAAGCCCTTCACGCGAACGACCTGCTCGTTTTGGCAACCCGCGGGGATGCGGACCTGCACCTTCTCGTCGGGCATGATGCCGTCGATCTCGATTTCGGCACCGAGGATCGCCTGAATGAAGGACACGTTCGCACGCCCATGCAAGTCGTCGCCGTCACGTTCGAAGAACTCGTGCGGCTGGACGCGGCAGGTGACGATGAGATCGCCCGCCTGCGCTCCCTGGATGCCCGCTTCGCCGAAGCCGCCCACGCGCAGCTGCTGGCCGTCGCGGATACCCGCAGGCACCTTCACCGTGACGCGCTGGCGATCGGGGACGCGGCCCTGACCTTCGCATTCGGGGCAGGGGTTCTCGATCGACGAGCCAGTGCCGTTGCACTTCTTGCAGGTTGTGGCCGTCTGCATGTCGCCCAAAAACGTGCGCTGAACGCTGACGACGCGCCCCTTGCCGCCGCATTCGGGGCAGGTGACGACCTTGCCGTTCTCGCCGAGGCCCGTCCCCTTGCAGTCGGGGCACGGTGCGAGGCGATCGTAGACGATTTCCTTCTCGACGCCGCGTGCGACCTCTTCGAGCGTGATACGCAGGCCGACGCCCATGTCGCGGCCTTCCTTGCGCGCGGGCCGCCCGCCCTGGCCGCCTTGTCCGCCGAAGAACGACGAGAAGATGTCGCCCATGCCGCCGAAGCCGCCGCCGAACAGGTCGTCGAAGTCGACGTATCCCGATCCCCCGCCGTATCCGCCGCCCGCGGCGCCGGGAATGGTGCCGAAGCGGTCGTATTGCGCGCGCTTGTTGGGGTCGGAGAGGACATCGTATGCCTCGTTGAGTTCCTTGAACTGGTCCTCAGCGTCGGCAGCTTTGTTCACGTCGGGGTGCAGCTCGCGCGCACGGCGACGAAACGCTTTCTTGATCTCGGCGTCGGACGCGTCCTTCGACACGCCGAGAATCTCATACAGGTCCTTGGCCATCTCTTGCCTTTCTCAACTACTCTCGTCAGCGGCTCGTCAAAGCCGCACAGTTCACTACGATTCACCAAGCGCCGCGCTTGCTGCGCGCACGGCTTGGATAACCTTCGAATAATCCATTCGCGTCGGTCCGATGACGGCGACGACACCTTCCGCCTCTCCGCGCCCGTAGCGGCTCGCCACGACGGACACTCCCGAGAGGCCCTCGGTCTTGTTCTCCTTCCCGATCTGCACGGAGAGGTCCTCATCGGTGCTCGTCAGGTCGTCGAGGATATGCAGAAGCACCGTGTCATCCTCGAGCACCTGCACAAGTGGCAGCACCGCGTCGGTATGCGAGAACTCGGGCTGCGCGAGAAGCGCGCTCATACCGAGCTGGTGAGTGCGCCCCGTCTGCCCTTCCTGGATGCAGGAGAGCACCTCGTCGAGCACTGCGCGCACGAGCGGATCGGAGAAGGCGCGCTTCATGCCAAACGACAGGCCGCGTTCCACGTCGGAGAGCGATTTCCCGCAAAGTGCCTTGCTGAGCAGGACTTGGATGCGCGAAAGCTCGTCGCTGCCGACGGGGATGGTGAAGTCCATTTGGCGGTTGAAGACGTTGCCGTCTTCGGTCACGACAACACAGATAGCGCGAAACGCCGTAAGGCTCACGAGCGTGATCTGCTTGATGCGCGTCTCAAGGACCGTCGGCGCGAGGACGATCGAGAGGCAATCGGTAAGCCTTGCAAGCGCGCTCGAGGTTTGCTCGAGGAGCGAATCGAGTTCCGAGGCGCTTTTGCGCAGGTCCTCGGCGACCGCTCGGTAGCGCTCCTCGTCAGGAAGCGAATCATTTGCCAGCAAATCGTCCACGAAGGTGCGATACCCGAAATCGGTCGGGATGCGACCCGCGGAAGTATGGGGCTGCGCGATATAGCCTTCGTCTTCGAGGATCGAAAGCTCGTTTCGGACGGTGGCAGGGCTCACGCCGAGCTTGTAGCGCTCGGTGAGTGTTCGAGACCCGACGGGCAAAGCGCGCGCCACGTATTCCTCGATGAGCGCCGCGAGAACGCGCTGCCTTCTATCTGAGAGCATGACTTCACCCCTTTCATCTCGATGTCTGCCATGCCAAAGAGCCATTCTAGCAGCCGATGCCTTCGAGTGCTAAAGAATTTGGCAAGGTGCGCCATATCTTGATAGATGCATCACAGGACTCGTGTGCGCAGAGGCTTATGCGAGGTCGAAAAGCGCGCCGTAGAGCTCGTTTCCGAGAAGCCATCCCCGCTCGGTCGGGCGCAAGCGGCCCTCGCTCCAAGCTGCAAGGCCCTCCTCGACAAGCTCGCCGATTGTCTCGTCGAGGCGCGGGAGCATGAGCCTGGCCTCGGCAATCTTCTCCTCGGAGACGCCGCGCGTCATGCGCATGCCGAGCATAAGGTCCTCGGCGACCATCTGCGCGGCGTTCAAATCGTCAGTTACCGAACCGTCGGTCACGCGCATCCGCCGCTCGCTGTTCTGCGTCATGGTCGCCGCCGAAGTGCCGATTCCCAAATACGGCACGCCCGTCCAGTAGGCGATGTTGTGGCGGCATGCGAAGCCCGGCTTCGCGTAGCTTGCAACCTCGTATCGCTCGAAGCCCGCGGCGGTAAGAAGCGATTGCGCGATTTCCATCTGCTCAGCCTCAACGTCGTCGTCGGGCTCGGGCATCTCACCTGAGAGCATCATGCGGTCGAAAGGAGTATGCGGTTCGATGGTGAGCGGGTAGACGCTCACGTGAGAGACTCCGAGCTCGATAACGCGAGAGACGCTTTGCTCGAAGGATTCCGCGCTCTGCCCAGGGATTCCGCACATAAGATCGCAGCTCACGTTGGCGAATCGCTCATGTGCCGCCTCGATAGCGCGGCAGGCAGCCTGCGCGTCGTGGGCGCGCCCGATGGTTTCAAGCACCGTGTCATCGAAGCTCTGCACGCCAATGGAGAGCCTGTTCACCCCAAGAGCCCAGATGTCGCGGACCATGTTCGGAGTGAGGCTTTCGGGGTTCGCCTCCATCGAGCATTCCACGTCGGGCTCGAGGCGCATCGACGTCGAGAGTGTGTAGAGCAGCATGGACAGCCGCGACATCCCGATATGGCTCGGGGTGCCCCCGCCCAGATACACCGACTCGACCGCTGCAAGCTCGCCTTCCTTCGACTTGCGGCGGATCGCAAGGCAGAGGTCTTCCACGTAGGAGTCGATGCGAGGGTCGTCCGCCGCAACGGCCAACGTGGTGAAATCGCAGTACGCGCAGCGCTTCACGCAGAAAGGCAGGTGCAGATAGAGAGCGCGGTAGGGATCGTGCGGCATCAGTTGGCCTCCTTGTTCAGGGCAGCGCCCGAGGCAGGCTCGTGCGCGCTTTCGTGCGCTGCTGCGAAGGCGAGCAGCTCGTCGAACACCTTGTCGAAATCTTCCGGCGTGACGCAGGCGTTGATCTTCCCGCGCGCGGTCGCAGCTCCGGGAAGGCCCGCCATGTACCACATCGCGTGCTTGCGCATCCGAACGATGTTGCGCCCCTCCCGCTCGGCGAGCAGGTGGGCGTGGCGGCGCGCCATGGCAAGACGCTCGGCAGTGTTGGGCCGCACGGGTTCTTCCTCGCCCGCGAGTGCAGCTTTCACCTGGGCGAATACCCAGGGGTTGCCTTCGGCCCCGCGTCCGATCATGATCGCGTCGCAGCTCGTCTTCTCGCGCAGGGCGACCGCATCGGTGCCGCAGCGCACGTCCCCGTTCCCCACGACGGGGATGGCGACGCCGCGCTTGACCTTCGCGATGACGTCCCAGTCGGCGCTCCCGCGGTAGAGCTGCTCGGAGAAGCGCCCGTGCACAGTGACGGCGCACGCCCCCGCGTCTTCCATTCGGCGGGCGAACTCGGGGGCCGTCTCCTCCCCCATCTTAAAACCGCGGCGGAACTTCACCGTGACGGGATGTTTCACGGCGCCGCGCACCGCCGACACGATGGATGCGGCGAGCGCAGGGTCGCACATGAGCGCCGAGCCGTCGCCTTTCGTCACGATTTTGCGCGCGGGGCAGCCCATGTTGATGTCGAGGTACGCGAGTGAGTCGCCCATCGTCTGCTCGATCCACGCGGCCTGCTCGGCCATGACGGCGGGCTCGTGCCCGAACAGCTGCACGGCCACGAGGTCCTCCCCCGGAGCGAGGCGCAGCAGGTGGCGCGTCTTCTCGTTTGCGAAAGAAAGGCCCTTCGCTGAAACCATCTCGGTATATGCAAGCGAGGCTCCCTGCTCGCGGCAAAGCGCGCGGAACGCCTCGTCGGTCACTCCCGCCATCGGCGCGAGGAGCAGCCGATGCTCGGCGAAGAAATCATGCATCATGCGAATCTCTCAAAACGTCGTTGCTATTAAGCGCTCGCAAGCGTGCCGAGCGTAAGGGCGCCCATGACGAAGAGCGCCACGACGAGAATCAAGGCGACAACTCCCACGATGAGGCATCCGGCTACGGGGAAAGCCCCCTTCGCATTCATGCGCTCGCGCTCGGCAGCCGCTTTCTTCTCGTCGAAGGGGTCGTCTAACCAGTTGTAGGATTCTTTATCTCTTCTCGACATGGTTAATCGTCAACCTTAAGGATCGCCATGAACGCCTCTTGCGGGACCTCCACGTTACCGATGGCCTTCATACGCTTCTTGCCCTGCTTCTGCTTCTCGAGCAGCTTGCGCTTGCGCGAGATGTCGCCGCCGTAGCATTTCGCGAGAACGTCCTTGCGCTTCGCCTTCACCGTCTCGCGAGCGAGCACGCGTCCGCCGATGGCTGCCTGAATGGGCACCTCGAACATCTGGCGCGGGATGATTTCCTTCAGCTTTTCGGTGAGCACGCGCCCGCGGTCGTAGGCCTTGTCCTTGTGGACGATGAACGACAGCGCGTCGATCGGCTTACCGGAGAGCAGGATGTCGAGCTTCACGAGCTGCGAGGGCTTGTAGCCGGCGAAGTCGTAGTCGAGCGACGCGTAGCCCTTCGTGTTCGATTTCAGCTTGTCGAAGTAGTCCATGATGAGCTCGGAGAGGGGGATCTCCCAAAGCATCTCGACAGTGTTCTGCGAGAGGTAGTTCATCGTGACGAACGTGCCGCGGCGTGCTACAGTGAGGTCCATGACGGCGCCGACGTAATCGGGCGGAATGAGGATCTTCGCCTTAAGATAAGGTTCCTCAATATGCTCGATCTCGCCGGGGTCGGGCATTTCCTGCGGTGAATGCAGGCTCATCATTTCCCCGCCCTGCTTGAAGACGTGGTATTCCACCGAGGGCGCGGTCGCGAGCAAATCGAGGTTGAACTCGCGCTCGAGGCGCTCCTTCACGACCTCCATGTGCAAAAGCCCCAAAAAGCCGACGCGGAAGCCGAAGCCGAGCGCGTGGGACTTTTCGGGTTCCCACAATAGCGCGGGATCGTTGAGCGAGAGTTTCTCGAGGGCCTCCTTCAGGGGCTCGTATTGGTCAGACTCGATGGGGAACAGGCCCGTGTAGACCATAGGCTTGGCCTCGCGATAGCCGGGCAGCGGGTTGTCGACGCCGCCTTCCGCAAGCGTGATCGTGTCGCCGACCTTCACGTGGACAAGATCCTTAAGCCCCGTGACCAGGTAGCCAACCTCGCCGACGCCAAGCTCGGGCAGCGGCTCCTCGACGGGATGGCGCGCGCCCACCTCCTCGGCCAGGATGTCCTTGCCCGACGCCATGAGGCGCAGGCGCTGGCCTTTCCTCATGGAGCCGTCAACAATGCGGACAAGTGCCACGACGCCGCGGTACGGGTCGAAGTAGCTGTCGAAGATGAGCGCGCGCAGCGGGGCGTTCGCGTCGCCTTTTGGCGCGGGGATGTTGTAGACCACGGCTTCAAGCAGGTCGTGCACGCCGACGCCCGTCTTTCCCGAAGCGAGCACCGCGTCGTCTGCGGGGATCGCAAGCGCGTCCTCTATTTCAGCGCGAACGCGCTCGGGGTCGGCCGAGGGCAGGTCGATCTTGTTGATAAGCGGGATGATCTCGAGGTTCGCGTTCATCGCCATCATGGCGTTCGCGACCGTCTGCGCCTCAACGCCCTGGGTCGCGTCGACCACGAGCACCGCGCCCTCGCATGCAGCCAAAGAGCGGCTTACCTCGTAGGTGAAGTCGACGTGGCCGGGGGTGTCGATAAGGTTGAACTGGTATTCCTCGCCGTCGTCGGCCTGGTAGCTCACGCGCACGGCCTGGCTTTTGATCGTGATGCCACGCTCGCGCTCGATGTCCATCGTGTCGAGGAGCTGGGCTTGCATGTCGCGCTCGGCGATGGTGCCCGTCATCTCGAGGATGCGGTCAGAAAGCGTCGATTTCCCGTGGTCGATATGGGCGATGATGGAGAAGTTCCTGATATGCGAGGGGTCGGTCATGACGATCGATAGGTCCTTATCTCTTGCAGTATTTGTGTTCAATGTATACGTTTGCACCTGAAAATGGCGCAATTCACTAAAAACTACGTGCAATTGGCGCAAGCGTTTGCTATTCTATCGCATTGCGTATCCAGCAAGCGTTCGCATGATGATATTCATCGGCGAATCCGCAGACACGGCTGCAACAGGGAAAGCGCTTGTGCTGGACGGCCGATTGGCCTGCGAGACAGAGAAATCCTGACTGTTTCCTATGCGAGACGCGCATCTTTGCGGTTTCTTCGTCTCGCGTGTCAATCTTGCCTTCCAACACTTTTCCAGCAACGTGTCGTGCTGCGTGCGCGGACTATCAGTTGTTTTAGGAAAGGAACGAACATGGCAAACATCAAGAGCCAGAAGAAGCGCAACATCACCAACGAGAAGGCGCATCAGCGCAACAAGGCTTGCAAGTCCGAGCTGAAGACCGCAGTTCGCCGCGTGCGCGAGGCTGTTGCCGCCGGCAACGGTGCCGAGGCTTACGCTGCCGCTCTCGCTGCGAGCCGCCTGCTCGACAAGGCTGCCTCCAAGGGCATCATCCACAAGAACCAGGCTGCTAACCGCAAGTCCGGCGTCATGCAGCTCGCCAACACCATCGTGACCGACGCCGATCGCGCCGCTTACGTGAAGCCGGAGCCGAAGAAGCAGGAGGCCACGGGCAACAAGAAGGCTGCCAAGAAGGCCGAGCGCAAGGCCGCCCTCGCTGCCGCTTCCGCCGAGAAGGCCAAGCGTCGCGAGAAGCAGCTCAAGGAAGAAGCTGCTGCTAAGGCTCGCAAGGCCAAGGAAGCCGAAGAGGCCGCCAAGGCCGAGGCTGCTGAGGCCGAGGAAGCTGCCGAATAAGCAAATCGCTTAACGTGACTTTCGAAGGACCCTGAGTTCGCAAGAATTCAGGGTCCTTTTTATTTGGGAATCGAGGTGATACGGGAGTCGAGTAGTTTGCCCTTGGTCGTGGACGGCGGGACTATCTTCCTTCGCAGACGGAAGTGACCCAGTCCATGAATGCTGCTTCAGGATCGGCGCCGCTTTTCATGGCGCGCTCGGCATCGCGCGCGGTGATGATCGCGCGGCGAAGCTCGTCTCGTGAGAATCGGCGCGCAAGGGTGCTGTGCCCCTTCACCTGCCATGCCTGCTTCGGGCGGGCCTTGGGGTTCGCAATTTTCGCGTATTCAGTCAGCGCTGAAGCAAGCGCATTGGGGTTGCCCCGCTCTGCCAGGACTTTCGCGCACATGATTTCGCGCAGCCGGGTAGTACACATCGCAATGAGCGCATGGGGCGAGGTCGACTCCATCTTCGCGCGATAGATGAGACACTTCTTAAGGTCGCGCGCAGCAAAGGCATCGACGAACTCCCAAGGAGTTGCCTCAGTCGTGCGGCTTACAAGCGAGCGCACCTCATGCTCGGAAACAGGGTCGTTCCCCCGATGCGCAAGGGCAATCTTCGCAATCTCACTGTCGAGATGCACCGTGTTCTCGCCTACTAGCTCGACCAGGGCATTTGCAGCCCCTTCGGTGAACGTCGTCCCGTGCGAGACGGCCATCGACCGAACGGTGTGGGGCAGCTCCTTCTTCTTCAGTGGGATGCACTCGATGACGGCGCTCTTCCCCACTGCAGCGACAGCCTTGTACAGGCGCGTGTTCTTCGCGAGCTTCTCTGCCTCAAGGGCAAGTACAGTTTGGTCACTTGGGGAATCGAGGTAGGCGACAATCTCTTCCGAATCTGCCTTCTTCAGCTTGTCGACATCGCGCACGTAGACCAGCCGCTTCTCGCTTGCGAAAGGCATGGTGTTGCAGGCCGATACGATATCGGCCCCCAGCGCCGTCTCGCCGTCGAAGGTGTCGGAGTTGAAAGAGAGATCGCCGTATTGCGCGAGGCGCTCGCGGAGCCGCCTTAGCACGGTTGAGCGCTTGAGCGCGTCCTCCCCTACGATGAGATAGGCGGGAATGAGTGGTTTTTGCTTTGCTGTTTGCGTCATGCAGCCATTCTATCCCAGGGCGGTAACGCGGATGCTATCGTTTGAGAATTCGCATGAAACGTCTCCCATCTCATCGGTGCGGAAGACGTGCGACCCAACGTTGTCGAGAAGAGAAAGCGTCTGCGCAGCAGGATGCCCGTATCGATTGCCCTCCCCTACGCTGACGAGCGATACCTCGGGGCGAATTATGTTGACGACGCTCTCGGTGAGTGCCGCCTTCGAACCGTGGTGACCGACTTTGTAGATATCGATGTCCCCCAACGTTCCCTCATCGATCATCTCTTTCAGTTGTTCGGATTCGGCGTCGCCGCAGAACAATGCCGTCCACGTGCCCCCACTCGTCGCAAGAGAGGCTAGCAAGCAGAGGCTGTCGGCATTGCCTCCTTCGTCGTTGAACTTGTGCGGCCAGATCACCTTCAGGGAAAACTCCCCGCAGGTAACGGTATCCCCAACAGCAAGGGGCTTAACATTAGCACTCCCCACGACCGACGACGCACTCTTGATGAGGCTTTCGCACGACTCGCAGTCGCACGTGACGGCATCGTGCGCCACGAGCACGCTATCGATTGCCACGACACCGTCAAGCGCCTGCAGCGACCCGCAGTGGTCATCGTCGGCGTGGCTTATGACCACTGCGTCTAGGTGGAAGACCCCCTGCCTCGCAAGTGCTTCCTTGAGGAGTGCGTCGTGGTTTCCCGTGTCGATGAGGATTGCCGACCCTTTGCTTCGCAAGAGGAACGCGTCCCCCTGCGCGACGTCGAGCATAACGATCTCGCTTGGCCTGAGAAGAGGAACAACGACAACGAACGCGATGGCGCACGCGCAGGCTGCTGACCCCATTGCGAAGATTGTCGAGCCCGTGAGCTGGGGCCATAAGAGCCAGAGCAGAAGCGGCCCCGCGATTGAGAGCGCAAGCCCCCACGACACGGAAAGCGATACCGGCACGCAAGCAAAGGGAATCTCCGCGAAGATCGTTATCGCTTGAGCAAGCAAGAAAGCAGCTCCGTTCGCGAAGGGTAGCGCGAGCGGCACAACGACGGGAGCTGCTAAGGAGGCAACGGAACCTACAAGGCTCACGGTGAGCGCAAGCGTGAAGAGCGGTGCGACGACAAGGTTCGCAACAGGGGAAACGAGCGGCAACTGCGAGAAGAGCGCCGCGGAAAACGGTGTCGTTCCCACCATGGCGGCCAACGTGAGCGCTAGGGGCTCGGCTATCCGCCGCACGATGGAGACGGCTGACAGCCATGATGAGATGAGCGGCATGAGCGCGATGATCCCTAGCGTCGACATCGCTGAAAGGAAAAACGATATCGACACACTCGATTGCGGGGAGATGGCAATGATCACGACAATGCACGCGCCAAGCGCCGAGAGCGTCGCTCGACGTCGGCGTGCGAGGAACGACGTCATGCCGACGACAGCCATTGCCGCAGCTCGGAGTGCGGATATGGGCATTCCCGTCAGTACCAGATAAATCGAAAGCACAGCAAGCTGTATCGCAAGGGAGAACCTTCTCGGCGTTCGAACGACCTGAAGCACGGATGCGATCATCCCGCACATGATGGAGAGGTGGGCCCCGGAAACTGCGACGAGATGGGCCACACCCACGGTCTTGCATGCTGCGTACAGATCGCTCTCTCGCAGCTGCTCCCGATATCCGCAGACGAGCGCCTGGCAGAGCGCACCAGCGTCCTCCTGTCCATCGAACAGCGCAATCGCCGATTTCCGCACGTTTGCGAGAATGCCCCCGACGGAGCGCGAATCGTCCAGTCGTTTAATCGTCCCGGGCGACGACACGGCATCGATGCCTTGAAGATAGAACCGCTCGGCAGAGGCCTCCCTCGGCTGAGAAAGCGCACACGTCGCGCTGAACGAGTCGCCGTAGAATATGCCGCTTTCCCCTTTTGGCAGGGTGACATTTACTGTATGCTCTTCCCCGCTCGATTGGGATCTGGCCACTGCGCGCACCGTGGCATTGAAATCGCCTTGCCTCGCGTCTTCTGCGGCGGTGAAGCACCATTCCTGGACAGGAGAAACTATGGCCTGGTCAGACTTCGTTTCGTAGGCAAGCGTGGCAGAGAAGCCGAGCGCGAACCCGATTGCAAGCCCAAAAGCGAGAACGAAAAGCGTCGGTGGTGCGCCCCGCATGAGAGCGAAAACCGCAAGGGCAAAAACGACGCATGCAGCGGCGATGAGAGGAACTAAAAACTCCCGCGCGCAGTGAAAGCCCAGGGTATAGCTTCCCGCGCAAGCGCCCCATAACGCAAGCGCAAGGTTCGTAAGCGGTGGCATCGAGGGACGCTTTGCGGAGCCTTGGGGGCATGACTCATCAAGGGCGTCGCTCGAATGCTGGCCGAGAACGCTCGCCCTCATCGTGAGGCGGTGAGCAGCCTCCTTAACGAATCGCCACCTCTCGTTATCCAACGGTGATACACCCCTCGAGCTGGGTAAACTTCTTGTCCCCAATTCCCGAGACGCGTTTTAGGTCCTCGATGGTTTTGAAGGGGCCGTTCGCCTCGCGATCGGCGACGATCTTAGCGGCGGTCGACGCACCGATGCCGGGCAGCGTGTCGAGCGTTGCTGCATCGGCGGTGTTGATGTTGACCTTCCCCGCCGCCGTGCCAGGTGAAGCCGCGGTTGAGGGCGTGTCGTCCGAACCGCCCTCGGTTTGAATGGTGGGAACGATGATCTGTTCACCGTCAGTCAAGACGCGCGCAAGGTTCACCGCGTCATGCCTCGCGTCTTCAGTAAATCCCCCAGCCGCTTGGATAGCGTCGTACACCCGCGAACCCTCGGAAAGCTCGAACAACCCTGGGGCGGCAACCGCTCCTTCAACGTGTACGAATATCGTCTTCTCGACAACAGGCGCATCAGAGGACGCATCTTCGATAGGTTCCGAAGTGCTTGTCTGCGCTTTCGAGATTGAGAACGCGCTACCAGGCAGCAGTGCATGGGCAAGCTGCGAGCCTGCAATACAGAGTATCGCTACTGCTAGCGAAACAATCCCGATAACTACTGCAGGTTTCGGCTTGCGCTTGCTCGGCGCAGAAAAAGGTATTTTGTCGCGGCGCTTCATCGCTCCCCTTTCGATTGAGTAAGGGAGTATAGCGATGAAGCCTGGCGATTACCTGCCCAAATGCTTCCCGAATCGCGTTACCTTATCCGCGCATTTTAGGCAGGAATGCAACGCCAAAGAAGCAAAACCTCTGCTGAAACTCGCTCGAAATGCTGCAAACCCTGCCAGATTCCTTGCAGAAACCTGGCAGGGTTTGCAGTTAGTCTCCGTCGTTCTCCGTCATAAGGTCGTGCAAAGATTTCTTGCGCGGCTTATAGGCA
>NZ_CAKUAL010000008.1 GCF_934636505.1 uncultured Ellagibacter sp.
CAGGACGCAGCGGTGGACAAGTCGCTGCGCATCATCGCCGACCACAGCCGTTCGGTCACGTTCATGATCGCCGACGGTATCCTGCCCTCCAACGAGGGTCGCGGCTACGTGTTGCGCCGCCTGCTTCGTCGCGCCATCCAGAAGGCGCACATGATCGGCATTGAGGGGCCGTTCTTGAACGACTACGTCGATGAGATCGTGGAGCTCATGGGCTCGGTGTATCCCGAGGTCGTGGAAAACCGCGAGCTCATCCGCCGCGTGATCCTCTCCGAGGAAGAGCGCTTCGGCGCCACGCTGCGCCAGGGCCAGGTCTTTCTCGCGGAGGCGCTCGACAAGCTCGAGGGCGACACGCTTTCGGGCGAGGAGGCTTTCACCCTGCACGACACCTACGGTTTCCCTGTCGAGGTGACCGAGGAGATGTGCGCCGACCGCAACGTGAAGGTCGACATGGGGGGCTTCGAGCGCTGCATGGACGAACAGCGCGAGCGCGCCCGCGCCGCCAACACGAAGGACGCCGAGGCTGCTTGGAGCACCTACGGCGGTATCCACGCCGACGTGTTGAAGGAAGTCGGTGCCACGGAGTTCGTGGGTTACAGCGAGCTGGAATGCGCGGCGAAGGTAGTTGCCATCATTGCGAATGGCGAGCGCGTCGAAAAGCTTTCCGCAGGTGAGGAAGGCGAAATCGTGCTTGATACGACCACGTTCTACGCCGAGATGGGCGGCGAGGTCGGCGATACCGGCACGCTTCGCAGCGCTAGTGCTGAGGCGGACGTGCTCGACACGAAGGCGCCCGAGAAGGGTCTTGTGTGCCACAAAGCGAAAGTCGCGTCCGGCACCATCGCCGTGGGCGATGAGGTTACCGCGGCGGTCGACGGTGCGCGCCGCGCCCGCATCACCCGCAACCACACCGCGACGCATATCCTGCACGCCGCGCTTCGCCGCGTGCTGGGCGATCACGTGAAGCAGGCAGGCTCCTACGTCGGGCCCGACCGCCTTCGCTTCGACTTCACGCACTTCGAGGCCACCACGCCCGAGCAGCTGGCCGAGGTCGAGCGCGTCGCGAACGAGGAAATCATGTCCGCCGTCTCCACCAATATCTACGAGACCTCGCTTGACGCCGCTCGCGAATCCGGCGTGACGGCGCTCTTCGGCGAGAAATACGGCGACGTCGTGCGCGTTGTCGAGTGCGGCGAGTTCTCTCGCGAGCTGTGCGGCGGCTGCCACGTGGCCAACACCGCCGAGATCGGCCTGGTGAAGATCACCTCCGAGACCGGTGTCGGCGCGAACCTGCGCCGCATCGAGGCGGTGACGAGCTTCGGCGCCCTCGAGTACGTGAACAAGATCGAGGCCGAGCTGAAGGAAACCGCCGCTGAGCTGCGTGTTCCGCTGTTCGATGTCTCCGAGCGCACGGCCGCCAACATGAAGGCGCTGAAGGAATTCCAGAAGACCCGCAAGGCCGCGAAGACCGCCATCTCCGACGACGGCGTGAACATGCTTCTTTCGGCTGCCAAGCAGGCGCAGGGCGGCTACCCCGTCATCATCAGCCGCGTGAAGATCGCCCAGCCGGGCGCGATGCGCAACATGTGGGACGTCGTTCGCGCTCGCATGGAAACCCCGGGCGCTGTCGTGCTCATCGCAGACAACGAGGGGAAGGCCACGCTTCTGGCCGCAGGTACCGACGAGGCTGTGGCCGCTGGCTTCAATGCCGGCGCGGTGATCAAGGAAATCGCCCCGTGCGTCAAGGGCGGCGGCGGCGGAAAGCCTGCGATGGCCCAGGCAGGCGGCAAGGACGTGTCCGGCATCGATGCAGCGCTCGAGTCGGCCAGGAAGATGCTGCTCTAAGCTGTGCGTATACTTGCTCTCGATATCGGGGAGGTCCGCGTGGGGATCGCCGTATGCGATCCCGGCGAGCGCGTGGCTTCCCCCGTTTGCGTTCTTCCTGCTCGGGAAGTGACGGACAATGCGAAGCCGTTCAAGCGCGTGCTCGAGGACTGGGAGCCCGAGTTGCTTTTGTGCGGGCTTCCCAAAACGCTTGCAGGTGAGGAAGGCCCGCAGGCGAAGCGCATTCGCAAGGTGGCCGACGCCATCTCCAAAAACTGCGGCATTCCCCACGAATTCGCAGATGAGCGCCTTAGCTCGCGCGAGGCCAAGCGCAGTTTGCGTGAAAAGGGCCTAAGCGAGAAGGACATGCGAGGCAAAGTGGATATGATAGCGGCAAGTCTGTTTCTGCAGGCATGGCTCGACGAACGGGCTGCTCGCAATCTCGAAAGGTAACCGATGGCTCCATTCAAACGCCAAATCACCTATTCTTCGCGTCCGAATCATCGGGCGCGCGTTGCGCATTCCATGGGCGATCGCCAGTTCCGTACCTACGACACGAGCGCGCTGCAACCGAAGCGTTCGAAGGGGCCGATGATTGCCTTCATCGCGGTCATCGTCGTCGTGGCGCTGCTTCTCATCCTCGGCGTGTCCACGCTTGTTCGTGGTTGCACGTCTGGCAGCCTCGTTGCCGACGGCCAGCAGGTCACCGTCGAGGTCGCAGACGGCGCGTCGACGTCTTCCATTGCCCAATCGCTGCAGGAGGCGGGCCTTGTCTCGTCTGCGGGCGACTTCACAAAGAAGGTGTCCGACCTCGGCCTCGATGGCTCGCTGCAGCCGGGCACGTACACGTTGACGGGCGGCATGTCGCTTGAGGACCTCGCGAAGACGCTTTCCGCAGGCCCCGGCCTATCGGGCCCCTCGGTCACCATCCCCGAGGGCCTCACCTTGGCAAACATCGCCGACCGCGTGAGCTCCGCCACGAATGGCCGCATCTCGGCCGACGACTTCAAAACGCAGGCGTCTAATGCAAGCGTGTACGCGGGCGACTTCCCCTTCCTAAAGGATGCGGGCACGAACTCGCTCGAGGGCTTCCTCTTCCCGAAAACGTATGCGGTGAGCGCAACCGATACGGCGGACTCGCTTATCCGCACTATGCTCTCGCAGTACCAGACCGAGGTGGCGACGCTCGATTATTCGTATCCCACCAGCAAGAACTTCAACGCGTACCAGACGCTCATCCTCGCCTCGATCATCGAGAAGGAAGCGAGCGACGACGTTGATATCCGTGCGAAGGTGTCGGCGGTCTTCTACAACCGTTTGCTGAACACCGGTGCGCCGACGTACGGCCTTCTGGGCTCGGACGCCACGACCGCCTACGAGATCGGCGGTGATCCCGACAACTACGATTGGACCACAGACAGCGCCTACAACACGCGCCGCCATGCCGGTCTGCCCCCGACGCCCATCTGCTCCCCGAGCATTGGTAGTCTTCAGGCGGCATGCAATCCAGCATCCGATTTTGACGATTACTACTTCTTCTCGTTCTGGCCGAACGACCAGGGTACGATAGACTATTTCTTCGACAAGACCTACGACGAGCACCAGGCGACCGTCGCCGCTCACTCGTAGGCGCTGTTGCGGCAGTTCACGCAAAGGAAGTCCATGGCATATTTCAAACCCGATCGATATTTCTCCCGTCTTTCCCAGATCTCTATCGAGAAGGACATCCTTGGATGCGGGTTTGAAAACGTGCTGCTCGACATTGATAACACCTTCGTCCCCCGCGACACGCAGGTGATTCCGCGCGATGCTCGCGTGTGGCTCGGCTGCGCGCGCGAGGCGGGTGTGGCGATTTGTTTGCTGTCCAACAACTGGCACAAGGTGGTGTACGACTTCGCTGACGAGGTGGGGCTTCCCATCGTTGCCAAGGCGATGAAGCCGTGCCCTCCCGCGTATTTCGCCGCGATGCGCAAGATCGGGGCGAAGCGCAAGAATGCGGTCGCAATCGGCGACCAGCTTATGACCGACGTGCTCGGTGCCCATACGGTGGGAATCAAGGCGTACCTTATTCAGCCGCTCGTTGAGCAGGACCTGCCTCATACGCTGTTCCTGCGCCACTTCGAGCGAGTGCTTATGGGCGATGCTCAGCCAGAGGCCCCCGTCGCATGCGAGCGGGGAGAAGAGGTGCGCATCTAGCTATGGAAAACGACGTTCGCAACATCCCGCAGAAGCTCTATGTGCTCGGACATCCGGTGGCTCACTCGAAGTCACCCGTGATGTACAACGCGGTTTATGGGAAGCTGGGCTTCCCATGGGAGTATCGCCTGATGGATTGCGAGACGCCTGCCGAGGCGAAAGCGTTTCTCGCGGCGCGCGACTTCCTCTCCATAAACATCACGACACCGTACAAGCCCGAGGCGCTTGCGGCTGCCACGGCGCGCGCGGCGTCGGCGAAGCTTGCACACGGTGCGAACATCCTCGTGAAGAAGGGCGACGCGCTTATCGCCTTCAACACCGACGGTCGGGGCTGCGTGGGGTATCTCGAGCGGACGGGCTTCTCCTTCGACGGAGCGAAGGTCGCCGTATGCGGCACGGGGCCCACGGCGCTCGCCATCCTCCATGCTGCGGCAATCGCGGGCGCTTCCGAGGTGCTTTTGCTCTCGCGCGACAAGGAACGTGCACGCGAGGTTCTCGACCGGTATGTGGATGAGTTCGGCACGCTCGCTCATGCGACGGTCGACTTACAGGCCGCCGTCGACGGGCACAGAAGCTTCCTCACCGCCTACGACGAGACCACGTTCAAGTTCGGCAGCTACACCACGTCGACCCAGGCTATCGCCGCAGCCGACCTCGTCATCAATGCGACGCCGCTCGGGATGCGCGAGGGCGATCCGGCGCCGTTCGACGTATCGCTTTTCCACGAGGGCCAGCACGCCTTCGATGTTGTCTACGCGCATGGGGAAACCGCCTTCGCGGCGGGTGCCAAGGCTGCAGGGTGCACGTTCGCGGACGGCGGCGGAATGCTCGTCGCGCAAGCGGTCGCTACCGTGCAGGCCGTGTGCGACGTGTCGGGCATCGATTGCGAGCTCTCGTTCGACGAGCTGTTCGAGATTATGGCGAACGCCGCCGGCTTCAACGTATAGAAGGTTAAATCTGGGGACTGGATGTAAGGAGAAGAAATGCCGCAGCACTATCGAGGGCCCAGCCCCCAGGGAAAGACGCCGCGTACGTCGAAGTCGACAAACGGCGCGAGCCAGGCAAACGGAGCGCGCAGCGTGAGGGCGGCGCACGGTGAAAGTCGGGCTCGCAGCGCGAAGGCGGCGCACGGCGGGTCTCGGGCGCACGGCGAGCCCCAAAGCTTCCCGCAAGGGGCGTACTCTGCCGTCAAACCTGCTGGGGCACAGCGCGGCAACCCCTCGTCCACCTCGCAATACTCCCGTTCGAACCCTAACTATCAAAAGAAGAATCGAAAGGGCTCGCGCGGGAAGAAGATCGCGATTGCGGTCGTTCTTGCCGTGCTCGTGGTGTTCGTTGGGGCGGGTACGGCGGCCGCCCTGTGGGTGAACAGCGTGAACGATACGCTCACCAAGGGGCAGAAAAGCGCGACCGAGCTCGACGAGATCAACGACGTGCTCGTTAAGACGACGAGCTTCGACGAGCCCTTCTACATGATGCTTATCGGCTCGGACGCTCGTGCGGACGACGAGTCCATGGGCGCCCGCTCCGACACGAACATCGTCGTGCGCGTGGACCCGACGACCAATTCCGCGACACTCGTCTCGATTCCCCGCGACACGATGATCAACATCGACGGTTACGGCTACTGCAAGTTCAACGCCGCGTACTCCTACGGCGGCGCCGCGCTTGCCATCAAGGAGGCGAGTGAGCTTCTCGGCGTGAACATCTCGCATTATGCCGAGGTCGATTTCGATAGCCTGATTGGCCTTGTCGACACGGTGGGCGGGGTCGATGTGACGGTTGACCAGCGCATCAACGACCCTGATGCCGACGGGTCGGTCATCGGTCAGAAGAAGATCATCATCGAGGCCGGCGAGCAGCATATGGACGGCGAGACCGCTCTCGTGTTCGCGCGCAGCCGTGCCTACGCTGATGGAGACTTCACGCGCACGGCGAACCAGCGCAAGCTCATCGCAGCGCTTGCGGAGAAGATTCTCTCGATGCCGCTGGCGAAGCTTCCGGTCATCGTGCAGACGGCGGCGGGCAGCATCACTACTGACCTGTCCGTCACCGACCTGTACAGCCTGGCCACGCAGTTTCAAGATGGTGGTGAGCTCACGATGACGTCGTGCATGGTTCCGTCAATCACCGGCATGTACAAGAGTGCATCGTATGTGTTCTGCGACGAAAACGCCCTTGCGTCGATGATGCAGACCATCGAGGCGGGCGGCGACGCGAGCGAGATCACGGGATCAACAAGCAAGCTCGCCCAGCAGCTTGGCGTGAAATAGAAGCGGGCTGCTCGCTCGGAGGACGGACCTGCGGCGTGCGGTGCGCCGGTGCGAAGCCTCGTCGGATACGCTCGTGCTGGATTGCGCATGCAAAAGGCCGCTCGCGCTCCCCATATTGGAGTCATCCTGCACATATACGCCTGAACAGGGCGGTCGTGTTCTCATGCGTTACAATGTGCCAGAAACTATGCGAACTCGATAGGAAAGCGATTCTCTATGCGTTACGTCTTTGCCGGGGAAAGCCACGGCCCATGCCTTACCGCCATCGTCGAGGACGTGCCTGCGGGCCTGCGGGTCTCCGAATCCCAGATCAACTCCGACCTGGCTCGCCGCCAATCGGGCTACGGGCGCGGCGGCAGGCAGTCCATCGAGCGTGACACCGTGCAGGTCACGTCGGGCATCCGTTTTGGGAAAACCATCGGCTCGCCGGTGACGCTCACAGTCCGCAATCGCGATTGGGAGAACTGGACGGATCGCATGGCCGTGTTCGGTGAAGAACCTGAGGGGCTGGTTCGCGAGGTGACGCCGCGGCCGGGGCATGCCGATCTGGTGGGTGCCCTGAAGACGAACACCGACGATTGCCGCAACATTCTCGAGCGCTCGAGCGCCCGCTCGACTGCCGCTCGCGTAGCGGCTGCCGGCATTGCGCGCGAATTTCTGGCTGACCTGGGCGTCGAGGTGTTTTCCTACGTGAATCGCATCGGCGAAGCCGAGTTCCGCGAGGATAATCCCTTCGTCAACTGCGTGAACTACACGCCGCTCGACATCGAAACGAGCGAGGTCCGCTGCCCGAACGCGCAGGCGACTCGGGCGATGGTTGCGGAAATCGAGCGCGCGAAGGCCGAGCGCGACACGATCGGCGGCACGTTCCGCGTCGTGGCGACGGGCCTTGTTCCTGGGCTTGGCGGCTATGCGACGGCGGACGATCGCCTGACGGCGCGCTTGGGCCAGGCGCTCTTTTCCATCCAGGCGATGAAGGGCGTCGAGTTCGGGATGGGATTCGAGGTCGCTCGTCGCTTGGGGAGCGAGGTGCACGACCCCATCGTGCTCGACCGTGAGCGCGATTGCTTCACGCGCGCGTCGAACAACGCGGGTGGCCTCGAGGGCGGCATGACGACGGGGCTGCCGCTTGTGGCGACCGTCGCGATGAAGCCCATTCCCACGCTCATGCGCCCGCTCGCCACGGTGAACATGGATACGCTGGAGGTTGCAGACGCATCCAAGGAGCGCTCCGACGTGTGCGCCGTGCCCGCCGCCGCTGTGGTTGCGGAAGGCGAGGTGGCGTTTGTGCTGGCCAACGCGTACCAGGAGATGTTCGGCGGCTCCTGCATGGCGGATATCAAGGCGAACCTCAAGTCGTACAAGGCACGCCTGAGGACGATGTCCCGATGACGGCGGAACCCATGCAACTCGCCCGCCCCGTGTTCTTCGTGGGCTTCATGGGCGCGGGGAAAACGAGCGTCGCGCGTCGCCTTGCGCGCACCTGCGGCATCTCGTCGGTCGACATGGACACCTACCTCGAGCGTCGCGAGGGCAAGCGCGTGAAGGAAATCTTCGCGGAAGGCGGCGAGGATGCTTTCCGTGCCATCGAGACCGATGTCCTACGCGAGCTCGCTTCGAAGGAGGAGCCGCTCGTCATCTCGTGCGGGGGCGGTGTCGTCCTGCGAGAGGAGAACCGTGCGATTCTGGCCGAGTCGGGGTTCGTCGTTCACCTTCAGGTGACGGTGGACGAGGCCGCGAGCCGCATCTCCGACAAGTCGAGCCGCCCGTTGTTCCAGGACATCGACGCTGCGCGCAAACGCTGCCTGGAACGGGCGCCGCTGTATTCGGGCGTGGCGGACGTGGAAATCAACACGGCGGGCAAGAGCGTCCCGCGAATCGCGCGCGAGGTCCAGCGCGTACTCGAGAAAGAAGGCGTATTGTGCCAGCGACGAAAGTGATTGTGAACATCCCCGGTGAGCGGCCCTACGATGTGCGCATCGGCACCGATGTGCTCGACGGGCTGGGGAACTACCTGCGCCGCGTCGACGCCACGGCGAACGCGCCGCGCATCCTGGTTCTATCCGACACCAACGTGGCCCCGCTGTATCTCGAGGAGGCGAAGGCGTCGCTTCGTGCTGCGGATTACCGCGTGAGCGAAATCGTCGTCCCCGCGGGAGAGAAAACGAAGTCCGTCGAGGTCGCAGGCGAGATTTGGGAAGCGATGGCGGGCTTGAAGCTCGGCCGCGACTGCGCTGTCGTGGCGCTTGGCGGCGGGGTGGTGGGCGATCTTGCCGGGTTCACCGCATCCACGTTCATGCGCGGCATCACCGTGGTGCAGGCGCCTACATCGCTGCTCGCCATGGTCGACTCCTCGGTCGGCGGCAAGACGGGCGTGAATCTTTCCGCAGGTAAGAACCTTGTAGGCACCTTCACGCAGCCGGCGTACGTGTGCGCCTCGACTAAGGTCCTCTCCAGCTTGCCCGCGCGCGAATGGGCATGCGGCTGCGGGGAAATCGCGAAGTCGTCGGTGATCGACTCCGACGAGTTCTTCTTCTGGCTGAACGACAACGCCTCCGCGCTCGCGTCGCGCGATCACGATGTGACTGCCGAGGCCATCGCGCGCTCCGTCGTGTTCAAAGCCGACGTCGTCGCGCAGGACAAGACGGAGAGCCGCGGCGTGCGCGAGTGCTTGAACTATGGGCACACGCTGGGGCATGCGGTGGAGTCGCTTGCCGGTTACGGCACGTATTCCCATGGCGCGGCGGTTGCGGAAGGCATGCGCTTTGCGGCACGTTTGGGCGCGGCGATTGCGGGTACCTCGCTCGATGTGGTGCGCGCACAGGACGACCTCCTCGATGAGCTGGGGCTTCCCGCGCTTTCTTGGTCGGCGGCACCCGAGGACGTGCTTGCTGTGATGAAGCGCGATAAGAAGGTGCGCGGCGGCGTGGTGAAGTTCGTACTGCCGGTTGACATTGGGCAATGGGAGTTGAGGGAAGTGGAAGACGCCGTGATCCTCGAACATCTCGCTGCTTGGGCGCGAAGCAAGTAGATTGGGCGGTTGACCTGCGGGTCCGCGGAGAGCACGCGGCGACGCTTCGACCTGCGGGTTCGCGGAAGGCACGCGGCGACACTCAGTCGCTCAGACAGTCCTCGCTGCGCTGCGGAACTCGCTTTGTGAGCGCCGCCGCGCGCCTTCTGCTTGTTTGGTTGCAGGCTATCGATTTGCCTTCGGACTCGAGAAGTTGATTGCGGTTCCTTCACAAAGCGAGTTCCGCACGAGCCAAACAGCCCAGTGGGCTGTTTGCGCGAGCAGGACTGCCGAGCGACTGAAGGAGCCGCAATCAACTTGCAGCGTGAGGGACGGGATTGAAGACGTGGAGTTGTCTTTCACTTCGGGATAAGGACAAAAGGAAGCAGAGCATGAAGATTCTTCTGGTGAATGGGCCGAACTTGGATATGCTGGGTGTTCGCGAGCCTGCGGTATATGGCAGCAATACGCTTGCTGATCTCGAAAAACTTGTGGTCGATTACGGTGCTTCCAAGGGTGTTTCCGTAGAATGCTATCAATCGAACCACGAGGGCTGCCTCATCGACAAGATCCACGAGGCGCATACGACCTGCGACGGTATCGTCTACAATCCTGGCGCGCACACGCACTATTCCTACGCGCTGCGCGACGCGGTGGGCGGCATCGACACGCCGTGCGTCGAGGTGCATATCTCCAACGTCGATGCACGCGAGGCGTTTCGCCGTATCTCGGTCATCGCGCCGGCGTGCGTGGCTCAGGTGAAGGGTCGCGGATTCAAGGGCTATTGCGACGCCATCGACATCCTGCTCGAGGGTCCTCGCGAACGGCTTGGGGAAGGGTTCGAAGAGCGTTACCCTGCGGGCGAGGTTATCGCTGCGCCGTTAAAATAAGGAACGAACGATAAAGGGCGCCTTCGCGGGCGTCCCTTTCCATTGGAGGCTTCGCACTATGGAAAACATAAGCTTGAACAGGATAAACAAGCTTCGTGAGGCATGTGCTGACGCGGAGATCGACGCGTTTTTCGTACGCGAGACGTCGAACGTCCATTGGCTTTCGGCCTTCGACGGCGTGTTCGACGAGGAAGACGCGCATGCGATGCTCGTCACGCCCGACGGTGCGACGCTGCACACTGACTCGCGCTATTCCGAAGCTTGCAAGAAAGCGGCGGGCATTCATGGCGGTGTGGTGGAGGTGAACGACGAGCGTGTTTCGCATGCGAAGTTCGCAATGGCTGCGCTCGGCGGTACGTGCGAACTTGCGGGAGGCAAATCGTACTCGCTCGGCGTCGAGGACTCGATTGCGCTTTCGGGCTTCCGTTCGCTTGAGCGCGCTTTTGCCGAATCGCTTCCCGATGTGCAGTTGCACGAGACGTCGAACTTCATCGTGGGCCTTCGCGGCGTGAAGGATGCGGACGAGATTGCTCGCATGAAGGCGGCGCAAGCCATCACTGACGCGGCGTTTTCCCATATCATCACCTTTATGAAGCCTGACATGACCGAACGCGAGGTGCAGATCGAGCTAGAAGAATTCATGGTTCGCCATGGAGCCGAGGGTTTGGCGTTCCCCTCGATCGTTGCGTGCGGTGCGAACGGTGCAAGTCCCCATTCTGTTCCAGGCGCTACGAAGCTCGAAGCGGGGCAGTGCGTCGTTATGGACTTCGGCGCGCGGGCGCAAGGGTATTGCTCAGACATGACGCGCACGGTGTTCCTTGGCGAGCCGTCAGAGCGACTTCGCGCGGGGTACGCTGCCATTCGCGATGCGAACGAGCAGGTGGAGGCCGTGCTTCGTCCGGGAATGACGGGCAAAGAAGCGCACGAGCTGGCCGAGCACGTGCTTGCCGAGCATGACTTCGCGGGCAAGATGGGCCACAGCTTGGGGCATGGCGTCGGAATCGACATCCACGAGGAGCCGTTGCTTTCGCCTCGCAACGGCGCGCCGCTCGCGCCCGGCAACGTCGTTACGGTGGAACCCGGCGTCTACCTGGCAGGCGACTTCGGCATGCGCCTGGAAGATTTCGGCGTGATCACCGAAAACGGCTACGAGGTGTTCACCCAATCAACGCACGAGATGATCGTGCTGTAGGGCTGGTTCTGCCGCGCGTCTTTGGCACACGCGCCGTTACCGCAGCCGCCACGTAGCAAGAAAGCCCGGCAGCGTTCAAACTGCCAGGCTTTCTGGAAAATGCGTTCGCTTGCTTTAAGCTACATGCGCTTGATGAAGCGGCCGTCGCGGGTGTCCACCTGCAGGACATCGCCGATGTTCACGAACATCGGGACCTGAATGGTGGCGCCGGTCTCGAGCGTTGCGGGCTTGGTGGAACCCTGCACCGTGTCGCCCTTGAAGCCCGGCTCGGTCTCGGTCACTTCGAGCTCGACGAACATCTGCGGCTCGATGGAGATGAGCTCCTCGCCAGCGTACAGCAGACTGACCTCGTCGTTTTCCTTGAGCCATTTGGCCTGATCGCCCACGGTCTCCGTGGAGATGGGCATCTGCTCGAAGGTGACGGGGTCCATGAAGTTGAAGTCAGCGCCGTCGTTGTAGAGGTACTGCATCTTCTTGGTCTCCAGGCGCACGGAGTCGAACTTCGTGCCGGAGTTGAAGGTGTAGTCGACCACGCGGCCGGTCTTGATGTCGCGAAGCTTGGTGCGCACGAACGCGCCGCCCTTGCCCGGCTTCACGTGCTGGAATTCAGCGATCGTCCAAAGCTTGTTGTTGTACTCGATGCACATGCCGTTCTTGAAATCGGCGGTAGAGATTGCCATCTTTGCCAGTTCCTCCCACTATACTTTGCACACACGGCCGCAGAGCGCGAACCGCGCGCGTTGGCTCTAACCGCCCCATTATACTCGCGCGCCACTGTGCTCCTGCGAAAATCAGCTCACCTGCAGAAAAATCAAACAGTGCTACGCGAAGCCTGAGCAAATGGGCGATTTCCAAATTGGGCTGAATGCGCGCATCTACTTCATAGGTTCCTGTGAGTCTCTCACGATGTCGTCGTAGCCTTTGAGCGCGGCGAAAGGCATGAACTGCCTGCCTCGATCGTCGCCGGGGACGGCGGTGTGGATGCCCTCCTCGGCGACCCTCCGTGCGATGTCGTCAAGCACGCGTTTGCGATAGGCGTGCTCATCGGCTGATATGCCGGCCCAGATGTCGGGTGAGGGAATTCCCGCTGCTCGCCTTGCCGCTTGGAGTGCCGTCCGTGCCGCTGCCTGGCCAGCCGCCTGGCTTGTTGCTCGCATCACCGACCCGCGCGTCGCCCGGCCCGACGTCCTGTTCTCGTCCTGACTTGTCGGCCCGCTTGCCGCCCGGCTCTCTGCCCGACGCTCGCCGCCCGATATTGTCCCCATCATGCGCGATGGCCTCCGATCTGCAGGTTCCTCTCCCGTGCATTTGCCTCGGGAAGTAAACTCGTGCCCGCGAGCACAGCGTTCTTTCCAAACCGCTCCCGTACAGCCACCATCGTCTGGGCGAGAGCGGCCTCCTTGGCTTCTTTTCCCTGTTCACCAAAGAGGGATGGCTGCACGCTGCCTTTCTCGACGAGCTCGCCGAGCGAGATGTTCACGCGCCTTATGGCGAGCGAGGGGCTGACGTGCTCCTCGTAGAGCGCGAGCAGTGCGCTTGTCACCTGGGACACGGAGTCGGTCGGCTGCGGAAGCTTCGCGCTGCCGCCCGCACCCATGAAAGGCGCCCGGCCGCCGCCCCACGCGTGATGGCTGAAGTTCGACGCCGAGTAGCCGACGTAGAGGCCGACGCCCGTTGCGGCGAGCCCCTTCTCGGTGAGCTCCAGACACGACGCGAGCGCCATCTCGCGGATGAGCGTTTGCGCTTCGCCGAAGCGGTAGTCGCGCATGAGCACCTGCCCGTTCGAGATGGAATGTCCGTGTCGTTTGTAATTCCTGGCCTGGGAAATCGTGCAAGGCTCCTGCCCCCATGCGTGATCGAGCAGGAACAGCCCGTTCTTGCCGAACTCCTTCACAATCGACTTTTGCGGCAGGGTGCATATGCCCGCGAGGTCGAAAACGCCGCGCCGCTCGAGTCGTCGCGCGATGCCGGGGCCGATCCCCCAGATGTCGGTGATGGGGCGGTGGAACCAAATCTCGCGCTTCCACGAGTCATCGTCGAGCACGCCGATGCCGTCGGGCGCATGCTTGGCGCATACGTCGAGCGCCACCTTCGCCATGAGAAGGTTCGGGCCGATACCCGCCGTGGCCGCGACGCCGGCGTACTCGAAGGCCGCATTCATAAGCGTCTTCGCGAATGACTTTGCGCTCAGGCCGTAGAGCTTTAGGTACGGCGTGGCGTCGATAAACGATTCGTCGATCGAGTACACATGCATGTCATCAGGGGAAACGTAGCGTTGATAGGCGCCTACGATGGTGGCGGACACCTCCATGTAGCGGCTCATGCGCGGCATGGCGCAGGTGAACTCGATGCCGTCGGGGATGTCGCCGAGGCGGCAGCGGTTCTTCACGCCTTGTGCCTTCAAGGCGGGCGTGATGGCAAGACAGATGGTGTTGGCGCTGCGGGTGGGGTCGGCTACCACGAGGTTTGTGGTGAAGGGGTCAAGCCCGCGGTCGGCGCATTCGACCGATGCGTAGAACGACTTCAAGTCGATGCACAGGTAAGTCTTGCCGCCGTCGTTCGAGCTGCCGTCCAAGGCGCCTCCTTCAATCTCCACAGTCTGTTCGCTGTTAAATTTCGAACCCATGTTCGATAATAACAGACTATTCAAGAGGATTGGGTGAAAGATGGGGAAGGGCGGCGAAGACGTGCGCACAAGCGCTATGTCGATGTGTTCATGCGTCTTACCGACGAGGGGCGATTTGATCCGCTTATCGTCATGTGGCCTGATGGACGGGCGTTTCCGATTTCAGAAGTGCTCGACCGGGGGAGCTTCGGCCCTGCGTATCGCGGCGTGTCGACCGCGCGTTATCGGGTGCGCGTCGGGAGCCACGTGACCAATCTTTTCCTCGAGCGGCACGTGTTCGAGGAAAAGATTGGTAAGCCGCCCGTCGTGCGATGGTGGGTAGAGGCGTACGGGTAAGGCCGCGAGCCCGCGGGAGGTTGCGGGGCCGTGTGTCGCGAGCCCGTGGGAGGTGCGGAGGCCGCGCGCTACCCCGCCCAGGCGCGGATGCGGTAGCGCACGCCGAGCTTCTCGCAGATGGCGCGGCACTTCTTCTCGTCCTCGTGCGAGATGGTGGTCTCGACGGTGGTCATGACCACGTTGGGCACGTAGCGCTTGACCTCGCGCGCGAAATCTATCACGGCGTCGAACGACTTCTCGCCGAACGAGCTGCGCACGATTTCCTGGTACGTTTTCGCGTCGGGAGCGTTCAGACTGATAGACACCGTATCGATGATTCCCTCGAACTCCGGCGCGATGTCTCGTCCGCAGATGAGCGACCCCAAGCCGTTGGTGTTCACGCGCGTGGGCAGGCCAAACGCTTCCTTCACGTAACGCGCGACGCGCATAAGCGTGTCCCATGCCTCGGTTGGCTCGCCGAAGCCGCAGAACACGACTTCGGAGAACTGGCTCATGTCGAATGCATCGAACGCGGCGACTGCCTCCTCGTATGTCGGCTCATGCGAAAGCCAGAGGCTATCCGCCTCACCGACGCTGTCGGAAAGCCCGCGCACGCAGAAGGTGCACGCGCATGAGCAGCGGTTGGTCAGGTTCACGTACAGCCCATGGTGCACGCGGTAGAGGATCGTCATGTCCTTGTTCACGGTGGTGCTTCTTTCGGACGCTCTTGTTGTTCCCGCCTACTCTAGCGCAATCACCACTTGGGAGTAGGGGAAAGTCGCGAGAGGCCTGCTTCCGCGCGGTGAGGAAGGCTGTCGACAGCCAAATCATCGAGTCTTGTCCGAAAGGGAAGGAGAGGTTTGTCGGCGTGGCGGCGGGCACATTATCGGCGCACCGACTAACTCCATATTTGTGCGCAAATTTGCAATCGACCGCGAGGCGCGTTCCCCGTTGCGGGGAATGGCGACAATCATTGTGAAGTTGAGCTGGACGGCTGGCAACAAGATTGATGAATAAAAAACGCCGGCAACTGTTGGGTTGCCGGCGTTTTCTCGTTACTTGGTGTCACTGCCCGCATCGTCTCAATACGAGGCGGGCGGGTTGGGGCTAGTGCCCCCTGTGCGGTAGGCTCCCTTACGCCTTTGCGCCAGAAGCGGCCTTCTTCGGGGAGGGCGCTTCTTCCTTGGCATCGCCCGCGGTGCGAGCGAGGATGTTCGCGTAAATCGCGCCGGAGATGTTGTGCCACACGCTGAACACGGCGCCAGGTACGGCGGCAAGCGGCATGGTGGCGAAGTGCATGGTCGCGAGCGAAGTTGCAAGACCGGAATTCTGCATGCCAACCTCGATGGACAAGGTGCGCATCTGCGCCTTTGACAGGCCGAGGACGCGGCCAACCCCATAGCCGAGCGCGTAACCGCACACGTTGTGTAGCATGACGACCACGATGATCAGCCAGCCGACCGTCATGAGCTTCGCGGCATTAGCGGACACGACTGCCATGATGATGAGGGAAATCGCGATAACGGACACGAGCGGGAGCACCTTCGAGCAGGCTTGCGCGACCTTGGAGGCCACGGCGTTGATAACGAAGCCCAAGGCGATCGGCACGAGCACGACCTGGACGATGGACATGAGCATGCTCACGTAGGACACATCGACCGCCTGGCCGGCGAGCAGCAGTACGAGCGCCGGGGTGACGACAGGCGCCATGATGGTCGTGCACGCGGTCATGCCGACGGAAAGCGCGACGTCGCCCTTGGACAGGTACGTCATGACGTTGGAGGACGTACCGCCCGGGCAGCAGCCGACGAGCATGACGCCCACGGCGAGCTCGGTGGGCAGCTGAAAGACCAGACAGAGCACCCACGCGATGAGCGGCATGATGATGAATTGCGACAGGATACCGGTGATCACAGCCTTCGGCTTGGTGAACACCACTTTAAAGTCGGAGAGCTTGAGCGTCATGCCCATGCCGAACATAACGATGCCGAGGAGAGGGTTCACCCAGCTTGTAGGTAGGATCGCATGAACCGGTTCGGGGACAGCCATCGCGATAATGGCGACCAGCAGTGCAATGATGGCCATCCATTTGCCGGCGAAGTCGCTGATTTTCTCAAGTACTTTCATTTCCAAACCTTTCCTGCGAAAACAAACGAGCCGCACCCGGTTGGGATGCGGCTCGAAACTAGGACAAGGCGGTAGTGTAACGGTTTGTTACCGATTTGTTAACTAGGAATTTGAAAAAATACCCTATTTATTCAATCGGATTTCGCGAAAAGCCCCGCTAGCAGCTTGGGAGCTTCCAACGGGCTGTGACAGAGATGCCGTTCGCTACTCCCCGATCATCTCGGAAAGGGTGCGCCAACCTAGTTCGGCGCACTTCACGCGGGCGGGCATGCGGGAGATGCTCTCGAGCTCGGCCGCCTCGTCGAGGTCCTCGCGCTCGTCCTCGGTGAGCTCTTCGCCCTTCACCATCTTCAGGAACAGCCCGCACAGACGGCGCGCCTCCTCGACGGTCTCGCCCGTCACGAGATCGGCCATCATGTCGGCGGAAGCCTGCGACACGGCGCATCCATGGCCCGTGAACGCGGCCTCCTCGATCACGCCGTTTTCCACGCGCAGCTTCAAGACCAGCTCATCGCCGCAGCTGGGGTTCACGCCCTCGTGCTCGTCGGTGGCGTTTTCCAGGTCGTATTTGTAATCCGGGTGCGCATTGTGCTCCATGAGCGCCGCGGTGTAGATGTTACCCATTGAAAGTACTCCAAACGTTCTTCAGGCCGGCGATGAGCTTGTCCACGTCGCCTTTGTCGTTGTAGAAGGCGAGGCTCGCGCGGCAGCATGCCAAATTCTCCACGTCGAGCCAGGTGAGCAGAGGCTGCGCGCAGTGATGACCTGCGCGGATGGCCACCTGATCCATATCGAGGATGCTCGCCACGTCGTGCGGGTGAATGCCGCGCACGTTGAAGCTGATGACCCCATGGTGGTCTTCGGGGCGCGGGCTGCCGATGATGTCGATGTAGGGCAGCTGCGCCATTTCCTCCATGCAGTATTTCACGAGTGCCTTTTCGCGGGCGCCGATTACGTCGAGCCCGACCGATTCCACGTACGCGATTGCCGCGGCCGTGGCGTAGATGCCCGCCGCGTCCTGCGTGCCCGCCTCAAACTTCTCGGGGACGGGCGCCCAGGTGGCGTCCTGCTCGGTGACGGAATCGATCATCTCGCCGCCGGTCAAGAAGGGTGGCATGGCGCACAAAAGCTCGTCTTTGCCCCACAGCACGCCCATGCCGAAGGGTCCGAAGATCTTGTGGGCGGAAAGCGCGAAGAAGTCGGCGCCAAGCTCTTCCACGTTCACGGGAATGTGCGGCGTGGACTGCGCGCCGTCGATGACGAAGTAGCCGCCCTGCTCATGGACGCGACGTCCCAGCTCGGCAACGGGGTTTTCCACGCCGAGCACGTTGGAGACATGCACGACGGAGAGGATTTTCGTCTTCGGCCCGATCTTTTTGTCCATCTCCTCCGGCTGGATGATGCCGTCCTCGTCGGGGTAGAGGTAGACGAGCTTCGCGCCCGCGTCGCGGCACGCCTGCTGCCAGGGGATGAGGTTGGAATGGTGCTCCATGATGGTGATGCACACCTCGTCGCCCGGCTTAAGCACGGTGGGGGCGAAGGCCTTCGCCACGATGTTGAGCGATTCGGACGCGTTGCGCGTGAGCACGATGTCGTGCCAGTCGGGTGCGCCGATGAACTTGGCGACGCGATGGCGCGCCACCTCGATGGCCTCGGTGGCCTCGACCGATAGGCGGTACAAGCCGCGAAGCGCGTTCGCGTTCATCTCCTCGTAGAAGCGGCGCTGCGCATCGAGCACGGTCTTGGGTCGCTGCGCAGTGGCGGCGCTGTCCAAAAACGCCAGGTCAGGATGGTTCGCCAGAAGCGGGAAGTCGCGCTTGTAGGGGTTCTCCGCGATGTTGGCGGCGCATACGATGTCGCTCGCCGTGGCCGAGGTTGCGGCTGCGTGCGCCGCGTCGGCGATCGCGCATGCGGTGGTGTCGCTGGCCGCTTGCTCGGCGGCGCGTGCGATAAGGGAATCGGTCTGGCTCATGTTACATCGCCTCTTCGTCTGCGCCCACGAGCTCGAAGGGCACGTTCAGTTCTGCGGCAAGGCGCGCAACCGAGGCGCGCACCTGGGCGTCCGGCGCGTTGATGGCCGCTTCCTCAAGGGTTGCGTTCGCGAACAGCCGCTCGGCAGCTTCCTGGGAAATGCCGCGTGTCATCAGGTAGTTCATCTGCTCGGGGCGCACGTGGCCGATCGTGGCCCCGTGGTTGCCCGCCACGTCGTCCTCGTCGCACAGGATGGTGGGGATGGTCTTGTTGACCACTTTCTCGTCGGCGAGGAGCACCGTCTCGCGCTCGGTGCCTTCCGCGCCCTTGCAGCCGTGCACCAGATCGATCGTGCCGCGCAGCACCTTGCGGGACCTGTCAGCCAAAACGCCGTTGGCATCGAGGTTGCAGGTGGTCTTCTTGCCGCGATGCCGCACGATGTAGTTGAAGTCGCGGCGCTCGTCGCCGTGTCCCAGGTAGCGCGTGCGGATGGTGGCGTCTGCACGGTCTCCGCGCAGGTCACAGGCAAGCCCGGTGTAGGACTGCCCGGCGCCGAGCACGCGGTGGTCGACCTGGATGCGCGCATCCTCGCAGGCGATGTATCCTTCGCCGTCGAGAGCGATCCAGCCCTGCCCGAGCGTGTGGATGGTCGCCACGTTCACCCGTGCGTTCTTGCCGGCGAACACGCGGGCGTACAGGCCGATGATGCCTGCGCCGGCGTCGGGGGAGTCGAACGCGACGTTGAGCGTGATGGTGGAGTTCTCCGCCGCCACGATGTCGACGCAGGCCACGTTCGCCTTGCCGTCGATGCCGTTGACGCGGATGGTGGCGCGCTCCGTAGCGCCAGCCTTGGCGGTAAGCACGATGCGGCCCTCGCGCGCCCCGCCGGCTTCTTCCAGATAGGCTGTGGCCTCATCGCCCAAGGCGCACTCGAAGGTGCCGGCGATGCTCTGCGCCATCTCTTCTTCCACGGCGCGCTTCTCGAACACGGAGAGCGCGGGGATGTCCAGGTCGTGAGGGTCTACGTCGGGGCGGACCGCCTGCAGGATGGCGCGCGTATCGGGCGCGGCCTTCGCGTTCGCAGCGTCGAGCTCGGCCTGGGCGGCTGCCACCGCCGCGTCGAAGGCGTCCTGCGGGCCGAGGAGCGCCTCGTCGGCCTCGACCACGGCAGACCGCGCGGCTTCGAGCCCCTCGGGCACGTCGACGGTCGTCTCGTTCATATGCAGCTGATGCCACGTCGCTGCGGGCATCGCGTTCACGTGATTCAAAGTGAGGGCGCCCATTATCCAATCGCCCCTTCCATTTCAAGCTTGATGAGGTTGTTCATTTCCACGGCATATTCGAGGGGGAGCTCTTTCGAGACCGGGTCGGCGAAGCCGTTCACGATCATCGTGCGTGCCTCTTCCTCAGGAATGCCGCGGCTCATCAGGTAGAACACCTTGTCGTCGCCGATGCGGCCGATGGTCGCCTCGTGGCCCACGTCGACGTGCTTGCAGCGGATGTCCATCGCGGGGATGGTGTCGGAGCGGCTGTGGTCGTCCAGCATAAGCGACTGGCACGACACGCTCGCAACCGAGTTCTCCGCGGCGGGGGTCGCCACGACCGAGCTGCGGAACGTCGACACGCCGCCGCCCTTCGAGATCGACTTCGTCTCGATGGCCGCCGTCGTCTCAGGCGCCGCCAGGACGACCTTGCAGCCGGTGTCGAGGTTTTGGCCGGTGCCTGCGAAGGTGATGCCGGTGAAGGTGCAGCGCGACTTGCGCCCCTTCAGGATCGACATCGGGTACAGGTAGCCCACGTGGCTGCCGAAGGAGCCGGAAACCCACTCGATCTGGCCGCCCTCGTCGCACACCGCGCGCTTGGTGTTCAGGTTGTACATGTTCTTCGACCAGTTCTCGATGGTCGAATAGCGCAGCTTGGCGTTCTTGCCCACGAACAGCTCGACCGCGCCCGCGTGCAGGTTCGCCACGTTGTACTTAGGTGCCGAACAGCCCTCGATGAAGTGCAGGTCAGCGCCGTCTTCCACGATGATAAGCGTGTGTTCGAACTGGCCCGCGCCCTTCGCGTTCAGGCGGAAGTAGCTTTGCAGCGGGAAGTCGAGTTTGGTGTCCTTCGGGACGTACACGAAGCTGCCGCCCGACCACACCGCGCCGTGGAGCGCTGCGAACTTATGGTCGGTCGGGGGGATGAGCGTCATGAACTTGTCGTGGATGAGCTCTTCCCACTTCGGGTCGTGCAGCGCCTCCTCGATGCCCGAGTACACGATGCCCATGCGCGATGCGGTGTCCTGCATGTTGTGGTACACGAGCTCGGAGTCGTACTGCGCGCCGACGCCGGCCAGGTAGCTGCGTTCGGCCTCGGGGATGCCCAGGCGGTCGAAGGTGTTCTTCACGTCGTCGGGCAGGGAGTCCCAATCGCTTTTCTGGTCGGTGTTGGGCTTGACGTAGGTCACGATGTGATCCATGTCCAGCCCGTCGATGGAGGGACCCCAATCAGGGGTTCTGCTCTCGTGGTAAATCTCGAGCGACTTCAAGCGGTGCTCGAGCATCCAAGAGGGCTCGTCCTTTTTCGCCGAGATCTCGCGCACGATTTCGGGAGTGAGGCCGGCGTCGAGTTTTTCCGCCGCCTCCTCGCCGTATGAGAAGTCGTAGAGGCTGCGGTCGATGTCCGCGACCTCGGTGCGTTGCTTTGCCATGGTTGGGCCCCCTTACGCGTCGGCTTCGGGGGTTGCGGCCTGCTCGAAGCGCTCGAAGCCGTGCGCGTCGATGTCGGCGATGAGCGCGGCATCGTCCTCGTGCACCAGATGCCCCTTCACCATGACGTGCACGCGATCGACGTCGACGTGCTCCAAGATGCGGGTATTATGCGTGATGATGATGAGCGTGCCGTCGCAGGTCTTGCGATATTCCTGGATGCCGCGGGACACGACGCCGAGCGCGTCGACGTCGAGGCCGGAGTCGGTCTCGTCCAGGATGGCCAGCTTCGGCTTCAAGAGCAGAAGCTGCAGCATCTCGAGCTTCTTCTTCTCGCCGCCGGAAAAGCCCACGCCCAGCTCGCGATCGAGATACGCCGTGTCGAAGTCGAGGCTTTTCGCCAGTTCGCGCACGTGCTTGCGGAATTCCTTGCCCTTCATCTTGAAGCCCTCGCGGCCCTCGACGGTGGCGCGCAGGAAGCTCGACAGCGGCACGCCGGGGATCTCGACCGGCGCCTGGAAGCTCAAGAAAAGACCCGCGCGCGAGCGCTTATCGGGGGAAAGATCCGTAATATCTTGCCCGTCGAAGGTCACGGTGCCCGAAGTTACGCTATACTCAGGATCGCCCATGATTACATGGCCGAGCGTCGATTTGCCGGCGCCGTTCGGGCCCATCATGACGTGAGTCTCGTGTGCACCGATCGCAAGGTCGATGTCGTGGAGGATGGGCTTGTCGCCTACCGAGGCCGACAGCCCCTGCAGTTTTAGCAGCGGGCTCGTTGCAGTGGTTTCCATGAAATATGCCCCTCTCGTCTGTGCATAATCCTATGAATTTTCTAGGAATAAAATACCGCGACGCGCTAAAATGTCAAGTAATAGATTCCTTTCGCGCTAGAATAAGTACGCGAAATCGAGTCGGCCGCACCCGGGGTTTTCCGAGGGCGAACCGTATCACGAGGGGGAAGTGAGGATAAACGATGCTGGTAACTACGAAGGGGCGCTACGCGATGCGCCTCATGATCCGCATTGCCCAGCAAGGCCCCGACGGGAAGGTTCCCCTGCGCAAAGTGGCCGAAGAGGAAGACATCTCGCTGAAATACCTCGAGCAGGTGGTTCGTCCGCTCATGGCCGCGGGGCTTGTGCGCAGCGTGAGGGGCAAAGGCGGCGGCTACGCGCTTGCCCGCGAGGCGTCCGAAATCCGCGCAGGCGACGTGCTGCGCGCGGCCGAGGGCTCCACGGTGCCCGTGGCGTGCAACGCGCTCGAGGATGACGTGATCGGCTGCCCGCGCAAGGGAGAGTGTACGACGGTGCGCTTCTGGGCGGGGCTTGACCAGGTGATCGAGGAATACGTCGACTCGGCTACGCTCGCTGACTTCCTGGAGTACGCGCCCGAGCCCGGCATGGCCATCGAGGGCTGCTAACGTTTTCTTCCCGCGCCTGCGGGGTCTATCGCGCGGGCCGCGCGGGCTGAGAGATGACGTGGCGGTATGCTTATTCTCGACGCCGCGCAGGGGGATGGCGTCGCCCGGCGCCGCAAGTCTTGTGATGCGCGCGTTCCCCAAACCTGGTAAAGTTCGCGCATGGAAGACATTCTGTGCGACATATCGGCGTTTCGCTTTCATCGAACCCCTCCGCAGGTTCTAATGCTGTGCCCTCCTTACCCCGACAGGGCGACCGATAACAATCGTGCAGGCTTCAGGAGCCATATACTCACCCATGAGATACTCGGTATCCCCGTCCATCTTTTAGCGACTGATCGCAAACGCCGACTGAACAACGTGAGCACGGTGTCGCATCTCGTTACAAACGAGTTGCCATTTGGGTGCATACAGCAAACAGACCTCGGTATTTCAACGGCAAGTCCTCTCTATTCACTATTTAATCTTGCCTCACATGTCGACGAAAACCATCTTGTTATGGCGATGTACGAATTCTGCGGCACGTTTTCGGTATTTCGGCCGAGCCCAGTTGTTGAAGCGCTTCTCGACAGCATCGACTCTTCCGAGCTGCTTCCCCGGTCATTCGGGTGGCGGCGAGTCAAAAGCTCTTCGGGGAGAAAGACCGACCTTTGGAGACGCGAACCCCTTATCGAGCTGGGCGAATTGGGACAATTCGCCGACGTCATGAAGAGTGAACGCGGCGGGCGGCGTTTCGCGCGCGCCGCGAAACGCGTGACCGGGGTTACCGCTTCGCCGTTCGAGGTCCAAGCTTCGATGCTCTTCTCGACGCAAAGATGCAAGGGCGGCGAGGGCTTTTCGGGACTCGCCAACAACGAGCGAATTCCGCTTTCGGCAAGCGCAAGGCGCATCTATGGGAAATCGACGTGCTATGCCGACCTGCTGTTCGACGTTCCCAACGGCGCAAGCCCGCTTATCGTCGAATGTCAGGGAAAAGTGGTCCACGACGACTACGATTCGGCGATTTCGGACTCCGACAGGACGACCGCGCTTCAGCAAATGGGTTTTACTGTCATGCCGCTTACTTATCGGCAGATATCCGATCAGGCAAACTTTGATACGGTGCGCAGGATGGTCGCAAGGCAAATCGGAGTCGCGTATCGAAGTAAAAGCCCCAAAGAGATTCGCTGCGAGATCGACCTGAGGCGCAACATCTTTATCGATTGGACAACTCTCGGGCGCTAAATTGTGCGCTTTTACTGCATCGGGGCGTTCCTATGCATAAATATGCGCGAAGTGCGTACCTTACTAGCGCGTAAACTAGTCTGCTGATTCCAGCGACGTGAAAAAGCCCAGTTCGTCAGAGTGAAGTCTCTTGATTTAATGAGGAGGTGCTTCCAAGGGTACGCACTTCGCGCATATTTGTGCATGCACCCCGAGGCAGCGACGTCTCCAGGTTGCTTGTGGCTATGGCGGGAGAGGGGGAGGGCAACTTTGCGAGGTACTCGCCGGTTCTTGTCCTTTGAAAGTTATGCCACACTTGTGGAATTGACTATCTGTACGCTTGTGCGGGGCCGATTCCCCTATACAATGCAGAAAACGCGCTTTCCCTCGGGAGAGCTGCGCCATAACGCCGCCAATCAAACGCAATCTCAACCATAGAAGGAGGGGCGGGCTTGAAAAACGTGCTGCGCGTTCTCAAACGCGATTTCCTTCGCATTCTGAAAGCACCGGCGTCGATCGTCGTCGTGCTCGCGCTCATCGTCTTGCCTTCCCTTTACACGTGGTTCAACGTCGTCGGTTTTTGGGACCCCTACGGCAACACCGGCAATCTGCGCGTCTGCGTGGTGAACGAGGACGAGGGGTCGTCGAGCGATCTTACGGGTGAGATTAACCTTGGCGACATGGTCGTCGAGCAATTGCACGACGACGACCAGCTCGGGTGGGATTTCGTCGATTACGACACCGCCATGGAGGCCGTGAAATCGGGGCATGCCTACGCGGCATTCGTGCTGCCGCGCGACTTCTCCTCCGACCTGCTCACGCTGCTCTCCGGCGACTTCCAGCAGCCTCAGCTTGAATACTACGTGAACGAGAAGATGAACCCTGTGTCGCCGAAGATCACCGACACGGGCGCGAACACGCTCGACACCACGATCAACTCCACGTTCGTCGCTACCGTCGCGAAAACGGTCACCGACGCGCTTGGCGAGGAAGTCGGCGTCGCGCAGGGCAAGATCGACGATGCGCACACGAACGCCCTCGCCGGGGTCGACAAGGCGCAACAGTCCATCTCCGGCGCCCGCGATTCCGTCCAGGGGCTTCGCGACGCGGCCGACCAGTCGCAGACGAAGGTGGCCGACGCTGCCTCGCTTCTCTCCGATGCGGACGAGGTGCTCGGCGATCTGGGTGGCCAGATGCTCATCGTCCAGTCGCTCATGGGCACCACGCAAACGGACGTCTCGAAGCTGACGTCGGGCCTTATGGGCGCGATGGACTCGGGGTCGATCTTCCTTTCCCAATCGGCCGCCAAGGTGAACACGGCCATCGGCGGCGCTGCGGGCTCCGTGACCGAGGCGCAGGGGCGCGTCGATGGTGCGATCGCCCAGGGCAACGCCATGGTGTCGGCGAGCCAGGCGGTTGTGGTACAGATGGAGGCGCTCGTTGCCCAGATGGACGACAGCGATCCCAACAAGGCGAGCCTCGAGAAGGTGATCGAGCGGCTGAAGCAGTCGAATACGAACGCCTCGCAGTCGCTCTCCGAGCTCTCCGACATGAGCGCCGACATGGGCCGCGTGGCCGAGTCGGTCTCTTCGGCGTCCGACTCGGTGAACACCGCCGTGCAAACTACCATCTCGAACGCGGACTCCTATCGTGAGACGCTCTCTTCCGACACGTTCCCCGCCATCAACGCGGGCGTGGGGAACTTGAACGTCGCGGTGGGGAATCTTGCTGCGGCAGCATCGGCGCAACGCGTGCTCGTCGACCAGGCGATTTCGCTCACGGGCCAGCTTTCCGAGACGCTCACGACGGCGAGAAGCGCGCTTGACCAGACCGATGGCGTGCTTGCCGACCTGCAGACGAGCATCGACACGGTGAAGACCGACCTTGTGGCGCTGAAGACCTCGACGGCGATCACCGACTTTTTCGGCGACGGCACGACGATCGACGCCGAGAAGGTGGCGAGCTTCATGCAGTCGCCGACCGAGGTGAAGACGGAGTACCTCTTCCCCCTGAACGCGTACGGCTCGGGCATGGCGCCACTGTTCATCAACATGTCGCTGTGGATCGGCGTGTTCATGCTCATGGTGATCATGCGCATCGAGGTGGACGACGAGGGCATCGAGAACCTCACGGCCGCTCAGCGCTACATCGCGCGCTACCTGTTCTTCGGGGGGATGGTGTCGCTGCAGGCAATCGTGTGCTGCGTCGGGTGCCTCGCCATCGGCGTGCAATGCGAGTCGGTGGCGCTGTTCCTCCTGACGGCGGTGCTCGCATCGCTTACGTACCTGGCTATCCAGCTTACCCTGTCGACCACCTTGCAGCATATCGGCAAGGGCATCTGCGTCATCTTGATCTTCGTGCAGATTCCGGGCGCGACGGGTTTGTACCCCATCGAGATGACGTCGCCGTTCTTCCAGTTCATCTACCCGTTCTTCCCGTTCACTTACGGCATCAACGCCCTGCGTGAGACGATTGCCGGGTTCTACGGCCTTGAATGGGGATCGTTTATGGCTCACTTGGGGATCTTCTTCGCGATCTTCCTGGCGATCGGGCTGGCTCTGAGGCCGTACTTTTCGAACCTTATCCGTATGTTCGCGCGCGAGATCGAGCGCTCCGATATCATCAACGGCGAAGAGGTGCACCTGCCCGAGCGCCGTTTCCGCGTCGCCCAGCTCGTGCGCGTGCTTTCCGACCGCGAGGATTTCCGCCACCATATCGCCGACCATGCCGCGCGGTTCATCTGCTGGTATCCGCGCCTGAAGCGCGGCGCGCTCATCGTCGGCATCGCGGTGCCGGCGGTCATCGCCATCGTGTTTGCGGTGACGGCGATGGAGAAGGTCGTCGCCTTGACGTTGTGGCTCGTGTGGCTCGTCCTCGTGCTCACGTTCCTGGTGGTGGTTGAGTTCATCCGCGACAATATCGAGCGTCAGGCGTCGCTGAACGCCATGACCGACGACGAGGTCCGCACGCTGTTCGCGGCGCGCAAGGTGTTCATGCAGCCTACCATGGTGGGCGCGTCCGCCGGTGGGGCTTCGGCGCGGAGCTCTGCGACTGCTTATTCGCGGACGAGCGCGCTCGACGAGAAGGACAGCGCCGAGCTCGATGCGCTCATGGCCGAGCTGCTCTCGCGCGGGAGCAAGGAAGTCGTCGGCCGGCACGCCCATGGCAAGACGGCGCGCGGGGAAGTTGCGAGTGCTGTGGTCGCTGGGAAGCCGACGGGCACGAAGGCGGAGGGCCTGGAGGGTGCCGCTGATGCCGCGGGTGCCGCCGATGCTGCTGATGTCGCGGGTGCTGCTGATGCCGCGGGTGCTGCGGGCGCTCCTTCTGAAGGCAACGCGAAACCGCAGGTAGCGGGCTCTCAAGCTGCTAATGACGACACGGCTCCTATGGGCGCGCACGCGATTCCCGGGTCGGACGGCGCTCCTCTAGGCGCGCATGCCGCCTCGGATGCCGACAAGGCTTCCACGGGTGCGCACGCTGCCGTACGCAAGGGGGAGGCAGCTTCGGGGGCGCATGCGGCGCCAAACGACGCACTCGGCAGTGTGCCTGCTGCAGGGGATACCCCCGCTGCGGGCGATTTCGTGCCTGGTGGCGAGGTTGCTGTGAGCGATTCCGCACCTGGTGGCGACGCTGCCGCGGGAGGCCCCACGCCTCTTTCCGCGTCTGAATCGAAGTCGGATGAGAATGGGGAGGTGCGATAGATGAGGAATATCTGGCGCATCTTCAAAACCGACATGAAGCACCTGTTCAACAACTCGATTACGGTGATCATCGTAATCGGTCTCGTGTTCCTGCCCTCGATCTTCACGTGGTACAACGTCATTGCGTGCTGGGACGCGTTCGGCAACACCGGCAACCTTACCGTCGCCGTGGCGAACACCGACGAGGGCTACGAGAGCGACCTTGTTCCGCTTGAGATCAACGTCGGCGACAAGGTGGTGAGCGCACTTCGAGCGAACGACCAGCTCAACTGGATATTCACAACTGAAGAAGACGCGATCGACGGCGCGCAGTCCGGGCGTTACTACGCTGCCGTGGTGATTCCCCAAAGCTTCAGCCGCGACATGATGACGTTCTATTCCGACGAGGTCGAGCACGCGAACATCATCTACTACGCCAACGAGAAGAAGAATGCCATCGCGCCGAAGGTCACCGACCAAGGTGCCGATCAGGTGTCGAACCAGGTGAACCAGGTGTTCTTGGAAACGCTTTCCGATGTGGCGCTTTCCATCGTCTCGTCGCTTTCGAAGTACTCCCAAGACGCCGATCTCTCCGGCGCGGTGGGAACGCTTGCCGACCATGTGGACAGCATGGCGGGGCAGATGACGGGTGCGGCGTCGGTGTTGGGCATGTATTCCCAGCTCATCGACTCGTCGCAGTCGCTTATCTCTCAGTCGGGCACGCTGCTCGGACGGACACGCGACGAGGCGGCGAAGGTCGGCGACATCGCGAAGGACGGTGGCGCGGGCGTCTCCGACATCGCGAGCGCGCTCTCGGCGTCGGCAGATTCCCTTTCGCAGGCTATTTCCGCATCCGCCGAGAGCTACAAGGGCATTAGCGCCCAGATCAGCGACGTGTACGACAGCGTGGGCGATCTGACGGGCGACACTTCGCAGCACCTACGCAATCAGGCGGCAGTTGTGGAGACCGAGATTGGGGACTTGAATTCGATCATCAGCGCGCTCGAGGGGATTCAGGATAGCGTCGATGGGCAGCACGCCCCCTTAGTCGAGAGCATGATCGCCCAGCTGAAGCAGTCGGTGTCGCTCCTCCAGCAGCTTTCGGACTCGCTGTATCAGGCGGCTGACAATATCCAGTCGGGCTACGATGACGCCGTCGCGCAGCGTGCCGAGATCCAGGAGCTCGCGGACAAGGCCGCGGCCAGCCTCAACGATGCGAAAACGGAATTCAACGACAACGTCAAGCCGGGTTTGGACGAGCTTTCTGCATCGGTGTCGAGCATGGTTTCCACGCTTCAGGGCAGCGCCGCGAAGCTCGATGCTGCGGGCGGCGAGATAAGCGGCGATGCGGATTCCGTCGCGTCCAAGCTCTCCGGTGCGAAGGCGAAGCTCGCCGATGCGCAAAACGAGCTCACCTCGACGGCTGGCGAGCTCACGACGCTGAGCAGCAACTTGCGATCGGCCCTTGCGAACGGTGACGTCGAGAAGCTGCGCGAGGTCATCGGCTCGAACCCCGCAGTGCTTGCCTCTGCCGTGACGACACCGGTGGCGCTCGATCGCCATGCTGTGTTCCCGGCCGACAACTTCGGTTCGCAGATGGCGCCGCTCTACACGACGCTCGCGCTGTGGATCGGCTCGCTGCTCATGATGGTGGCGATCAAGCCGGCGGTCTCCAAGCGAGGGCTCGCCGAGCTCGACAACCCCAAGCCGCGCGAGCTCTACTTCGGGCGCTACTGCGTGGTGGCGGTGCTGTCGCTTTTGCAGACCACCTGCGTGGGCCTTGGCAACATGTTGTTCTTGGGGGTGCAGGCGAGCCATCCGCTGTTGTTCATGCTGTGCTTCTGGGTGTCGGGTTTGGTGTATTCCCTGTTCATCTACACGTTGGTGCTTGCATTCGCGAACCTGGGCAAAGCGATTGCCGTCCTGTTCCTCATCTTGCAGGTGACGGCGGGCGGCGGTGCGTACCCGCTGCAGGTGCTGCCCGAGTTCTTCCAGATCGCAAGCCCGTTCATGCCGGCGACGCACACCATCAACGCCATGCGCGCGGCCATGATGGGCATCTACAACGGCGACTACTACACGTCGATGGGCATGCTGCTCCTGTTCGTGCTGCCGTCGCTTCTGCTGGGCCTTGTGCTGCGCAAGCCGCTCGAAGGCTTCATGAGCTGGTTTGTGGAGAAGGTCGAAGAGTCGAAGATGATAGCGTAAGCGTTTGGGCTGCGGGCCTCTGGGGTCGTCGTGACTGGCTGGGGCTCGCAGCACATGATTCCGATCGGACTGTGGCGCCTGCTAGCCGAGTTCTATGCTGTCCGCGCCGTCGATGCGCAGGTCGGCGTTGAAGAACGCCTTGAGCGCGCGGGTTGCGAGCATCACGTCGCGCACGCCGATCGTCTCGAAGCTCGAATGCATGGCGAGTTGCGGCAGGCCGACATCGACCCCGTGCATGCTCACCTGGGTGTTCGACAAATTCCCCAACGTGGAGCCGCCCGGCGAGTCGCTCCTGTTCGCAAAAGTCTGGTAGGGGATCTCCGCGTCGTTGCAGATTGCGCAGAAGGCGGCGCGGCTGAAGGCGTCGGTGCAGTATTTCTGGTTCGCCGCTTCTTTCACCACGATGCCCTGGTTTAGGAACACGCGGTTGCCCTCGTCGAAGCGCTCGGGGTGGTTGGGGTTTACGGCGTGCGCGTTGTCGCAGCTCACGAGCATCGATTTCGCGATGGCGCAACGCAGGTCCTCGCAGGAGCGGCCCAGTGCCGCGTTCAGGCGCGAAAGCGTGTCGGCGAGAAGAGTCGACATGGCGCCCTGTTTGGTGTTCGAGCCGACCTCCTCGTTGTCAAAGCACGCGAAGACCGAGATGCTGCGATCGTTCTCGGCGGCGAGGAACGCTTCGAGCGCGGTGTATGCGCAGGCCAGATCGTCGAATTTCGGGGAGGAGGCGAACTCGCCCGCGGCGCCCCAGATGCACGGTTGCTGGCGGTTGACGAGGAACAGGTCGCGCGCGACGATGTCGCTCTCGGAGATCCCCAGCTCGTCGGCGATTATCGCGTCGAAGGTGGATTTGCCAAGCGCGCCTGCGGAGAAGAGCGGGCAGAGGTCGACCTGGCGATTCGGCGAGAACTGCTGGTTGATGTCGCGCTGGATATGCGGCGGCATGCTGGGGATGAGCGCGAGCGGCTCGGCGGATTCGTACAGGCGGCTTTCCACGCGATTGCCGCTTTTCACCATCACGCGGCCCGCAATTCCGAGGGGCCTATCGAACCACGTGTAGTCGACGGCGCCGCCGTACACCTCCACATTGAGTCGCTGCGATTCGCCTGGCCCTGTGAGCTCGGCGTTTGACTTCACCTTGAAGGTGGGCGAGTCGCCATGCGATGCGGTGATCTGGAAGTGGTAGTTGTCGAGCGAGGTTCCCACCTTGAAGGCGATGACGCTCGAGCTGTTGCGCGTCGTGTAGTATGTGCCGCCTTGCTCGATGTTCCACGGCTGGGTCTCGGGAAGATAGGTGAACCCCGCTGCGGTCAGGCGTTTTCCGATTGTTGCAGCAGTGTGGAACATACTCGGGCATTCGCCGATGAAGTCGAGGAGCTCTTGTGCTGTGCGGGCGTCCTGAGGCATCGGCTTGGTGCCGCCTGCGCGGGCGCTCTGCGGCATCGGCTCGGTGCTGCTTTGGTTCTCTTGCGTCATTTCGACCGTCCCTTCGAATCGTCTGCCCCAGTCTAGCACGACCCGACCCGACTAGACTTTAGCCTCTGGATTCGACGCGTCGGCATTGCCGCCGGCAAGATTTCGCGGGAGCCCAGGTCACCTGCTTCTCTTTGCGGCGCCTTGCTCGGCGCGCTTTGCTGATGAGATGGCCGCCCCTGTAGCCCTCTTCACGCTTGCGAACAGGGGCTTCGCTTCGCGAACAACGTTTTTTGCGGCACCGCTCGCGACGTGGGCGGCTGTGGTGGCTCCTCGTGCGAAGCCTTTTGCGACCTCGGGAGCGCTCGTCGCTGCCATCTCGACCGCTTCCCTCGCTACGGCTCCCGTTTTGAGGGCGGCGTCCTTCGCCTTTTCGCCTGCTTTGCCCGCTGTTCGCTTTGCGGTGTCTGCGGCGAGGTCTGCCGCCTTGGAGGCCGCCTCGTCGAGGTGCTCTTCCAAAGGGGTTGCTGTGCGGCCTGTGTAGTTTCTATTTCCCCTGCTCACAAGTGCTGCTCCGCCGACGATTGCCGCAACACCCGGCCCAGGGAGTACGAGCATGGGAATTCCCGCCGCCGTAAGCGCGCTTCCTGCCGCGACCTGCGCAATGCCCTTCGCCTTCTTCGCGAACGTTGCCTCGCCTTCCATGGGGAGGACTTCGGGAATCACGACCTGGCTTTTCGCGGTTGTTGCGTTTGCTGTTGCGCTCTCGGGCATTTCGGCTCCTTCGCTCGTCTTCTTGCTAAGAGGGTAGCGGCGTTGAAGGCGAAATCGTCCGTTTGAAACGAATCTGTTGCCAAGAGCAGCCATGCAGTGCTGGTCGTTCTTGAGATTGTTGCGCGCGTGCCTTTGCGCGCGTGCTGCTATTCGAGTTGCGACCGGGTGGCTTGCGATTTTGGAGCCTGCGAGATGAGCGAAGTGCTTTCTTTTGCTGACTAGGCGAGGAGCGCGTTGCCTTCTCGTTTCCCGCTTGTGATGATGGTTGCCGGATTGCGCGTTGTTGTGCATTGCGGGCGCCAACCTTTGCCCAGGTCGTATGCTTGTGTGAAATAGTCAGCCTGCGGTCTGCCTCTTCGTGTGCATGCGCTATACTGCTTGCCACTATGGACAGTTCGAAAACCTCCTGTCGGTAAACAAAACTAGGGAGCGTCGAATGCTGCTGGCGAGTTATGCCAGAGCGTCCGGCGCGTTATGCAGGAATGAGCGTTTGGAGCTGGGAGCTCGTGCGCTCGGGGTGTCGGATGCAAGTCGCGCAGTGGCGTGTCGCCCGTGCGTGTCAGGTGTTGGGCGCGAGTCGCGTCGATCGCGCTTGTGGCGTGTACCGCTCGCGCGGTGCGATACTTGTCCTCGCGCAGCCCATGTCGTATCGCGCGAGATGCGTATCTTGCTCGTGCGGTGCCTTGCGGGCTGCGGTTGTCCCAGGTGGGCGGCTGCGATTCGCACGAATCTGCGCTGGCCGAGCAACTTGTGCTTGAGGATTGCTCGTGCGGTGCTCCGCTTGCTCGCCGTCGCCGTTCCTGCACCCAGGTTTCCCCACGGTGGTTTTCACTTGCGTGAAAGGTACGCCGATGTATGGGCTTAAAACAGAGAGCAGCTTCGATGCTGCTCATTTTCTCACCGATTATCACGGCAAATGCGAGAATCTCCACGGCCACCGCTGGCGCGTGGTCGCCTATTTGGAGCAGGAGGAGCTCCAGACGCAGGGAACTCACAAAGACATGGTGATCGACTTTGCCGACTTCAAGGGCGCTCTGCGCGACTTGACCGAAGCCTTCGACCACTCGTTCGTGGTGGAAGAGGGGTCGCTTGCCCCCGACACGTTCGCGTGCCTCGAGCGCGAGGGCTTCTCGCTTTCGGTCGTGCCCTTCCGCACGACGGCGGAAAACCTCGCCCGCTATTTTTACGGGAAACTGGCGGACGCGGGATTCCCCGTGTCGCAGGTCGACGTGTACGAGACCCCCAACAACTGCGCGATCTACCGTGGCTAGTAGTCGGGATAGCGCGGGCTCGCAGGTGCAGGCCGCAGGCGAGTTGGTCGCAGGGCCGCAGGTGCAGGCTGCGGGCGAGGTGGACGTGGGCTCGCAGGCGCAGGCCGCAGGCGAGGTAAACGCGGGCTCGCAGGCTGCGGGCGGGCCGGGGTGCGATGTCGCGCGCGGGTCGGCTGCGCCCGCATTCTCCGAACCGGCAGCGAGCCGCACGCTTCCCGTTGCCGAGCGCTTCGTCAGCGTGAACGGGGAAGGGCGCGCCGCGGGCAAGCTCGCCGCCTTCATCCGCTTTACGGGGTGCAACTTGGCGTGTTCGTACTGCGACACCATGTGGGCAAACGCGCCCGCTGCCGCGGAATGCGCCGAGCGCGTGTCAGTCGCGGACCTCGTCGCGTGGGCGTGCGAGACGCGAGTGGAATGCGTCACCCTCACGGGTGGCGAGCCCGAGTTGCAGCCCGCGCTCCCCAGCCTTGTGTGCGCCTTGCTTGCCGAGCCTGGCCCCCTCGAGCGCGGGCTTCGGGTGGAAATCGAGACGAACGGTGCCGCTGACCTGCGCGAACTCGCACAGCTGCGCGAGGCGTGCGCGTCGCTTCCCGGCAACCTCACGTTTACGGTCGATTGGAAGCTTCCTTCGAGCGGTATGGAGGGTCGCATGCTGCGCGAGAACTTCGCGCTCCTTGACGCACGCGACACCGTGAAGTTCGTCTGCGGCGGGGAGGGCGATCTTCGCCGCATGCTGGAAGTGTCACGCGAGCTGGGCCTTCCCGATCGCGTGCCGGTGTATTTAAGCCCCGTGTTCGGACGCCTCGACCCTGCGCGCATCGTGGATTTCATGCAAGAGAACAACCTCACCTGGGCCACCGCGCAGCTGCAGCTGCACAAGATTATCTGGCCGGGTGTCGAGAAGGGAGTGTAACCTCGTGGCAACTATCGAAGAGAAGGCGCTCGTTTTGTGCTCGGGCGGCGTGGATTCCACCACGTTGCTCGCCATGGCGGTTTCGCGCTACGGCGCCAAGAATGTGTACGCGCTTTCCATTTCCTATGGTCAGCGCCATAACAAGGAAATCGAGAGCGCGAAGGCGGTCGCCGCGCATTACGGCGTGGAGCAGCGCTTCCTCGATTTGGGGGCCATCTTCGCCGACAGCGATTGCAGCCTGCTCTCGCATTCCTCGCAAGATATCCCCGAGGAAAGCTATGCCGACCAGCTCGCCGAAAGCGATGGCAAGCCGGTGAGCACCTACGTCCCCTTCCGCAACGGGCTATTCCTTTCGGCGGCGGCTTCGATGGCGCTCTCGCTCGGATGCAGCGCGATTTACTACGGCGCGCACCACGACGACTGGGCGGGCAACGCCTATCCCGATTGCTCGCGCGAGTTCGTCGACGCGATGAACCGCGCAATTGAGGAAGGAACGGGCGGCGAGCTGCATCTTTGCGCGCCGTTCGTGGAAATGTCGAAGGCTGATATCGTCGCGTGCGGCATTGAGCTGGGCGTTCCCTACGAGCTCACCTGGAGCTGCTACGAGGGCGGCGACTATCCGTGCGGCGCGTGTGGGACGTGCATCGACCGCAACCGCGCGTTCGAGGCGAACGGGATGCGCGATCCGCTGCTCGACAGGCTCGACGCCGAGCGGGCGGCAGCAAACGCGGAAGGGGAGGAGTAGCATGGCGAATATGGCGAACATGACGGACGCGATGGACGCGACGAACGCGGTGAACGCGACGAGCGCGGTGAACGAGAACCCGCAGCGCGAGGGGACCGACGACCTGTCGCTTTTGGGCAACCAGGGAGTGCGCTACCCGCAGACCTACGACCCAAGTGTCCTCGAGACGTTCGAGAACAAGCATCCGGGCAACGACTACTTCGTGAAGTTCAACTGCCCCGAGTTCACCAGCCTGTGCCCGATCACGGGGCAGCCCGACTTCGCCACGATCTATATCGCCTACGTGCCGGGCGAGCGCATGGTCGAGAGCAAGAGCCTGAAGCTGTATCTGTTCAGCTTCCGCAACCACGGGGATTTCCACGAGGACTGCGTGAACATCATCATGAAGGACCTCATCAAGTTGATGGATCCGAAGTATATCGAGGTCTGGGGCAAGTTCTTGCCGCGCGGAGGCATCTCGATCGACCCGTATTGCAACTACGGGAAGCCGGGCACGCGCTGGGAAGACGTGGCCTGGGAGCGACTGTCTCACCACGACCTTTATCCCGAGAAGGTGGACAACCGCTAAAGGGGAGCGCGGACAGGGGAAAGCGAGCGGGCGCGACCCGAGGCGTGCCGCGACCGCGGCCTGCTGCCGTGGGCAAGGGCTGCCCTTCACTCTCTGTGCACCACGAACACGAGGGGCCGCTCGCAAATCGCGGGCGGCCCCTCGTTCATTAGGGTCCAAACTGGCGTGCGACTACTTCACCGCGTCAAAGCCCTGCTCAAGGTCGGCCAAGATGTCCTTGATGTTCTCGGTGCCGATAGACAGGCGAATCGTCGTGGGGGAGATGCCCGCAGCCTCAAGCTCCTTGTCGGTCAGCTGCGAGTGGGTGGTCGACGCCGGGTGAATGACGAGGCTCTTCACGTCCGCCACGTTCGCGAGCAGGCTGAACAGCTTCAGGCTCTCGGTGAACTTGCAGGCGGTCTCGGCCGTGCCCTTGATTTCGAACGTGAAGATGGAGGCGGCTCCGTTGGGATAGTACTCGTCGTAGAGCTCCTTCGCGCGGCCGGTCGAAAGCGACGGGTGGTTCACGCGTTCGACCTGCGGGTGGCTGTTCAGGAAGTCGACGACCTTGAGCGCGTTCTCGACGTGGCGCTCGACGCGCAGCGAGAGCGTCTCCAAGCCCTGGAGCAGGATAAACGCGTTGAAGGGAGACAGCGTTGCGCCCTGGTCGCGTAGGAGCGTGGCGCGCGCCTTGGTGATATAGGCGGCCTCGCCTGCGGCTTCGGTGAACACGACGCCGTGGTAGCTCGGGTTAGGCTTCGCGACGCCGGGGAACTTGTCGGCGTTGCCGGCCCAGTCGAACTTGCCCGCATCGACGATCACGCCGCCCATCGCCGTGCCGTGTCCGCCGATGAACTTCGTGGCGGACGCGACCACCACGTCGGCGCCGTGCTCGATCGGGCGTAGCAGGTAGGGGGTCGAGAACGTGTCGTCCACGATGAGCGGAAGGTTGTGCTTGTGCGCGATGGCGGCCCAGCCTTCGATGTCGAGCACGTCGGAGTTCGGGTTGCCGAGCGTCTCCGCGTAGAGAAGCTTGGTGTTGTCCTGGATGGCGGCTTCGACGGCGTCAAGGTCGGCAGGGTTCACGAACGTGGTGGAAAGCCCCTGTTCGGAAAGGGTGTGCTCGAACAGGTTGAGCGTGCCGCCGTAAAGGTTGGTGGAGGAGACGACGTGGTCGCCGACCGTGGCGATATTCTGCACCGCGATGGTGATGGCGGCCGATCCGGTGGCGACGCCGAGCGCCCCGACGCCGCCCTCGAGTGCGGCGATGCGCTCCTCGAAAACGGAAACGGTGGGGTTGGTCAGGCGGGAATAGATGTTGCCCGGCTCGGTGAGTCCGAAGCGCCCGGCTGCGGTCGCGGCGTCCTTGAACACGAAGGAGGACGTCAGGTAGATCGGCACAGCGCGTGCGTCGGTCGCGGGGTCGGGGTTTTCCTGGCCGGCGTGAATCTGCAGGGTCTCGAACGAGTAGGCGTTCTCATTTTCAGACATTTGGTTATCTCCTTAAACGATTGCGATAATATTCGCTTATTCATATAACGGTCGTAGTTATACGTGGCAACGCCCACTTGGTCAATAGGTTTTCGGGGAAAATCGGAATAATTTCTGTTGACCTGCTGAAACGTCGATAACCGCTTATCGGTTGCGTCGATAAGCGGCGGGAAAGGCGAGTTCGCGCCCGATTGCCGAAAGACTGGCTTTCTCATCTTGGGGATTGGCATCAAACTGTTAAACAACGCTTTCACCTGCGTAAATTATTGTTTACAGAACTCGTTTCGCCAATTGTGGAGCTTGCGTGAAGGAGGGGATGGCGTTACTATGGATACCGTTTAGATTGACTTTGACCGATAGACGCATTTGCGTCGCGTTTGAAAGAGGGGCCGTCATGGATTTGAGCTTCATTCCCGACAATCCGGGGATTATCGCCGGCATCGTTGCCGTCATCGTCATCATCATCGTCGCGTGCATCGCGAAGGGCTTCATCGACGAGCTCAAGAAGAAGTAGCCGCATCGCGTTGGCGAGCGGCCCGGCGGGACGTCGACGGCATTGACGTTCGAGCCGCAACCGCGCCCGCACGCAGGGGGGGGGCGAGTGGGCCGCCGATTGTCGGTCGCATCGCGCCTGCGAGGCGGGCTGGCCGTCGGGCATACCGCGTTGCCCCGAACCCGTTCGGCGCGCGGCGACCGAGGCGCTCCTTCCTAGCAGGGCGCGCTTGCCGATGAAATTTGCGTATGCGAGCACCTGTGGCGCCCCCGCTCGGGGGCGTCGCTTATTATAGTGAGGTTTCAGCGAAAGCACGGATTGCGGGGCGCGGGCTCCGCAGTGGGGAATCCCACGGAAAGGCGAGTATGTCCACGAATCGTCGAGGGCGAGGGGAAGCGCAGTTCAACGGGGGCGCGCATATGCGTGCGACCGCTCCTGCACGCGCGGTTGCTCCTGCGCGGAAGCGGCGTTTCGGTCTTTGGACCGCGATTCTCATCGTGGCTATCGTGGTGTTCCTTGCGGCTGCATTCGCCTTGGGAAGCATCCTGCTCACTTATCACGAGGGCCAGAAATCCTACGACGACGTGGCCGATAAGGCGTTCCTTTCCGACTCCGCGCTCTCTGACGCGTCTGGCATATCGCTTGTCGACCTCACCGTCGATTGGGATGCCCTTCTCGCGATCAACCCCGACACGGTCGGGTGGATCTTCATCCCGGGCACGAACGTGAATTACCCCATCGTCCATGCGCCCGAGTCGAATCCCGACAAGTACCTCACCGTTGATTTCCAGGGCAATTCGGGCGGATGGTGGCTGCCTACCTACGGCACGCCGTACCTGCTTGCGTCGAATGCTGCCGATTTCTCGGACAAGAACAATATCGTGCAGGGCCATCACCTGCAGAATGGGGAAATGTTCGCCGCGATCGCCGATTTCGCCGACGCCGAGCAGTTCAACGAGCATCGCACGGTGTACCTGCTCACCCCGAAGGGCTCGTGGCGCCTGCAGTCGGTGTCGCTTGTCCACTGCAGCGGGTCGGAATCGATCGTGCAGACGAAGTTCGAAAGCGACGTCGCCTTCACCTCCTATGTTGCCGACAAGATCAGCCGCAGCATCGTCGAGTGCGACCCGGCGGCGCCCGACGCGTCGGCCATTTCCCGCTTCTTCATGTTTTCTACCTGCGATAGCAACACGGACGCGCGCTACGTGCTGTGCTGTGTGCCGGTCGAATACGCCGCTGTCAATTCTTCTGGTACGGTGTCTGAAGGTTCGGCTGCGAACAATACGAACAACGCAAGCAATGCGAACAACGCAAACGGCGGCAGCGGCGGGGCCGGCATGGTCGATCCCAGCGCGGCCGCGACAATAGACGATGCAGCAAAGGAGATCGTTTCATGAGCACTTCGATACTGCCGGGCGAACGACCCGACCGCCTCGAAGAGGAATGTGCCGTGTTCGGCGTCTTCGCCCCTGGTGAGGACGTCGCGCGTATGACGTGCTTCGGCCTGCAGGCGCTTCAGCACCGCGGGCAGGAAAGCGCGGGAATCGCTGTGGGGGATGGCGAGACCATTATGGTTTCCAAGGACTTGGGCCTGGTCACGCAGGTGTTCGACGAGGCGAGCCTCGCTGCGCTCACCGGCTTTGTGGCGGTCGGCCACGCGCGCTATTCCACTTCCGGCGCCGCGGCGTCGTGGGAAGCCGCCCAGCCCCACATCTCGGCGATCGATGAGACGCTCATCGCCCTCGCGCACAACGGCACGCTCGTGAACACGAACAGCCTGCGCGCCCGCCTGATCGACGAGGGCATCCAGCTTCGTGCCGGCACCGACTCCGAGGTAGCAGCGAAGGCGATCGGCGACATCACCAAAAAGACGCACCACCTGCGTGAAGGCATCCGCTTCGCCATGGAGCATCTGAAGGGCGCCTACGCCATGGTGCTCGCGAGCCCCGACTGCCTCTACGCCTTCCGCGATCCGAACGGCATCCGCCCGCTGTGCATGGGCAAGCTTCCCGACGACCGCGGTTGGGTCGTTTCGTCCGAGACCTGCGGCCTTGATATCGTGGGCGCGGAATACGTGCGTGACGTGAACCCGGGCGAAATCGTGCGCTTCAGCAAAGACGGCGTCACTTCCGAGCAGGGCGTGCCCGCCGGCCGCCGCGCGAGCTGCATCTTCGAGTACGTGTACTTCGCCCGCCCCGACTCGGTGATGGACGGCCAGTCGGTCTACCAGGCCAGGCGCAACATGGGCCGCATCTTGGCGCGCGAGGCGCCGGCCGATGCGGATCTGGTGCTCGGCGTGCCCGACTCGGGAATCCCCTCGGCCATGGGCTTCGCCTTCGAAAGCGGCATCCCCTACGCCGACGGCATCGTGAAGAACCGCTACGTGGGCCGCACGTTCATCCAGCCGACGCAGGCCATGCGCCAGCTGGGCATTCGCCTGAAGCTGAACCCGCTGCCGAGCGTCATCTCGGGCAAGCGCCTCGTCGTGATCGACGATTCCATCGTGCGCGGCAACACCTCCAAAAAGCTCATCGAGATGCTGCGCCAGGCAGGCGCCACCGAGGTCCACATGCGCATCGTGAGCCCCGAGGTGCTCTGGCCGTGCTTCTACGGCATCGACACCGACACGCGCGACCAGCTCATCGCCGCGAACATGACCAACGAGGAGATGTGCGAGTGGATGGGCGCCGACTCGCTCGCGTTCATCAGCTTGCCCGGCCTGCGCGAGTCGCTTCCCGACGTGCGCGAACCCGGCTTTTGCGAGGCGTGTTTCTCGGGCGACTACCCCGTGGAGATTCCGCCCTCCACGGCCAAGAAGAGCTTCATGACCAAGGCGGATTTCGCCGCAGAATACGCGCGCGAGAATGAGAAAGCTGAGAAAACCCAGGTCACCCTGTAATTGCTTGCAGGATGGGAACGTTACGAGAAGGAGCGAAAAGTGAGCGAGGAAATCACCTACGCGGCGGCGGGCGTTGATACGGCCGAGGGCGCGCGAGCGGTCGATGCGATCAAGGAGACCGTGCATTCAACCTACCGCCCCGAGGTCGTGGGCGACATCGGCGGCTTTGGCGGCCTGTTCTCCATTGCGGCGGCGAAGGGGATGGAGGACCCGCTGCTCGTGTCGGGCACCGATGGCGTGGGCACCAAGCTCAAGGTAGCCCAGCTTGTCGGCAAGCATGGCACGGTGGGCATCGACCTTGTCGCCATGTGCGTGAACGACATCCTCGCTTGCGGCGCCGAGCCGCTGTTCTTCCTGGATTACATCGCGATCGGCAAGCTGCGCCGCGAGCATGTGGCGGAAGTTGTCGCGGGCATCGGAGAGGGCTGCCGTCAGGCGGGCTGTGCACTCATCGGCGGCGAGATGGCTGAGCACCCCGGTGTTATGGACCCTGACGATTACGACTTGTCCGGCTTCACGGTGGGCGTGGTCGACCGCCCGAAGATGCTCGATCCCGAAAGCGTGCGCGAGGGCGATGTGCTCATCGGACTTGCGTCGTCGGGCTTGCACTCCAATGGCTACTCGCTCGCGCGCAAGGTGTGCGTGGAGGGGAAGAGCACCGAGGAGCTTTTGGCACCCGTTGACGCGCTCGGCGGCCAGTCGGTGGGCGAGGCGCTGCTCACCCCGACGCGCATCTACGTGAAGCAGGTGCTCTCCGTGCTCGCCGAGTGCCCCAAGGCTGTGCGTGCGCTTGCGCACATCACGGGCGGTGGCATCACCGAGAACCTCAATCGCGCGCTGAATTCGCAGGTGAATGCCCAGGTCGATCTGGGCACATGGCCCGTTCCCGCCATCGCGAAGTACGTGTGCGAGGCGGCCGACCTCTCCGAGGGCCAGGCGCTCAAAACCTTCAACATGGGTGTCGGCATGGTCTTGATCGTCGACCCCGACCGTGCGGACGAGGTGGAGGCCGCGCTCGCGAAGGCGGGCGAGACCACCTATCGCGTGGGCCGCATCGTCTCCGGCGAAGGCGAAGTGGAATACGCGGGCGAAGGAAACCTGTACGGCTACGAAGGCTAGGAGATAGTCCTTAAAATGGGTGGCTTCGTGGCATGCTGCGGACTGCTCACCTGGGATTGAATGTGCATTGCGGAGAAGGCCTCGATACGGGGCCTTCTTTACGTTCTGGTGCCATGCTTGAGGTTTATTCGTGAAAAGCATACAATAGAAGTCAATGAAAGCTCATAGCTTAAAAAAGAAGCTTAAATAAGGGAGGAGAGCAGACGATGGCTTCTGCAGCTATCAGTGCACCGCTTTCTACGAAAGTAACCGATGCGGAGAAAAAACGCTTTGTTGAAACGTGCGACGCCATCGGGACGTCGCCGAGCAACGCGTTGCGAATGTTCGTTTCTGCTTTCAACAGACGAGGAGGCTTCCCCTTCGATTCCTCGAACCCCAACGGCTATTCCTCGGAAACGCTTGCAGCGATGGATGATGCGGTAAATGGCCGCGTTTCGGGGCCTTATAAAACTAACAAGGAAATGTGGGCGGCGGTTTTCGACGACTCTGGTGAGTAACTTATGCTTGATGTCGCTTTCACCTCGCAGTTCAAGAAAGGCATGAAGCGCAAGAGAAAGCAAGGAGCCGAACTTGCCAAAATCGATGAGGTCATTACGATGTTGCGTAGCGGGGAGCCTTTACCGGAGCGCAATCGGGACCATGCTTTATCGGGAACGTATCATGGCCATAGGGAATGCCATATTGAACCAGACTGGCTACTGATATATCGCATTGATTCAAATCTTCTCGTGCTCACGGCGGTAAGGACTGGATCTCATAGCGAATTGTTGGGAATCTAGAGCCCGCTCGGTACCGACTCGTGGCGCCTTGTGTTCGCGGTGATCGGTGTGGCTGGCATCGAGCCTGCGACCGACGTCGTCGAGCATCACGAGAAGATGCGTTCCGACGAGCATTTCGCGCTGTATCTCTTCGTCGACATCGTCGCCGTGGTGGGCACGTCGCTCACACAGTACACCTACACTACGGTCGAGCCTGAGACGCGCGCGAAGGACGCCGTCCCTGCGCTACAATAAGCGCTTGACGCGCATGGGGCGCGTCGAGAAAGATAGGGAACAAAGTAGTATGCCAGAGCAGAGCACGCCCGCCGCATCCGCGGCAACGCCCTCGCGCGAGCATTTCGCGTCGCGTTTGGGATTCATCCTCATCAGCGCTGGGTGCGCGATCGGGCTGGGGAACGTGTGGCGCTTCCCCTACATCACAGGGCAGTACGGTGGCGCGGCATTTTTCCTCATCTACCTGGTGTTCCTCGTGATTTTGGGGCTGCCCGTCATGGTGATGGAGTTTGCGGTCGGGCGCGCGTCGCAGAAGTCGGCGGCGCAGGCGTTCGACAAGCTGCAGCCTTCGGGTGCGTGGCATTGGTTCTCCTGGTGGGGCTTCATTGGCTGCACGGTGCTCATGATGTTCTACACCACTGTGTGCGGCTGGATGCTTTCCTATGTGCCGAAGATGGCGTCGGGCGTGTTCGACGGGGCGGATGCGCAGATGACCGCGGCCGTGTTTTCGGGCATGCTTGCTGACCCCGTGGGGCTTATCGCGTGGATGGTGGTGGCGGTCGTGGTCGGCGCGGTTGTGTGCGGCATGGGCCTGCAGAAGGGCGTCGAGCGCATTACCAAGTGGATGATGGCGACGCTGTTCGTGGTTATGATTGTGCTGTGCGTGCGCGCGGTGACGCTGCCAGGCGCGGGGGAGGGGATCGCGTTTTACCTCGTGCCCGACTTCTCGCGCCTGTTCGCGGGTGCAACGGTGGCGGAGCAGTGGGCGACGTTCAGCGACGCGGTGTTCGCTGCGATGGGGCAGGCGCTTTTCTCGCTTTCGCTCGGCATGGCTTCGATGGAAATCTTCGGGTCCTACATTGGTCGCGAGCGCAGCCTTGCCGGCGAGGCGATTTCGGTGACTGCGCTCAACACCGTCGTCGCCGTCCTGGCGGGCCTCATCATCTTCCCTGCATGCTTCGCATACGGTGTAAGTCCTGATCAGGGGCCATCTCTTGTGTTCGTGACGCTGCCTGTGGTGTTCGGGCAGATGCCTTTGGGCAACGTGTGGGGCGCGCTGTTCTTCGTGTTCATGAGCTTTGCCGCGCTTTCGACGGTGATTGCCGTGTTCGAGAACCTCATCAGCTGGTCGATAGACAAATGGGGCATCCCCCGCCGCCGCGCTGCCGTGATCACGGCGGTCCTCGTTCTCGTGCTGTCGCTGCCGTGCGCGCTCGGCTTTAACGTCCTTTCGGGCGTGACCGTACCGGCGGTCGGTGACATCCAATCGATCGAGGACTTCATCGTGTCGAACAACCTGCTTCCCTTAGGCGCGCTGTTCTTCGTGCTGTTCTGTACGACGCGCAGGGGCTGGGGCTGGGAAAACTTCCTCGCCGAGACCAACGCGGGCCGGGGCGTGCGCTTCCCGGCGTGCGCGCGCCTGTGGCTGAAGTTCGGGATTCCCGTGCTGATTCTCGTCATCTTCGTGCTGGGGTACGCTCCGAAGATTGCCGCATGGCTAGGGCTTGCAGGGTAATATTCGGGGCTGCGCGACTTTCGCGGGAAGAGGGCTTCCGGGCTGCGGGTTTCCCGATCTGTGGGTCTCCCCGGCTGCGGGCTCTCCCGAGTTGCGGGCACCCCGAGCTGAGGGTTTCGCTTCCCGTGGCTCCTGCAGCAGATGCCCTCGTCGAGATGAGGCTTTGCTTCTTATGGTTCCTGTGACGAACGCCTCGTCTGGTCGCAAGCTTCGCTTCCCGTGGTTCCTGGGGTAGTCCTGGGGTAGAGCACTTCGCCGAGGTACAAGCTCTCGAAGGGGGTGGTGCTCTTTCTCGGTTTCAGCTCATCTGCTGGATGAGGCCTGTCGAATGTGTGGCGTCTCGATATCGGCTCGCCTGTCGGGCGCGGTCTCCGAATGCGCGTTCTTTCTCGATTTCGGGTCGTCGTGGACAAAAAACGCCGATATGTGAGTCGCCGCGGCTATCTGCGGGTTTCCCCCGAGTGGCTCGAAAGAGAAAGCCCAGGTCGCAAATCGGCGGGAATGCGAGTCCGACATCGTGCCGCCCGACGTCGCTCGCATATCGACCGATTTTGTCCACGGCGACCCGATTTTCGTGAAGAAGGCCCTCGCGATGGCGTTCGGCGCTGGTAGCGTAAAGGCGATCATGGCGTTCGGCTTCGGCAGCTCAATGGCGATCACATCGCTCGGCTTCCTCGTGGCGACCGACTTCCTCACGACGATCGGCTTCAACGTGCTGAACGCGTCCGTCGCCAGCTTGAACGTCGGCGAGCTGTTTTCGGCGAAGCGTCTGGGACAGACGGCGCCCCTGCCCCTCGCGCCAACTTCCCTGCCTCCCGCCCCGTTGCTTCCCCCAATTCCCCGAGAGGGGACGTCATCGATGCTAATCAGTTGACGCTTGTGCTTCTGCGGCGGAATCGGCGCGCCTTTTGCGTATACTGTTTGTTGCTGTGTCGCCGGCCCATTCCTTCGATGGTTCGGCTCATCTTGCGGAAAGGGCGGTTACGTGACCGACAGACTTAAGATTGGCGTGCTGCTTTCGGGCAGCGGAACGAACTTGCAGGCGATCATCGACGCGATTGTCGAGGGCCTGCCTACCGACATCGTGCTCGTCGTGTCGTCGCGCCCCGACGCGTACGGTATCGAGCGCGCGCGTGCGGCGGGAATTCCCACGCTCGTGATGAATCGCGAGAAATACGCCGACGTGCTCGCAGCCGACGCGCAGATCGTCGAGGCGCTTCGGGAAGCGGGTGCGGAATACGTGGTCATGGCGGGCTACATGCGCAAGGTGACTTCTGTCATGCTCGACGCGTTCCTCAATCGCGTGCTCAACCTGCACCCGGCGCTCCTGCCGTCGTTCAAGGGCGCGCACGCTATCGCTGACGCGTTTAACGCAGGCGTGAAGGTGACGGGCGTCACGGTGCACTTCGCGAACGCCGACTACGATAAGGGTCCTATCGTTGCGCAGCGTGCGGTCCCGGTGGCCGAAAGCGATACACTCGATACGCTCGAGGCAAAGATCCACGATGTGGAACATGTGCTCTATCCCGAGGTCATCGGGCTGATCGCCGAAGGGCGCGTCGCCGTCGACCCCTCCACGAACAAGGTTCACATCAGCTGATGGCAACTGCGACGCCGGCCCTCTGCGCCGGCGTTGTCAAGTGCGGCGCTACCTCGCGGCGGCGTCGGGAACGCGATGCCGGCCCCAGCGCCGGCGTCGATGGCGCGACGTTTAAGGCCCCTTAGCGGCGGCGTCGGGAAACGGTTTGAAGAAAGGACAGCTCCATGAACAAGGCCGTGCTGCAATCCATCATCGACGACTTGAAGGCGGGCCAGACCCCGCATCTCTCGTCGGAGGATTTCCCCTGCTTTTCCGCTGAGGCGCTCGCGGGGAACAACCACGTTGCCCCCGATTATCTCGACGTCATTGCGAAGAGCCTGACCGAGGCCGACATTCCCACGTTCGAGCGCGCCGTCCGCGCCGTCGACGAGGGTGACTTGGCGTGGCTCGGCTTCAAGGTGATTTACGACGCCGCCGAGGCGCAGAAGAACACCGACAACGAGGTCACCAAGAAGTACGGCGACCAGGGTTCCGCCGACGGCGAGCCGCTCGTCTTCTTCTGCAACGACGCGAAGGAAATCGTGTCCTCGCGCACGCCGAGCCCGCGCGACATGTTCCAGATGAAGGACGTCACGCGCGGCCCCTCGATGCACAACGAGCAGTTCGAAGGCTTGACCTGGCGCTCCGTCGCGCTGTTCGACCAGGTCCACGTGTGGCTTTTGGGCGCCTCCGACGCCGCGAGCGAGCTTTCCGCGCTTGCAACCCACGTCGGCTTCAAGGTGACGGTCGTCGATTACGACCCCGCCTACATCTCTGAGGAGCGCTTCCCCGACGCCGCGCGCATCGAGCTTCCGGGCGACAACTTCGACGGTCTCGACGAGTATCACGCCGCGCCCGCCGATTACGTCTGCGTGCTCACGCGCGGGCACATGTTCGACCCCGAATCGTGCGTGTGGGCGGTTCGCCACAACGTGCACTACGTGGGCATGATGGGCTGCAAGGGGAAGAACACCACGGTGCACGACCTCGTGACCTCGCGCGGCGTCACCGAGGAGCAGTGGAATTCTATCAAGCGTCCCATTGGCTTGAAGTTCGGTGCGAAGACGCCCGCCGAATTGGCGATCGCTATCGTCGCAGAGCTCATCGACGTGCGCTACAAGGAGCGCTACAGTGATGAGGCCCGCGAAAGGCACGATCAGTCGCTTGGACGATAGCGACTGCTTCCCTGGCTTGCGCGAGGTGCGCGGTGGGCGTAGGGCCGCGCACCCTTAAAGAAGTTCCAACTCTTGAGAGGAGAACATACATGGCTGATCCCAAGATCAAACGCGTCCTCATGTCGGTGACCGACAAGACGGGCGTCGTCGACTTCGCGCGTGTGCTGCACGACGAGTTCGGCGCGGAAATCATCTCGACGGGCGGTACCGCGAAGGTCATCGCCGAAGCGGGTGTTCCGGTGACCCCCATCGACGAGGTGACGCATTTTCCCGAGATGATGGACGGTCGTGTGAAGACGCTGCACCCGATGGTACACGGCGGGCTTTTGGCGAAGCGCGACAACCCTCAGCACATGGCCGAAGCCGCCGAGCACGGCATCCAGATGATCGACATGGTCGTCGTGAACCTGTACGCCTTCGAGAAGACGGTGGAATCCGGCGCCGATTTCGGCACCTGCATCGAGAATATCGACATCGGTGGCCCGTCGATGCTGCGCAGCGCCGCGAAGAACTTCGAGAGCGTGGCCGTGGTCACCGACCCCGAAAGCTACAATGACATCCTGGCCGAGATGCGCGAAAACGATGGCGCCACGAAGCGCTCGACCCGCGCCCGCTTGGCCTTGAACGTGTTTGAGACCACGAGCTCTTACGACGGGGCCATCGCCGACTGGATGTTCGAACAGCTCGCCGAGGAGGACGACTCCCTCGAGGCCGAGGGCGAAGGCGAGTTCCCCGACTACTACGACCTGTACATGGTCAAGCAGCAGGGGCTGCGCTACGGCGAGAATCCGCATCAGGAAGCCGCCTTCTACCGCCTGCCCGACTTCGAGAGCGAGCACAGCCTCGTGAACGCCGAGCAACTCAACGGCAAGGAGCTTTCCTACAACAACATCCTCGACACCGACGCCTGCTGGTCGCTCGTGCGCGAGTTCGACGAGCCCGCCGTGGTCATCTTGAAGCACCAGAACCCGTGCGGATCGGCCACTGCCGAGAGCGTGGTTGCTGCCTTCGACAAGGCCTTCGCATGCGACCCGAAGAGCGCTTACGGTGGAATCATCGCGGCAAACCGCGAGGTCACGAAGGATGTGGTCGACCACATCAACGAGAACCATCTCTTCGTGGAAGTGCTTATCGCGCCCTCGTTCGCGCCCGACGCGCTCGAGCTTCTGCAGCAGAAGAAGAACCTGCGCGTGCTCGCCACCGGCGGCGTCGACGCGCCTTCCGCGCTCGAGTTCCGCTCGGTTGACGGCGGCATCCTCGTGCAGGACGTCGACCGTGTCGCCGAAGACCCCGCCACTTTCACGGTGCCCACCGACCGCAAGCCGACCGACGAGGAGATGCACGAGCTGCTCTTCGCGTGGCGCGTGTGCAAGGGCGTGAAGAGCAACGCCATTCTCGTGTCGCGCGACCATGCGGGCATCGGCATGGGCCCCGGCCAGCCGAACCGCGTCGACTCCGCACTCATCGCGTGCAAGCGCGCCCACGAGGCGTGCGATCGCATGGGCGTGCCGGCCGAGGGGCTGGTGTGCGCGTCCGACGCGTTCTTCCCCTTCCGCGACAATGTGGACACGCTGTCCGAGTGGGGCGTGACCGCCATCATCCAGCCGGGCGGCTCCATCCGCGACGAGGAGTGCATTCAGGCCGCCAACGAGCATGGCATCGCGATGGTCTTCACCGGGCATCGCCACTTCCGCCACTAGGGACAGGGACGAACCTCAACTGTGAAGTTCAGCATCAGAAATCTGCTGGTCGGCCTCGTGCTCATCATCGTTTTGGCGGTGGTGTTCTTGCGGGGCGACCAGCTGGCCGAACTCGCCGAGACCATGCAGCGCGGCTCCACGATCCCGCTCGTCGCGGCCATTCTCACCCAGCTGTGCAAGTACGTCTCGCAGAGCTTCGCGTACTCGTCGTGCTTCCGCGCGGTGGGGGAGCATATGGCCCCGCGCACCACGCTGCCGCTCGTGTTCGGCACCTTCTTCATGAACACGATCGCGCCGTCGCTCAATCTGGCGGGCACCACGCTTGTGGTCGATGACGCGCGCCGCCGCGGGATATCGCCCGGCAAGGCCACGTCGGCAGCACTGCTCATGCAGATCACGATCGACGGCGCCTTCTGCACCATCATGATCTTGGCGTTCCTTATCCTGCTGGTCACGGTGGGCCTTTCGCCTGTGTGG
>NZ_CAKUAL010000009.1 GCF_934636505.1 uncultured Ellagibacter sp.
CTTGATGAGACGATCGAGGAGTTCCCCGTCGCTCTCCAGGCCTCTGTCGAAGCCATTTGCGACCAGGGATTTGAACTTGCTGAGGAAATGGGCGACCGCATCAAAAAGGATTTCCTGAAACGCAGGGAGCTGATGGCTTAACGTCGGGCACTCTCTTCGCTGTCAGGGACCCTGTTCGGTCGTGCGTCTCGCTCAATCGGTCGACTGCTCGCAAGATGCAGGAACCTCCCCAGCGATTTCCCTGCCAGGGTCTTCCCATAGCACCTAGTAAAACCTACCAATTCGTATTGGGGCGGTGTACCATTTGCCGTATACGCCACGGGCGATGGGCCCACGGCTGGAAATCCAAGAAGGGGGATTCAACATGTCCAAATACGCTGGAACCCAAACTGAGAAAAACCTGCAGGCTGCGTTCGCCGGCGAGTCGCAGGCGACCAATAAATACACGTACTTCGCGTCGGTCGCGAAGAAGGAAGGTTACGAGCAGATCGCCGAAATCTTCCGCAAGACTTCGGCGAACGAGCAATATCACGCCAAGATGTGGTTCCGCGAGCTTGAAGGCATTGGCAACACGGCGGAAAACCTTGCCGCTGCGGCCGACGGCGAGAACTACGAGTGGACCGACATGTACGACGAGTTCGCCAAGACGGCTGAAGAAGAGGGCTTCCCCGAGCTCGCCGAAAAGTTCCGTCAGGTTGGTGCCATCGAGAAGCACCACGAAGAGCGTTACCGCGCACTGCTGCACAACGTTGAAACCGCTGCTGTGTTCGAGAAGAGCGAGGTCAAGGTGTGGGAATGCCGTAATTGCGGCCACATCGTCGTAGGCACGAAGGCTCCAGATGTGTGCCCCGTCTGCAACCATCCGCAGGCATACTTCGAAATTTCGGCTGAAAACTTCTAAGCCGAAATCGATCTCGAAAGCCAATATCAAGCATCGTAAGAAAGCCGCCCTCGGGCGGCTTTCTTGATGGGATTTCCAGCCACTTGGAACCTATTCGCATAGCTGGAAATGATAGACCTCACTACCGTTCTATTTGAGGAATAGTTCGCTGAATATTTACGAGGTCCCTGCTGTTTTTGAAAACTATCGTCAATCTTTTGCAGGCAGCAGTAAAGGGGGCAAGGACTGGGTGATTGGTCTCACTCCCGAGCGGGACAGGGGGTCGGGTGCTTGCCTCGCTCCCAGCAAGCCCATGCAACACACGTCGCTAATCAGTCGGGAGCGGCGTCGTCGTCGAGCGCTTCCCGAGGCGAACCTGCGCGATGCAAACTCCGGCGAGGATGATCGCCACGCCAAGCCATTCAACAGCGGAAATCGACTCCCCGAGCAAAAGCATGGCAAGAAGAAGCCCCGCTGGCAGCTCGGCCGACGTCATGATGGTCGACATGCCGGGCGTCAGGTGCGGCGTCCCCAAGCCGAAAAGCAGAACCGGCAGCGTCATGCCGAACAGCCCGCACACGAACGCATACGGGGCGAAGCCGTCGAGCAGCGCGCCGGAGATGATGAAGTCGGGGCACACCACATGCGACGCGATGACCACGCCCGCGCACACGATCATCCCGCGCTGCTCGTTTGAGCAGGGGGCCTGCACTCTTCCGGAAAACGTCACGAAGCACGCGCAGCTAATGGCCGCGCAGAAGCCGCACACAAGCCCCAGCGGATCGTAGCCCGCGATTCCCGTTTTATAGACACCGCTCGCGAACACGGTCCCGACAACGACGACCGCAGCCGCGATGACCTGGGAGAGCGCAGGCGGCTTGCGCGTCAAGATGATCTGGAGCACCGTGCCGATCCAGGTGAACTGGAACAAAAGCGTGAGCGCCACCGAAACAGGCAGAACGCTCATCGCATAGCAATAGAGTATCGAGGTGCAGCAGGTGATGGATCCCAGCCCCATGAGCGAAAGTGCCGAGCGGGTACCGACGCGCTGCCAGCGTTTTCCGCGCGCCATCGACACCGCGAAGGCTATTGCAAATAGGATGAGGCCGAACCATCCTTGACCTGCAACGACTTGGTTTGAAGTGAAACCCGCAGCGTAAGAAAGCTTGTAGGAAGTCGCCATGAAGCCATAACTCGCGCCGCCGAGAAACACCTCGAGCGTCGCGATCGCGCGCACTTTGGTCGCTTCGCTTGGGGTCACCTTGCGTGGGGCAATCTCGCTTGGGGCAGTCGCGTTCGCCACCGACATCGCGGCGGGCATGTCGTTCGTTTTCACCATGAGCTCCTTTTGCACATCGGCGCCCGAGGAGCGAGAAGAAAAACCACGCAACCGAGCGTTCGGTTACGTGGCGAAAAGTGACGCGCCGCGAGGCCAGGGGAGAAGACGGCGATTTCGTCGCCGCCCCTTCAAGGAAGAAGCCCTCTCGCCGCGCACGCCCAAAAAGTCCACGTGAGGTTTTAGCGAAAGAGATGATACCAGGTTGCAAACGCAAAAGCGAGAAGAGGCCTCGCGGGCGGAGGCGGGGAGACGAGCAGCGAGCGGAAACCAAGCAGCAGGGACCGAAAGTGGGGCAGGGTCCTCGCAGGCGGAAAACGAGGACGGAAAACAATCAGACGCCTCGCGGGCGGCGGACACAAGGCGGCTCGAAGCGGAAACCGCGCACGGCTTTCGGGAATCTCCCGGACAGCAGGCAGACGAAGCAACCCCGCCGCGACGCTGCCTGAGAGATAGCCGTCGCCCGACATGTACGCGCGCAGTGGCCAACTTAGGTGTACCATTGCCCCAGCAAGTTCGATGCAGGGGTGCCCATCGTGCGACAAACGCGCGGTTGGCTGAGAGGGCGCAAGCCTAACCCTTTGAACCTGTCAGTTAGTGCTGGCGTAGGGAGCATCTCAGGTTCTATCTGGGGCGCCCGCTTATGCTGGCGTCCCATTTTTATGCCACGCTCCGCAGATGGAGCGGGTCCTTGAAAGGAATGCGCATGATTGAGATGAACCAGTTGCAAAGCGGAATCGTAGAAGCGGCGAGCAAGGTGCGCGCCAACAATCCCATGGCGGGGTCGATCACCAACAGCGTGACCATCGACTTCGTGGCGAACGCGCAGCTCGCCGTTGGCGGCTCCGCTGCCATGGTGTACCTGCCCGACGAGGGCGAATGCCTCGTCGCCGCGGGCGGTGCAGTCTACATCAACATGGGGACGCTGCTTCCCGTATACGAGGAGACGCTTCCCCGCACTGCCGCAGCAGCGCACGCAGCGGGCAAGCCCTGGGTGCTCGACCCGGTCGGCATCGGCATCGGCAGCCTGCGCACCGAACTTCTGCGCGGATTCAAGCCCTACAAGCCCGCGATTGTGCGCGGCAATGCCTCCGAGATCATTGCGCTTGCGGGCCTTTGGGATTTGGAAGGCGACGCGAGCGAGCTTTCCCGCGCCCGCGGCGTCGACACTACCGACACGGTGGCGGCCGCTCGCGACGCAGCCGTGGCCCTTGCGCGCTACACGGGCGGCGCGGTGGCCGTCTCGGGCGAGTCAGACCTGGTCACCGATGGGTCGACCGTGGCATATTCCACGGGAGGAAGCGCTCTTATGGGCAAGGTGACGGGCTTCGGATGCTCCCTCGGCGGCGTAGCCGCGGTCTATGCCACGCAAGCCGATCCCTTCACCGCGGCGCTTGCCGCCGTCGCACACTACAACGTTGCAGGAACGCGCGCGGCAGCTGCGGCGGATGCGCCCGCGAGCTTCAAGGTCGCCTTCATCGACGAGCTCTACCGCGCGACGCCCGACGACATCGCGAACAATCCGCTGCGCGTCGAGGAGGCCTAGGATGAACACGCTCATCGCCGTGGCAATCGCACCCTTCGGCGTAGGAGACGAGTTGTCCTCCGAGGTCGCGGAGGTCGTGAAGGTCATCCGCGAGTCGGGCCTTCCGAACAGGACCTATTCCATGTTCACCGAGATTGAGGGCGAATGGGACGAGGTCATGCGCGTCGTGCGCGACGCGACGTTCGTGCTTGCCGAGAAGGGCATTCGAACCGAGGTCATCCTGAAGGCAGACGTGCGCCCCGGCTTCTCCCACATGATGGACGAGAAGGTGGCGCGCGTGAACGCCCTTTTGGATAGCGAGGGACCGAAGGAAGCAAACGACGCGGACGGCGAAGGTGTCAAGCGGAACGCGAACAACAGCGACAACCCGGACGACAAGCTTACCGCCGACGAAAGCAAGGAGGCACGCGCATGAGCATGAGGGATACGCTCGATATTTCATCCTACCTGGTTATTGGCCCGGAGAACACGTGCGGGCGTCCCGTAGGCGATGTCATCTCAGCCGCGCTTGCAGCCGGGTTCACCTGCGTGCAGGTGCGCTCGAAGGTGTGCTCGGCGCGCGAGCTCATGGCCTGCGCCGACGAGGCGGCCCGCGCCATCGAGCGCGCGGGTGTGAGCGAGAAGGTCGCGCTGCTCATCGACGACAGGCTTGACGTGGCCTTCGCCGCGCGGGAGGCGGGCGTGAAGGTCGATGGCGTGCACGTCGGGCAGTCCGACGTTCCTGTCGAGGCGTGCCGCAAGCTCCTCGGCCCCGATGCGGTCGTGGGACTTTCCGCACGCGCGGACGAGATGCTTGAGTACGTGAAGACCGCGGACATGAGCCTTGTGGACTACCTGGGCGTCGGGCCCCTTCACGAAACGCCCACCAAGCGCGACTGCGGACTCGCAGCCGACGGCACCATCATCACGAAAAGCATCGATGACCTGCGCGAACTCGCCGTCGCAAGCCCCGTTCCCATCGTAGTCGGCGGGGGAGTGAAGGTAGCCGACATCCCCCTTGTGGCGCAAACGGGCACGGACGGGTTCTTCGTCGTGTCCGCCGTCTGCGGCGCAAGCGATCCAGAGGCGGCGGCACGCGAGCTGGTGTGCGCGTGGCGGGAAGCGAAGGCGAGCTGAGTCAGCCGCAAAGCACCCGCAAGGGTATAATGGGCGAAGCCGATGTTGTGTCGGCTTCTAATCAGCAGCAACGCGCAACGCAGCGCACGAAAGGGGCACGCGATGACTTACATGGTTCGCATCAAGGAATTCCATGGCACGGATGCGGTGTACACCTACACGTTCGACAACCTCAACGATGCCCTCGCACGCGTATCCCGCTTCCTCACGCCGGGCAACCTGTTCGATGAGCGCATCGAGGTCGACCCGACCGGCTTCAAGGAGACCATCCGCATCGAGACCATCCAGGTGTGGCTGGGCGAGGCCAACGAGGAAGGCACCGAAATCGCGAAGGATTTGGGCTACTGGAAATTCAAGTCCAAACTCGGGGAATAGCCTCTGGCAGCCCTCGGGACCACACCGACTCTCCCGAGGGCTGCCAAAATAGCTCGCCGCATGAACCGCAATAAGAAGCGGCAGGCTTCTCTTTTTGCTGCGCCTCCCTCAAGAAAAGCAAAATGCCCGCCTGTCTCCAAGCGAGCATTTCACGACCCCATCGTTTAGTACTCGGAGCTTAACAGGAAATCCGCTATGTGCATCGTCTTGATGCCTTCGTAGTTCCCTCCCGTAAACTCATCCGTCGTGAGAACATACTTGGGATAGTTGTCGTGAATCTCCAGCAAGCGATCGCATTCCCGTTTTTCAGTTTTCGGAGAACGAAGCTCCTGCGTCACCTGCACATAGATCTTTTCATTTTGCCGAACTGCCACAAAGTCGATTTCTCCGCTACCGAATTTGCCGACATGGACGGTATATCCTCTGCGACAAAGCTCCAGGTACACGACATTCTCAAGGCTGGATGCCACGCTGTCGGCGTTGTAGCCGAGAACGCTGTATCGCAGGGCAGTATCCGCAAGATAGAACTTTTCCTGCGTTTTCAGGATTTCCTTGCCCTGCAAGTCAAAGCGGGAGCAGCGGTGAAGCAGGTACGCGTTTTCCAGTTTCTCCAAGTAGTTATAAACCGTTTCGTTATCGAGCGAACGGTGTTCCGCCTTCAGATAATCCGAAATGGATTTCGCCGAAAAAGTATTGCCGATATTGTTAAAGGTGTATTTGACCACACGCTCAAGCTGGTCAATTTTTCTCACCTGATTGCGTTTCACGATATCCGAGAAAACCGTGGAATTGTAAATGTCCCGCACGATGGTGTAGACCTCATCCTGAGAATATGCCTGCAAGTGTGTTGCCGGGAAACCGCCCAAACGCACATAGTTCGCAAGCTCGGCTTTCGGCTCTCCGACTTCGGCATATTGGCGTTTAAACATCAGGTACTCGCCAAAAGACAAGGTGAATATGCGAAAAGACACATACCGTCCCGTCAGATAGGTCGAAATCTCGGAAGACATCATGCGGGAATTCGATCCTGTCACATACAGGTCCACATCGAAGTCCGATGCCAGCGAATTGACGACTCTTTCCCAGCCCTTGATTTCCTGCACTTCGTCGAGAAACAGGTATGTCTTTTCCCCTGGCAAAAGGCGCTCTTTCAGCTCTGCATACATCTGCTTCGCCGTCATACCCTCATATTCCATCGAGTCATAGCGGCAACTGACGATGCGCTCCTCTGGGATATTCCGCTGCGTTTTCAGCTGTTCCATAATCATTTTCAGAATTGTCGACTTTCCGCAGCGGCGTACTCCTGTAAGGATTTTTACAAATGGCGAGTCAACATAAGACATAATCTTATCTACATATAAAGGTCTGTAAATCATCCCGACCACCTCCATTTGCAGCTAATATACCGCAAATTTCTTTGACAATCATTAGTTTTGCGGTTTCAAACCGCAAAACTTTACGAAAATATTTATTGTTGCGGATTGGTCGTCAAGAAACGAGGGTTAATCACCTTCACTCAGTTTTACAGCCATCAGCTTGTCGGATTCCGCGTTCTTGAAGCTTATTGGCGAACAAAGCAAGCCGCTGCATATTCCGTACTGGCCCATGACCTTCAGTACGCTCAATCAAATCGGTCAACCTCCGCAAACACAAATTGAGTTGCATGCGATAATGGAAAGCCAGACGGGAAAAGCAGGCACGGAGGTAATCGTGGGAAGCAAGAAGCGATCGGCGCGGGCACGCGAAGTGGCTGATTTCAAATCGCAGCTCGAAAATGGCCTTGGGGGATTGGACGACCTGTTCGCAAACGAGGAGCGGCGCGAACAAAAGCGAGAAGCCGATCATGATGCAGCAATGCGCTGGAAGTCTTGCGAGAAGAAAAACCGCTACGCGACCAGGGACGAAGCCGAAGAAGCGCGCAAATGGTGCGAGGATCGCGGGACGCGCGGCCTTGAAATCTATCGCTGCGAATACTGTGGCGGGTGGCACTTGACGTCGCACCCCTTCGAATAGCGAGGAGGAGGCCCCTTAGCGCTCCGATAGGACGAGGCCTGTCACGGTAAGCGCCACGCCAAGCACGATTTGCCAGGTGAGAGGCTCGGCGAGCACAATGACGGACGCGACCACCGTCACCACGGGCGTGAGGTAAAGGTAAGCGCTCACGTTCACAACGCCGACGATCGACGCCGCCTTGTTCCACATGACATAGCAGGTGGCAGACGCGATCAGCCCCAAAAACAGCAGATTGCCCAGCATGACAGGGTCGAGAAGCCCCGCAAGACCCGCGCCCTCGGCTCCCTGGCCAAAGCCCATCACCGGCAAAAACGGCAGCATGAACACGAGGCCCCACGCAAACGTGCGCTTCGTCGTGGCCACCGTCGAGAGGCCCAGCTTCGCGATACGCTTGCCGATGGTCGAATAGACTGCCCAGGCCAGCGCCGCGAACACAGCGAGCAGGCAACCCGCAAGCCCCGCGTCACCTGCGGCAGCGCCCGTGAAGCTGATGAGCGCGATGCCCGATATCGCCATCACGAAGCCCGCGAAGAACTTCACGCCGACGCGCTCCTCGCGCGTGACGAACGTGGCAATGAGCGCGATGAACAGAGGCGCGATGGCGACGATCACGCCGACGTTCGAGGCGCTCGTCATAGTGAGCGCGATGTTCTCCATAAGGAAGTACAACGTCACGCCCGTTGCACCCGCTAGCGCGAACAGCGCCTCAACGCGCGCGCCCATGAAGGGGGTCACGCGGTGGTGGATGACGCACAGCGCGAGAAAGCCCAGCGAGAAGCGCAAAAAGAGAATCTCTATCGGGGTGACGACGGTGAGCGGCACCTTTGTCGACACGAACGTAATGCCCCAGACGAACACGGTGAGGAAGGCAAGGATATGGCCTTTGGCGCGGCCTCGCGCGTTTAGGGAGAGTATCGCTTCTTGCATAGCTTTCGAAAGGGTCCTTACCACTCGTGAATCGTTCGTCTGCGGCATTATAGCAAGTCAGGCGCAGCGCAAACACGATGCAGCGACAGTCGGCGGAGCGAAATCGGGAAACCCTCGAAGGAGGCACTTTCCCGAAGGTAACCCCTATTGTTTCCGGCAATTGAATTATCCCAAACCCGTCGCTTTATAAGCGGAAATGAAATATGATGAAAGGTGTGACCGTTATTCATATCGGTTTTCAGGATATCGCGGGAAGGGGCATTGATGCCAACTGGATTCGAACTGATCAAACAGCAAGTCGAGACGAAGAAGCTCGGGGAAGAGCTCCCTATCGTAGGATGGTTCCATTTCCCCTTGGCAGACCCTGTCGCCGACGATTTCTATGCTGAGACCGTCAACACGGCAACCGCTGGACATTGGGATCTCATCAAGATTATGACCTGCGGAAACTATATGCCCGTCGCATATGGCGCCGACTATGAGTTCTCCACGAACCCGCAGAAGTGGGACGGCGTCTTCCATTCTCATCCTATCACCTCGGCCGAGGACGCCGGCAAGCTCGGAGTACTCGACGCGACGAACGACACGCTCGCCGCCGAGGTCGCCGTCGACGGACGCATCGTCGACACCTACAAGGGCGAAAAGCCGGTACTCGCGACGCTGTTCGACCCGCTGTCATGGGTACAGGAGCTGTCCACGCCGATGAACCCCGACTGGACTCTCGAGCTCATGCGCTCCGACCCGAAAGCGCTCACGCACGCGCTCGAGGCGCTGCAGGAGACCAACGACCACTTCCTCGATGCGCTTATCGACAAGGGCATCGACGGCATCTTCATGACCACGAAGTTCTCCCGCTCGACGCTGATCACCCCCGAGGAGCACCGCGAGTTTGTCGTGCCCTACCTTGAGCACATGGCGAAAAAGCTCAAGGGCCGCACCTGGTTCTCCATGCTGCATGTCCACGGCGATGAGGGCCTCTACATGGACGACCTCATCGACCTTGACTACCAGGCGTTCAACTGGGAATGCTGCGGCACCGCCCCGAACCTGACGAGCGTCGCCGACATGCGCAGGAAGACAGACAAGGTTCTCATCACCGGTTTCGACCAGAACCACGACTTCTACGGCACACCTGAGCAGGTCAAGCGCCGCCTGGCAACCCGTCTCGAGGACACGCTCGCGCAAAACGACGGCGGAGCGCTCATCTTCGGGCCTGGCTGCACGCTCCCGCTCGACGTCGACCGCTCGCTGTTCTCCCTCATCTACGAGGTGGTTCACGAGGCTGGACTGCGCTAACCTCGCATTCGCGCGCCAAGGACAAGCCCATACAAGCGAGCAGCAAGAAGGAAACAGCCGTCATGAACGAAAGAACCTACAAAGCGTACGTGCAGATTCTCGAAGACGAGCTCATCGTCGCGACAGGCTGCACGGAGCCTATCGCCATCGCCTTTGCGTCGGCGAAGGCGGCACAGGTGCTCGGCAGCGAGCCCGAGCGCATCTCCATCTCTGTCAGCGGAAACATCATCAAGAACGTCCATAGCGTCACCGTTCCGAACACAGGCGGACAGCACGGCGTGAAAACCGCGGTCGCGGCCGGCATCGCCGCGGGCGACGCCGACAAGGGGCTCGACGTGCTCTCCAGCCTCGATGACGACGGGCGCGCCTACATGACCCGCTACCTGGAAGAGCACGAGATCCGAGTCGAGTTCGCCGACACGAGCGAGCCGTTCTACATCGACGTGCGCATGTTCGGCGGCAATGGCGGGTCGGCGCGCGTCGTCATGGCGAAGAATCACACGAACGTGGTTCTCGTCGAACGCGACGGCGAGATTCTCCAGGACACGCGCACCGAAGACCCAAGCGATGGGGAAAACGCGCTGACCGAGCTCCTCAACGTTGCCGACATCATCGAATTCGCCGACACCGTCAACTTGGCCGACGTGGAAGAGATGCTCAGCCGCCAGGCGGAATACAACTACGCCATCTCGTGCGAGGGGCTCAAAAACGACTGGGGTGGGCGCGTCGGCAAGCTCTACGCATCCGACGCCTACCCCGATGACCTGCTCACGCAGGCAAAGGCCGCAGCAGCAGCCGGCAGCGACGCGCGCATGGGCGGATGCCCCATGCCGGTCGTTATCGTATCGGGCAGCGGCAACCAGGGCATCACGGCCTCGGTTCCCATCGTGGTCTACGCCCGCGCGCTCGACATCCCGCGCGAGAAGATGCTTCGCGCGCTTGCCGTGTCCGATCTGATCAGCATCTACCAGAAGTCGGGTATCGGATGCTTGTCCGCATTCTGCGGAGCCGTGAGCGCAGGCACCGGCGCTGCATGCGGCATCGCCTATCTTCTCGGCGGGCGCATGGAGGAAATCGAGCACACGATCGTCAACTCGCTCGGAACCGTGTCGGGCATGGTCTGTGACGGTGCGAAGCCTTCCTGTGCCGCTAAGATCGCAATGGCCATCGAGTCGGGCGTGTTCGGGTATCGCCTGTTCAAGAATGGAAACGAGTTCTACGCGGGCGACGGAATCGTCACCATGGGCGTCGACGAGACCATCCGCAACGTAAGCCGCATGGCCCGCGAGGGCATGAGGGAGACCGATCGCGAGATCTTGAGCATCATGATCGACTCCGAGTAGCCGATTAATAGTTCGGAGCCGCCGAGCTGCAGGTTTCAGAAAGCGATTCGCGACCTACAAGCCCAGACGGCCCCAGCTGCAACAAAAGCGGAACAGCAATGCAATGCGCCCTCAGAGGGAGCCCTGCCGAACGCGGGGAACAACCCTCCGAGGGCGCTTCTCTTTTACTCGGTGAGCGCCAGGAACTCGGCGACCTGGGCCTCGATCACCTCAAAGCTGCTCTCCCAGAACTCGCGTGTCGTCACGTCAACGCCGGCAACGGCTGTCGCCCCCTCGACCGTATCGGTCGTCGTGGCGCTCAAGAACGCCTTATAGCACTCGACAAACGACGGGCCCACTTCCTGGTAGCGCGCATACAGCCCGTGCGCAAGCAGCAGGCCGAACGTGTAGGGGAAGTTGTAGTAGCTGAGCGTCGTCATGTAGTAGTGCACCTTGTTCACCCACATGTAAGGGTGAAGTGCCTCGGCGTCGAGGGCGGTCCCGTACGCCTTCTTCTGGGCATCCTCCATCAAGCGGCAAAGATCCTCAGCGACGAGGTACTTCTCGGCGCGCTGTTCGAAGACGGACTTCTCGAAAAGGAAGCGCGAGAAGATATCGCATACCGTCTGAGCAACATCCGAGAGCCTCGCGTCCAAAAGCGCGATGCGCTCCTCGGTCGTCTTCGCCTCCTCGATAGCGGCGCTCATAAGCATAAGCTCGTCGAAGTTCGAGGCCGTCTCGGCGACAGGCATGGTATAGCACCTGTTCAGCGGTCGTTTCGTTTCAATCTGCTGCCCATGGAAGGCGTGCCCGAGCTCGTGTGCGATCGTGTCGACCGCGCGCAGCGTGCCGTCGAAGTTGGTGAGCACACGGCTCTGACGCTGGTTTGAGAGGTTGCGGCAGAAGGCGCCGCCGCTCTTTCCTGGGCGAGGGTCGAAGTCGATCCAACGCTCGTCGAAGGCTCGCTCGATAAGCTCGCCGAGTTCGGAAGAGAAGCTTCCCAGATGCTTGACCAGGTACGCGCGCGCCGATTCGATGGTAAACGAGGGCGCATCGGACGACTCGCTCACGACCGGGGCGAAGAAGTCCCACCACGGAAGGCCGTTTTCGTGCCCAAGGATCTCCGCTTTGCGCTTGAGGTAGGCTTGAAGCGTCGGCAAATGCTCCGACACGACCTCCCACAGCACATCGAGCGTCTCGCTTCTCATCCGCGACTGGAAGAGCGCCATATCGAGCGGGGAAGAGAACCCGCGCATCTCCGACTGCAGAATGACCTGCTCTTTGATGCCGTTAAGTGACGCGGCAACACCGACCGAGATGGCTTTCGAGCACTCGATTTCGGCATCGAAAGCCTTCTTGCGCGTCTCCGCGTCGGTCGAGCGGGCGAGGTTGCGCAGCTCGGTGAGCGTGAGCTCCTTCCCATCGAGCTGTGCGGTCGCGAAACCGACCAGACTCGACCTGAGGTCAATCCATGCGTCTCCCGCGCACCCCTGCATGCGGGCGAAAACGTCCTCCGCATCGGAGCTTCCCTGATGAGCACCTTCAAGCCTCATCTGCCCAATCACGAAGCGATAGTCAGCGAGAAGGGGAGACGCGGCGAAATCGTCCTCGGTGAGCTCAAGGCCCGCCGTGCAGCGACGGACGAAGAGGCTCGGGCGCGCCATCTTCCCGTAGCCCTTGCGCAGGACGGCCATCGCCGAGAGGGCCTGCTTGTCGCCCGCGTCGACGGCGCTACGCAGATAGGTGAACTCGTGAAGGTCCTTGCCGATCAGCCACAGCTCCTCTTCGCGCTTAAGGAATTCGCAGAGCACCTCGACGTTAAAGGTTCGCTCGCCGCGCTCGATCGGTTCAAGCGTCGCAATATACTCATCGATGAGCTGGGAAAACTTCTCGCAGTCTTTCACATACGCCTCGTCATCGAAGCCTTTGTAGAGCGCATCGAGGCTCCACTGACGCGAGGTATCCGCATTCGAGTTGCAATTCGTTGAAGTCATCGGCTCATCCTCTCCTCGATTAGCGTCTTGAAGAAGTCGACCCCGAAGGGCAGGGCAGCGCAATCGATGTTCTCATCGATTCCGTGGATGGTCGCGGTTTGCTCCGCCGAGAAGACCATCGGCGTGAAGCGGATGCAACACGGCGCGACCTCGGTGAAATGTTTGGTGTCGGTTCCGCCCGAGAGCAGGACCGCACGCGGCTCAGCTTCGGGATATACCGAAGAAATAGCACGTTTCACCTGGGCATATGCATGCCCGTTCGTATCCGAGACGGGACTGGGCGGCGTACTCTTGCCAAGCGTCACCTCGACATCGTGGCGCTTGGCAATGGTCTCGAGGGTCTCGCAGGCCGATTCCGCCGTCCGACCAGGGGCCAGGCGCACGTCGCACACCGCCCACGCCTCGCGCGGGACGACGTTGGGCACGCTCGATGCACCCGCCATGGTGAACGCGACGGTGGTGCCCGACGTATCGAGAAGGTCGGGGCGCGCATCGCCCTCGAACAGGTTCGCGGCATCGACTTCGGCCATGAACGCACCCAAGCGCACAAGCGGCGTGTTCTTGCCAACGTTCATGGCGTGGCCGCCCGGCCCGAAAGCACTGCACTTGAAGATAGCCTGGCCTTTCTCGGCCACGGCAACCTGCGCGATGAGCGAGCCGTCCTCGCCGCGGACGACGCAGGGGCCCTCGTCGACGAGCAGGTCGATGTCGACCTGCTGCTCTTTCAGGTAGCTTGGCACAAGGTCGTTGCCGCCGATTTCCTCGCAGTCGCTCGAGGCGATGTAAACATCGAAGGCAGGGGAAAAGCCCGCCTCGATAAGCTCCTCAAGAGCCTGCAGGATGCACAGGAGATTGCCCTTGATATCAAGTGCACCACGCCCCCAAACACGACCATCGGCAATTTCCCCGCCAAAGGGCTCATGGGTCCAAGGGCCCTCGGCATCGACGACGTCCTGGTGACTCATAAGGAGCAGGGCAGGCTGTTTTTCCTCGTCAGCGCTCGCAGAGCGCCAGCGAAAGAGCAGGCTTCCCCCATCGTCTCCGAACATCTTGAGCTCGCACCGTTCGAAAACGGCGGGGAACAGCTCTTCAAGGAGAGCATGAAAAACCTCGAAGGACTGCGCGTTGCCCGGCTCCTGAACCGTCCTCACGCGAATCATGCGCGCAAGCTTCTCGGCATAAGCGCGCTCTCGCGCCGACCGCTCGTCACATTCCATCATTCGATTGCCTCCTTCAGCAATACCGCTTCAACGAAAAGAGTTTCCGCTACCGAAGAGGGTTGGCGCTATGCCGCAGGCTTCACGAACTTCTGGACGAGGGCGACCAACATGTTGGAAATCTTCTGGAGCGCCTGCACGGAGCAATGCTCGAAGGGCCCGTGGGCATACTCGCACCCTGCGCACAGGTTGGGGCAGGGAAGGCCCATGTAGGAGAGGCGTGCTCCATCAGTGCCGCCGCGAACGGCGATGATGAGCGGCTCGATGCCCGTGTCTTCCATAGCCTCGCGCGCAAGATCGACAAGCTCCATATGGGGCAGGATCTGCTCTTTCATGTTGTAATACTGATCAGTGATGGAAAGCTCGACGCATTCGCAGCCGTAGCGGGCGTTCATGAGCGCCGCCGCCTGCTCCATGATGCGCTTGCGCTCCTCGAAGCGCTCGCGATCGTGGTCGCGAATGATGTAGTCGAGCGTGGCCGTCGCCACATCGCCCTCGATCGAGCCTAGATGGAAGAACCCTTCGCGGCCCTCGGTGGTCGCGGGAATCTCGGTCGCGGGAAGGAGCGCGGTAAACTCGCAGGCCAGAAGCGCGGCGTTGCGCATGCGGTTCTTCGCGGAACCGGGGTGGACCACCTTGCCCGTGATTTTCACGACAGCGCTCGCGGCGTTGAAGTTCTCGTACTCGAGCTCGCCGAGCTCGCCGCCGTCGACCGTGTAGGCAAGTTCGGCACCGAACTTTTCCACGTCGAAGAGATCGGCACCGCGACCCACCTCCTCATCAGGGGTGAAGCCGATGGAGAGCGGTCCGTGGGGAGTGTCGGGGTTCTCGTGCAGATATTCCACGAGCGACATGATCTCCGCCACGCCCGCCTTGTTGTCGGCACCGAGCAGCGTGGTGCCGTCGGTCACGATAAGGTCGTCGCCGATATGCTTCGCAAGCGTGGGGAAGTGCTCCTCGTCGAGCACCATACCGAGCTCCTCGTTGATGACGATGGGGCCGCCCTGGTAGTTCTCGACGATGCGGGGGTTCACGCCCTCGCCGCTCGTCTCGGTGGCGGTGTCCATATGGGAGATGAAACCGATTGCCGGAGCGGTGGTGCCTTCGGGAAGATTGGCGGGGATGTGCCCCATCACATAGCAGTGCTCATCGACGCTCGCGTCTTCCACGCCGAGGGCCTTTAACTCCTCGACCAGCAGATTCGCAAGATCCCATTGGCATGCGGTGCTCGGGATGGCCTCTTGACCAGCGCAGGACTGGGTATTGATCCTCACATAGCGCAGAAAACGCTCTTCAACCGGTTCCATACGTCTCCTCTCATTCAAAGGCAGCCCTCACCTTGCAAAAGGAAGGGCTGCCGGACATGTCGATCGATTACTCGTACAAGAAGCAGGCCACCTTGTGCCCAGGTCGCGCCTCGACCAGAGCCGGATGCTCCTTCCTGCAACGCTCCGTGCAATGCGGGCACCTCGACGCGAGCGGGCAGCCCTTCATGTCCCCGATGGGGCTTGGAATATCGCCCGTGAGCGCGATAGCATGCTTCTCCTCGAACGGGCTCGTGGGAGGAATCGCGGAGAGAAGCGCCTGCGTGTAGGGGTGAAGCGGCTCCTCGTAGATGCCCTCCGCGTCGCAGAGCTCGACCACCTGGCCGAGGTACATGATGGCGATGCGGTCGGAGATGTGCTTGATGACGCTCAGGTCATGCGAGATGAAGACGTACGTCAGACCGAGCTCGCGCTGAAGCCTTCCGAAAAGGTTGAGCACCTGAGCCTGGATGGACACGTCGAGCGCGGAAACCGGCTCGTCGCATACGAGCAGCTTCGGCCCAAGCGAAAGCGCACGGGCAATGTTGATGCGCTGGCGCTGACCGCCCGAGAACTCGTGCGGGTAGCGGTGCATGTGCTGAGTGTCGAGGCCGACGAGCTCCATCAGCTTGCGGACGCGTGCCTCGCGCTTCTTCGGATCGGTCTCCGTCTTGTGGATGATCATCGGCTCTTCGATGATCTTCGCGCAGGTCTTGCGCGGATTGAGCGAAGAGTAGGGATCCTGGAAGATCATCTGCACGCTGCGGCGCTGGCGACGGGCGCGATCTTTCTTGAAGTCGAGCGGCTCGCCTTCGAACGTGACAGTTCCGCTTGTCGGCTCATGAAGGCGAACGAGGCAGCGTCCGAGTGTCGACTTGCCGCAACCTGACTCGCCGATGATGCCGAGGGTCTCGCCCTTGTACACCTCGAGGTTCACGCGCGAGAGCGCATGCAGGTACTGGGACTTCTCACCAATCTTGTCGGAGCGAATCTCGAAGTCCTTCGACAGGTCGCTGATCTTCAGAATGACATTCGGATCGGCAGGTGCTGCCGCATCGCCCGTTTTCGGGACAGGCTTGGTTGCAGCCGTCTCCTCATTGGCGTTGATGCTCATTACTTGCCTCCTTTCACGCGCTCGAGATGCGCATCGAGCGTCTGCCTATGGCAGGCGACGAGGTGCCCCGGCTCGACTTCGATGAGCTCGGGAACTTCCTTGCGGCAAATGTCCTGCGCATAGGGGCAGCGGTTGGCGAAGTTGCACGCCTTGCCCGTAAGGCGCAGGTCAGGCGGCGTTCCGGGAATCGTGGAAAGGTCAGCTTTGCGCTCGGAAGAAAGCGAGGGCATGGAATCGAGCAGGCCCCACGTATACGGGTGCATGGGTTTGGCGTAAAGAGACTTCACGTCGGCCGCCTCGACCACCTTGCCCGCGTACATAACCATGGCTCGGTCGCACACGTCCCACACCACGCCTAAGTTGTGCGTGATGATCATAAGCCCGATGTTGTTCGTGCGCTGCAGTTCTTTAAGCAGGTGGAGCACCTGCGCCTGGACGGTAACATCGAGGGCGGTCGTGGGCTCGTCGGCCAAGATCACCTTCGCGTTGCAGCACAGCGCCATAGCGATGATGACGCGCTGGCACATGCCGCCCGAAAGCTCGAACGGGTAGGAATTGAAGCGCGCCTCGGGGTTCGGGATGTTCACCGAACGCAGCGCGGCGATCGCGACCTCGCGCGCCTCCGCCTTGCTCATGTTGCGATGGATGCGCAGGTTCTCGGTCATCTGCTGCCCGACTTTGAACACCGGGTCGAGCGAGGTCATGGGATCCTGGAAGATCATGCCGATATCGCGTCCGCGGTAGTCGCGTAGCTCCTTCTTCCCGAAGGAGAGCACGTCGCGGCCCTCAAACTCGATCGAGCCTTCCTCGATACGCGCGTTGGCCTCGAACAGTCGGATGAGGCTTTTCGCCATCATCGACTTGCCCGAACCGCTCTCGCCGACCACGCCGAGCGTTTCCCCTCGTGAAAGGGTAAACGAGACGCCATCGACTGCGCGGGCTATACCGCTCGCAAGATGGAAATAGGTCTTGAGGTTTTTCACATCGAGAAGCACTTCGGACTCGGGATTGGCGGCGGAGCCGGCGCTTTTTTCCTGTCCGTTAACTTCGTTTGCCATAAATCTCACCTACTTCTTCATCTTCGGATCGAGCACGTCGCGAATACCGTCGCCGAGCAGGTTGAACCCGATAACGGCCACGAAGATGAACAAGCCCGAAATGGTAGCGATATGCGGGGCGATCGCAAGGCAGGTCTGGCCTCCTCGCAGAATGTTTCCCCAGGACGGCGTCGGGATGAGGATGCCCAGGCCCAAAAAGCTCAGGCCCGCCTCGGCGATAATCGAGCCACCGACGCAGAGCGTGGCATAGACGACGACCTCGGACACCGTGCTCGGGAGAATGTGGAGCACCATAAGGCGGAGGCTCGATGCGCCGAGCACGCGCTCGACGTTGCAGAACTCCTCGTTCTTCGCAACGATGACCTTGCTTCGAACCACGCGCGCGAATCGCGGCACGTTGCCGATGCCGATCGCGAGGATGACGTTGAACACACCCGATCCCAAGATGGTGACCAGGAGCAGGGACAGGAGGATGAACGGGAAGGCGAACAGGCCGTCCATGACACGCATGATGATCGAGTCGACGATGCCGCCCATGAAGCCGGCGACGAGGCCCAAGATGATGCCGATGACGCCGCCGAGCACCGTCGAGCCGATGGCGACGACGATACTCATGCGCGCACCGTAGACGATGCGGCTGAACAGGTCGCGGCCCAGATCGTCGGTGCCGAAGATATGGCCGTTCACGCCGGGCTCGAGATAGGTCTCGGTGATCGACGTGGCGTTCGGATCGAACGGCGCGATGAACGGGGCGAAGATGCCGATTACGAGCATCACGATAACGATGAAGAGTCCGATGACCGCAGACTTGTTCCTGATGAACTTGCGCCATGCGCTGTTAGCCTTGCGCTCCTTCTGGATCATCGCCTCTTTGGCGGCCTCGGTGATGGCTCCGTCAACGACCTCCATCTCGGCCCCGGAAGTCGCTGCAGCTGCCGATTTCTCTTTAAACATTGTTGGCCCCCTTCTTCGCCTCAGCAGCAACCTTGGGGTTGATGACCATGTACAGCAAGTCGGTGATGAGGTTGATGACGACGAACGCGATGGCGACGACGAGCACCGTCGCCTGGATAAGCGAGTAGTCGCGGTTGTCGATCGCCGACGTGATCATGGTGCCCATGCCAGGCCAAGCGAAGACGTTCTCGGTAAGGACAGCGCCCGCGAAGCAGCCGGCGAACTGAATGGCAATGACGGTGATGATGGGGGGAAGCGCGTTTTTGAGCGCATGCTTCCACGTGATGGACGCCTCGCTCACGCCGCGGGCGCGCATGGCGCGCACGGAGTCGCTTCCAAGCGTCTCGATCATCGACGAACGGGTGATGCGCGTGAACGTACCCATCGGGATGATGGCCAGACAGAAGCAGGGGAGCACCAAGTGGCTGATGAAGCCTATGAGGCCGTCTTTCTCTATCGACCCCATGCCATAGCTCGGCAGCCAGCCGAGCGTGACCGAGAAGAGGAGCACGAGCATGATGCCGACCCAGAACACCGGCGCGGAAACGCCGAACAGGGACAGCACGGTAAGGACGTAGTCGACGATGCTGTTCTGCTTCCTTGCGGAGACAACGCCGAAGACGACGCCGAAGACCACCGCGATGATGAGCGCGATGACCGAGATGAGCAGAGTGTTCGGGAGACGTTGCGCGATCATGTCGATAGCGGGCTGATTAAAATAGTACGAAGTCCCGAAATCACCTTGACATATGCTCACAAGGTAGTTCCAAAATTGAACGATGATTGGATCGTCCAATCCAAGTGACGCACGCATCTCTTCGACTTTGCTTACGTCATATTGGTCGCCAACCATAGCGGCAACAGGGTCGCCAGGAATAAGGCGCGTCGCGATAAACGTGAAGGCAACGACAACGAAGAGCGTTGGAATCAGTTGAAGCAGACGCCGCAGGATGATTTTCGCCATGAGCGGTCACCATCTCCCTTCAAAAAGGTGCGACCCGGCAAACCGGGCCGCACCCAAAATCTCACCTAGCAGGCCGATATCCTACTTCTCTTTCCAGATGTTGATGCCAGAGCCCTCAAGTCCGCAGACGCGCATGACGGCCTTGTTCTCCTGAACGTAGCCGTGCACTTCCTTGCGCAGGCCCCAAGAGAGCTTGGTCGTCGCGTAGAAGGCGGCGATGGGGGTCTTGAGCGCGATTTCGTTGAGCTCCTCGTAGAGGTCCTTACGTTCCTGCTGGTCGGTGAGCGTCAGCGCCTCGTTGATGATCGCGTCGGTCGCGGGGTCGCTGTAGCAGAAGGCGTTGTAGTTAGTGTGGATCTTGTCGGAGTTCAGGAAGTAGCCGACGAACGTCGCCGGGTCGGCCGAGCCACCCTGGCCGTTGATCCACATCTGCACCTTGTTGTTGAGGTAGCGGTCGGTGACCTCGGTAGAGGAGACACTCTGGATCTCGACGTTCACGCCGATCTGCTTGAGCTGCTCCTGGACGAGGGTCGCGGCCTGGACATAAGCGTTCTGGGTGCCAATGGTGAGGACGATGTCGAAGCCGTTGGGATAGCCGGCCTCGGCGAGCAGGGACTTCGCCTTCTCGACGTCATATGCGGGAACGAGCGATTCCTGCTCCTCGCTGTAGCCCCAGGAGACCTTCGGCACGGGCAGGACCGACAGCTCGCCGTCGCCGTTGGCGTAGACGCCGTCGACGAGGGTCTTGCGGTCGATTGCGGTCGAGAGGGCCTCGCGCACCTTGTCGTTGGACAGGATGGGGTCGGAGAGGTTGAAGCCGATGTAGGCAAGGCGCGGCTCGGTGTTCTGGGAGAGCACGAGCTTGTCGCTTGCGGAAACCTGCTTGATGAGCTGGCCCGTGACGTTGAGGGAGATGTCGATTTCGCCCGTGGTCAGCGCGTTCACAGCCTGAGCGTCCTCGGTGATGATGTGGTACTCGATGCCGTCGAGGTTCGGCTCGACGCCCCAGTACTTGTCGAACTTCGAGAGCTTCGTCGTCTGGTCGGGGGTGTGCTCGTCGACCTTGAACGGGCCGGTCGAGACGGGATGCATGCCGAATTCCTCGCCCCAGCCTTCGACTTCCTCTTTCGGAACCATGAGAACGGAAGAGGAGGTGAGCTCATGCAGGAAGGTCGCGTTGGCGTCCTTCAGGTGGCACACAACCGTCTTGTCATCGGTGGCCTCGGCGTAATCGAGGAAGAACAGGTAGTTGCACCAGTAGTCCTTCGCGCGGTTCACCGAGTAAGCGACGTCCTCGGAGGTGAGAAGGCGGCCGTCCTGGAACTTGCCAGGCTGGAAGTACACATCGTCGCGAATGGTGAACGTGTACGTTTTGCCGTCTTCGGAGATTTCCCACTTGGTGGCGATACAAGGCAGATATTCACTCTGATCGATGTTCTCCTGCACGAGCGTGTCGCCGTAGTTCTGGCAGATCTGATCGGCGGTGGTGGAGTCGACGTAAAGCGGGTCGAGCGACTTCGCCGAAACCGTACGGTTGAGCGCGACTTTGAGGACGCCGCCCTTCACGACTTCCCCGGAGCCGCTTTGGCTCGCTCCAGACGAAGCCTGAGAGCCACCGCCGTTGCCCGAGCATCCGGCCAACCCGAACAAAGCCGTGGTTGCAGCAGCGGTTGCAGTGACGCCGACGAACTGTCGCCTGCTCAGAGTGCTCTTTTCCTTCTCCATGACCTTCGTTCCTTTCCTTCCCAACATGCCTTTCCCATTTTTGACATGCCCCAAGGCGCCCTTACGCCAAGGTAGTCGTGCGCGCCTGTTGGCTTGCGCGCTTCACCCTTCCAGGCTCGGCAGCGCTCGCGTTCCCTTTCGCGCATGACGGTCACTTTACGCATCGAAGTATTTCGACACTGTTTCAACCGATACAGATTTTATCCGACTCCGCCATATCCACAAAAACTGATAGGTTTTCGGCTAAATCTTTTCGATTTCGTAACCGTTCGACTACTTTATCATGATATAACCATACAAGTTCTAGAAACCTAGGAGAAAGGAAGCTGTACGCATGGCAACTATTTTTGCCGCCACGTCGCTCGACCTGACGGAAGAGCAGAGGGATTCGCTTGCGGATGCCCTCATCAACGATCTGGGCACGATTTACAAGCACGCGCTTTCGTTCAACCTGGTTCAGATTCCCCAAGACAGCTGCCGAGGAGATTCGATCAACCAGACGACGTTCTTCGTATGCGTGCCGCCTTACGCGACCCTCGAGAAGAAACGCGAGACCATCGAGCTTCTGCACAACACGATGGTCCGCGAGACCGGATACCAAGGCGAGCTGAAGAACATCGTCCTTTTCCAGTACCACGATGACGACGGGGTTGGAAAAGACGGCGAGCTGTTCGCCGACATCAAGGCTCGCAAGGCTCAAGGCTAGCTCGAGAAGCCGGGCAGCCGGGTTTTCGCGCCGTCCATACGCGCGGCGCGGTTTTGAATCGACAACCACATCGCAAAGATGATCCTGAAAGGGGATTTTTCATGTCTACCATTTTCGTCGCAACCTCCATCAACCTCGAAGGCGAAGAGAAGAAGCAGTTCCTCGACACCATCGAGGGTGCCGTCGCCGAGGTGTTCAAGTGCTATTCCATCTACTACACGCCGGTCCCTAAGGAGAACTGCTCCGAGTGCGCGAAGGACCAGATCACCTTCTTCGTGTTCGTGCCGCCCTACATGGAGATCGAGCGCCGTCGCAAGCTCATCAAGGTGCTCGACGAAGCCGCCAACAAGGCCGTCGGCTACCGCGGCGAGCTGAAGAACATCGTCATCTTCAAGTACCATGACGACGAGGCTTGCGGCGTTGATGGCGTGCTGCGCGCCGACGCGAAAGCAGCTGCAGAGAAATAGTTGTATCGACCCTTCGTTTGTAGGCAGGTCTCTATGAAGTACATGAACATCGGACACTCCGACGTCAAGACTTCCATCATCACGCTGGGAGCTTGGTCGATCGGCGGCGGAAGCTGGTGGAAGAACACCGAGGACGAGCTGTCCATCAAGACCATCCACCGCGCGCTCGAGCTGGGCATCAATACGATCGACACCGCGCCCATCTACGGTCTTGGCCACAGCGAGGAAATCGTCGGCAAGGCCATCAGCGGCAACCGTGACGAGTTCGTCATCTCCACGAAGGCGACCTTCGACTGGGACACCGGCGTGGGCCGTTATTGGAACGACGTCGACGGCCACAAGGTATATGTCGATCACAGCTACGAGGGCATCAAGAAGGACTGCGAGAACAGCCTGAAGCGCCTGGGCACCGACCATATCGACATCTACTACGCGCACAACCCCGCGAAGGACACGAGCGTGTACCCGGTCGAGGACACCGTTCGCGCGCTCATGGACCTGAAGAAGGAGGGCAAGGTTCTCGCGCTTGGCCTCTCCAACGCCCAGCCGGACGTCATCCAGGATTGGCTCGACCATGGCTGCGAGCTGGACATCATCCAGCGCAAGTACAGCATGCTCACCCGTAACGTCGAAGAGGGCGTGCTGCCGCTTTGCCGCGAGAAGGGCATGTCCTACCACGCATATTCGCCGCTCGAGCGCGGTATTCTCGCGGGCACCGTTCCCGCTGACCGCGTCGTGCCGAAGGGCGACGCCCGCGACGGCGAGCTGTGGTGGAAGCCCGACCGCCTTCCGAGCGCCGTCAAGTTCGTTGACGGCCTCGCCGACATCTGCGAGGAATACCAGTGCACGCGCGTGCAGCTCGCTGTCGCGTTCCTGCGTGCGCAGGGCGACTTCGTGAACGTCATCTGCGGCGCTCACAAGCCCGAGCAGATCGAGGCAGACGCGCCGGCGGCCGATGTCGAGCTTTCGAGCGAGACGGTGGCCGACATCCGCAAGCGCCTCGCCGCGCTTGACGCCGAGTTCGAATAGGGCTCGGCTGCGTTTCGCGAAACGCATTGCTTTTTCAAGGGCCCCTTCAAGTCGCTCGGTCGCCGAAACCGGCCTTGGCTTGAGGGGGTTCCTTTTATGGCGGCCCTGGTCGTGGATCGTATCGCTCGCTGCTGGAAGTCGGCGGGCGATACGATAGGAGAGTGCCAGGGGGAGAGGGACGGCGCAGCTTCGACATTTCCACGCGCCGCCGAACAATAATTAAGACGGGAGTTATCACATGGCAACTGAAAACGAGACGGCGGCAGGCAACGACGCGATCTTCTCGCTCGAGCAGATGCGAGGTGCCTACGAGCATCGCGCGCTGTGGCTTCACTACCTGGCCGAGAAGGCCGTCGAGGACGGGGAGAACGGCCCGCTCCACCAGGCGATCCGCAAGTGCGGCCTCTACCATGCCGACGTGAGGTTCGCGCCCTTCACCTCGATGGACGCCTTCGACGAGGTGTTCCAGTCCGAGCCTGCAAAGAGCGTCTTCGAGATGGAGACCATCGAGAAGGACGACGACACGTTGTCGATCGACTTCCATTACTGCCCGCTCGTTGAGGCGTGGAAGAAGCTCGGCCTTCCGCAGGACGAGATTTCCGCACTGTGCGACATCGCGATGGACGGCGACCGCGGCATCATCGAGGGGCTCGGCTGCCTGAAGTTCGACCTCCCGAAGACCATCGCCAACGGCGACGACGTCTGCCAGATCCGCATCACCAGGAAGTAACGTTCGCTTGGTGTGACGGGCGCTCGGACGATGGCCCTGACGCCAAGAAGGCGCAACGATCACGAACGGCGATACTGCGCACGTTTTATTTGCTCGATCGAATGAGATGATAAATAGAAAACGATGCCGTGCTCGACGGCAACACCGTTCGACAACGAGGGCATCTTTCACGAGAAGATGCCCTCGGTTTATACCAGGATCAGGCTCCCCTTCTGCATTTTACAATTCGTGATAATCGAGATTATGTAAACTATTGTCAATCGAGACAATAGTCCCTTTGATCATACCGTCAAGGCGCTTTTCACTCGGGAAATCGAACTGCAATTGTTGCGGGGAACATTGGCCGCCATTTTCCAGCAAAGCGGACTCGCGCCAACATCGGGCGTCCGATTGGGCAACAGCCACGAACGCCCGAGCGCACCAGCCTTGACGCGTCTGCGCACCCGGCAGAGTGATTACACGTCAGCGACCTTGTAATTGCTGGGGATGACTTTGACCGTCGAGGGCGGCTCCATTATCGACGTATAGCAATCGAGCGCGATTGTCTCGCCATCGAGCCAGTGGCTTGCGTACAAGCTTGTCGTCTCAACCTTGATGCCGTTCGAGTCGAACAGTTCCACATCAAAATTGATATAGTCGAAGTCGTAACCAGTATTGTTCGTAGCTGTCGTCTTGCCGATGAAGGTCGAGTACTGCTCAGTGAACTCGAGATTTATCGAACTTGCCAACGACTCGATCGCTTCCTTCTGGTCGTTGTCCCGTTTCACCTTCTTCCCGTGGCTGACAAGCTTATCGAGACTGTCCTGATGATCGGCCGACACCGTAAGGCCATAGTCGTCCACAAACGTCTTGAGCAACGCGGTTCGCTTGTCGTAGGCCTTCTGCCAATCCTGCTTGTACTTGCTGTTATCAGTTGCGTACAATTCGGCGGCCGCGCGCTGATCCTTCAGCGCGTTGATGTAGGCGATGGCGCTCTCCTGCAACTTGCTATCAGAGAATTGCGCGCTTTGGTATTGCTCCACTTGCTCCAGCTCAGCGTCGACGAGCTTTTCGTAGTATTCAGCGGACTTTTCGGCCTTAGAGGACTGCCCCACCAACGTATCGCGCGCCTCGTAACCTTTCGCAAGCGATTGGATAAACGCCTCGTCGGCATATTCGGATTGGCTTTGATCGCTCTTTTCTGCGCATCCCGCAAGCAACACCATGCTGGCAGCAATAACGCAGGCAAGAATAATCGCCGACCACTTCCTGAGCATGTTCATCACAGACACCACCTTTGGGTTAATTGGCCGAGACGGGATCGCTTCGATCTTCATCAAGCGCATCCGGGTAAGTGGCACTCCCCAGCTCCGCGCCGCTTTGGTCGACGATGCTCACAACGCAGCTGACCGGCTGACCCGCAAGCGTGTTGCTGCGTCTGGTCAGTTTTCTCCTGGAGAAAACTGACCATCAAAGACTAGGCCCGCTCCGAAAAGCGGGCCAGTCTAGGGGCGAGTTTTTAGCTCAAGAAGTTGTTTTACGAGAGGCTCTCCAGCTTCGAGGTTGCCATCTGCGAGCACATTTGCGATTTGGCGAAATGCGTCAGGGCTTCGCCCCACAGCTGCATCTGCTCGACGGGGCTCTGTCCGTTGCCGTCGGCGGCATAGGCGAACGCGGCACGGTCCATGCCGTACTCGAGCTCGATAGCTGCTGTGTCGATCAGTTCGCGGATCGATTCAGCTGCCTCGTAGGTAAGCGCCTTGGCCTTGTCGTTCTGCATCTTCACGAATTGGTTGCGGGCCTCCCAGAAGTACTGCTGAGCGGTCTGGTCAGCGTCGTTGGAAACTGCCAGCGGGTTTTCGCCCAGCGTGAACTTCACGTACTCGCCTGTTGCCTTGCCGGGCAGGCCGACACCGTTGGGCGTGCCGACTTCGAAGTACGCGGTCATATCGGCGGGCAGGAACACGGCTTGAGCCAAGCTGCTGGTGTTGTCGTTAACGCCCTCTGCGCCAGGCTCGTTCTGGTGCCATTCCTTGGCTTCCGGATCGTACCAGTCATCGGAGTAGTATGCCTTCTTGGCGGTTTCGAACGTCACGCCGCCGTTTTCGGCTGCTTCCTTCACGTACTCCAGCATGGTCGCGTAACGATACAGCGATCCGCCCACGGCACCGCCTGCATTGTGCTCGGCGAGTTTCGGGTTCACCAGATGGTTGGTCTGCACCATGTAGTTGCCCTCTTCGCCCGAATCGCCCGGCACGCGCGTCTCGGCCACATCGGAGTGGCTCTCGTAGCCCTTGATGCCGTCTTTGGCGCTTGCCATCAGGAATGCGCCGGTTACGCCAGCACGTGGGCTGTTGTTCAGGAACTCGATAGCTTCATCGGGGGTCGAGCAGTTCTGGACCATGTTGTGGAAGAACACCTCGTTGATGACGCCCCAAATCGGCGGGCCCCACTGTGCGGTGAACACCCATGCGTAACCCGCGCTGTTAAGGCCGGCGTTCTCGGAGACCGAACCTGCCATCGGGTTCGAGAAGAAGTAGTTGCCTTCCTCCGGGTACGCGAGCAGGATGATGCTGTTCGCCTTTTCGGGGGTGATCATCTTCGTGACGCCGACGATGGGGTTGCCGTCAGGCGTTGCATCGCCTGTGGCCACAAAGCCGGTGCACGAATGAATCTCGGAATCGGTGTTCTCGGCGTCGGTTTCGGGAAGCGTAATGCCCGTTTCCTCGGGATAGGGCTGGTCAACCGGTGGGCGACACCACATTTCAGCCGAGTACACGGTAATGGTAAGCAAGTCATAGTAGTCGACGGTATAGCCGTTTTCAGCCAGGCCCTTCTGCATGCCCTCGATCCATTGGCGCAAACCCGGATCGTACTTGTCGGCATAGTAGCTCCAGACCTGCATGTCGGTCTTGGCAAGCTCGGCGCCGTACTGTGCCTCGACCTTGCTCTTCAGCAACACCGAATTGCGGTAGATGAGGTCGGGCACCTGGCAGGCGTACTGATAGCCCATTTCCTCGTTGGTTCCCGATACGACGACCACGGTCGGGCTGGCCTCGGTCGCCTGGGCGTCGGGTACTGGATTGTTGGCCGCAGCCTCTGCTGCACCTGAACTGGCAGATGCCGAGGACTGGGATTGCTGGCCGCTAGAGCACGCCGCCAGCGTGAGCGCAAGAATTGGCACGATTAGTAAAGTCAAAAAACGCAAGCTCTTCTTCATCTTCCTCCCCTTACATTCCTTGGATTGACGAGATGGGATTTACGTTTGTGCTTACCTGTGCATCACCCCTATCATTGTCGGAGTTGTTGGCGTTCATGAACGGCCCTGCCCCTATCAGGGCTGCTCAATGGCCAATTTAGTTTACTAAAGGGGCTTAAACCCTGTAAATTGGCCGCGAGAAGGCTCTTTGATGCATATTTATTCCCGAGTACTCCCTTTGTTCTAAAAATGCGGTAGAAAGTTCTATCGAGCGATGGGCGGGGGCCGGGCGGCCCATCGACCATCCAACTGAACTGCGCAAATGAAATTGCATTAGCTGAAGGTCGAGGAGGAGCGAATAGATCTGGATGAGCGTACGGTCGCCGAAAAGGAGCTATTTTTAAGGGAAAATGCCGTATACTAGGCAGCTGTCCGCATAATGTGAGGGGGGCACATGGGCGACAGGCTTTTCGAGGGCGATTGGAACTATGCCCTCAATACGATCTATCGCTTGAACGAACTGGAGGACCTCGGCGTTTTCCAACGTAAAACCCTCGAGCTCATCAGGCTATCGATACCCTTCTGCCAGGGAATCTTCTACACCTACAAACGGGATGATGCGGGCGTCTACTCCTTGCGCGGCGACCCGGTTGTCGTTGGCATGAAGGCTCTTTACCTTTACGAGTTCGACAAGAAGTATTCCCGCGACGTGTTTTTCACCAAGGTTTCGCTTTCGACGCACGACAAGGTCATCAGGGATACTGACATGATGCCAGACGAACTGCGCATGAACACGGAATGGTATAAGGAAATCTACGCAAAACAAGGCATCCATTACGCCCTTAGAAGCCATCTGACCTATGACGGGGTCATTTTGGGAAGCGTCGATTTTTTCAGGGCGAAAGAGGAGGTCAACTTCTCCGACAAGGAAATGGATCTTCTTGGCATCCTATCGCCGCATATAACGCTGAAACTCATGCAGCTGCTTAGGGCAGAGGGTGCCGGAAGCGGGCGAAGCGGGCTGGAGCACAGGCTCTCGTCGTCTTGCGGTCTTACCGCCCGGGAATGCGAGGTCGTGGGAATGCTGCTTACCTCAAAGCCCGACAAGGTCATAGCCGAGGAACTGTGCATATCGCCGTCGACTTTGAAGAAGCATATCCACAACGTCTACCGCAAGATTGGCGTGAAAAGCCGGCATCAGTTGTACTCGGCAGTCGATAAGATGATGGGCACTCTTGGGTAGCGCCGCGCCCTTGGCGACGCTAGTTCCAAATGGTCATATTTCTCCTGGAGAGGTATGACCATTCTGCGGCAGCTTTCCACCCCCGCGTGGGCGGGCGTGGAAAGCTGCCGACTTTGGGTGACCCGGGTTCGGCGGGGCAAGGTGGTTGGGGGTCGTGCGCGAATGTTGCACAAAAACCGAGGTATCCCACGGGGAATGCGAGGATCAGGGAGCGTCTCCAGGTTGCCTGAGTGCGCGACCTGGGGTTTCTTGTCGAGGAGAAGCGGTCGGCCCGCAGCGAGCTCCCAAGCCGAGGCTCCATCCGTGGGATATCTCGGTTTTCGTGCCAGAATCTCGTGTTCGCGGTGTGCTTTTTGCGAGAAGAAACAAGGCACCTATCGAATATCAGGAGGATACCGAAGCATCCTGATCTACTGGTCGAGCCGTCGAGCTGGCCTGCTCACTCAGCTTGGCTGCTCGACAGCGCGTACGCCTCAATCGTCAAAAGAGAACGAGGCTCAAATCCTCAACTAATCAACGAAGAGCGCGTTGAGCTTCCGCTCGATTCGGCGCTTGCGCGTGGCTTCCTCCCCTTCATCGAGGGCGAACCCGCACTCGCAGGGGCGCAGGCACGAACCCTCGTGCGCACCTGAAGGCAGGTCCGAAAGAGGGACTTCCATCTTCTCGCCCGAATCGCGCACGAGGACAGCGATGCCCTCCTCAATGCGGTCGATAACGTAAATCGCGTCGTCCATGCCCCCCCTTCCCTACACCGCGCGGCGTATCGTCTCGCCATCGCAGCTGAGCGTCACCGCGCCGTCGAGATCCGTACGCAGCAGGTGGGCGACCCCCGAGAGCGCGGAGAGAACCTCTTCGGACGGGTGACCGTACGAGTTGCCCGCCCCTACCGAAATCACTGCCCAATCAGGAGAAAGGACCTCCGCGAGCTGTTGCGTCGTCGACGTTTTCGACCCGTGGTGGCCGACCTTCAGCACGTCGACGTGGTGGCCGCACGCCTTCCCGATAACGCTGGACGAGGCGTCGCCCGTGAAGAGAAAGGACCTTGCCCCCACGTCGAGTTCGAGAATGACCGACCAGTCGTTGAGGTCGGAATACGACGTCTCGAATGGCGAGAGAATCGTCGCCGAAAAGCCTTCGTCGGAGCAGATAATCTTCCCTTCCTCCGCCGCGTGGACGGGGATGCCCTTTTCGGCGATCACGTCGAGTAGCCCCTCGAAGGTAGCGGTGTTCGACGTCGCACGCGGCATCCAAATCTCGCCAATGTCGAAGCTTCTCAGCACGCGCGCCATCCCGCCGATGTGGTCTTCGTGGGGGTGCGTGGCAATGACGTAATCGATGCGCGAGTAGCCGAGCCCGGCGATGTAGCTTGCGACCTTCTCCCCGCTCTCGGTCGTGCCCGCGTCTATGAGCATCGTTCTGCCGTTCGGCAGCTCGACAAACTCGCTGTCGCCCTGCCCAACGTCGATGAAGTGGACGCGGGCTTCCCCATGGCTCGTGCCTTGGTTGCCGATGATCTTGTGCGCGATGGAGAGCATCTTGCATCCTTGGCAGCGAGTGGCGGTCCCCTGGGGGTCGATGATTGAGGCCCCGCCGAGAATGCCCTGGTCAACCGACCAGGCGACTGCGTCGCGCGCCCAATCGCTTACGGATGCCGCATCCGGCTTCGCCGCGAGCGCTGTGCCCGTGCTCGATGTGTCGATATGGGAAATGGCGTTCGCGAACCGCGCGACCATCACGGCGAGCTGCTCTCGCGTGACGGGATCGTTCGGGCCGAAACAGTTCGTTCCCTCGTAACCTTTGACGACCTCACTGGAACGCGCCCAGCGGACGGCGTCCTTGTACCACGAGTCCTCCGAGTAGTCGGCGTCGTCGAAATCGACGGCCTCGCATGCGGGCTCGCCGGCCATCCGCCAGAGAACGGTCACGGCCATCGCGCGGGTGATCGAATCGTCGGGACCGAACCTGTTCGAGCCGTCGCTGTACCCCTTCATGAGACCGTGGTCGAGCGCGTAGTCGAACACGCCGCTTTCGACATACCAGGAGTCGGCGGGGACGTCGACGAACCCGCGGTACTGGGGCTGCGGGTCGGGCGTCGGCGTAGGCGTGGGGTCGGGACTGGGATTAGGGGTAGGGTCGGGCGTGGGCGACTCATGAACGCACTTGGAACAGGGCTGCTTACCGGAGTCGACGGCCTGCTGCAAGGTCATCGCGATGGGATTCTTCATCCCCGAACAGGTGGAGCTGTAATGGTACTTGCTGCCCGACCGCGAGCACCAGACGGTCCTGCTCATGTCGGCCTGAAGCTCAATGCCGCCCTGCTGGAGGTTTTCTTGCGAGACGCCCTCAGCTGCGAAGGTGGTCTGCGCGTTGGGCGCTGCTTGCGAAGCCGGCGCCGCGAAAGCAGCCTGCACACCCGGAGCCGCTTGCGCGGAGAAACCGAGCGCCATCCCGAGGAGAACGGCGATTATCGCGACTACGAAACGCGGACAGCGCCTCTTTCCGACAGATTCCCCAGAGCTCATGTCATCCCTTTCCCTTGCAGCCTTACCCTAATTTTACTATTGAAATAAACACAGGGGCTTCGTACGCCACGAGTTAGGAAACATCCAGTCGCAAACGCGCCCCCTCGCTATCCTCTTGACCTTTCGGCAACCTCCTTGCAGAACCGCTCGGCCTGGTAGGGGTCCATTTGCATGCCGAGAGCCTTTGCTTTGCCCTTTGCTGCAGCCCTCATCTTGTCGTAGTAGTTGCCGAAAGCGCGCAGATCAACCTCGAAGAGCCCATTAACATTGACCATCAGCTTCTTGAAGCCATACCAGAAGGCATCGACATGCACCTGAAAGTCATCATCCAGCATCCCCCAGTATTTCTGCTCATTGAACGAGCGCATCCGCTCTATTGACTTCTCGAGAGTATCGCCGCCTTCGTCCTCTTCGACGGCGACAGGAATATCGTTATATTTTTGGCGTCCGGGGATTGCGCCATCGTAATTGGCGTAGATCTCATCCCCCCACCACCAATCGGATCGATATCCGCTGCATGCTCCGTAGGCGTTCTCGCTTGCAAAAGCCGCAAACAAACCGTTGTCTTGAACAACCTGCTTGAAGGTTTTGAAGGATCTACCAACTTCTACGGAGAGCTCTCTAACCTGATCGACGTCCTTTGCAAGCTTAACGATAACTCCGCCGCCAAAAGGCTCTTGCTGGCCAATGAGGTACTCGGCGCCCGCAACAGCCTCCGCATTACGCCTAAAGATAGAATCGGCGGCCTCCATCGCGGCCTTGGTAGCCACCTCGATTTGCTTGTCGACAACCGCCTCGCGGGCCTTCTTGGCTTCTATCTCATCGGCCAACTGCGCCTCAACGTCAGGCAGCTCCCCCAGAATCGATGCAAACGCCTCTTCAATTGCGCAAGAAACATCAGATTGACTCGGTTGGGGATCAGGTTCAGCAGGATCCTCAGAAGCGCCATCGTCAACAGTTGGCACTGGATCGGCTTCTGAGACGCGAATTCCGTTGAGCTTTCCAACCCTTTCGGCCAAGGCCGCTCCAGCTTCCGCCATAGCTGCTTCAACATCGACCCCACCAGCGCCGTCGAGTATCTCACTCGCAAGATCAATAGTGGATTGAAGCCTCTTGAGAACAGCTTGCCGATCTTGAACCCCCACGAGGGCGCTGTAGCGTTTCAGGTAATCGATAGTGCGAGGCATTCGGGGATCATTCTTCAAAGGCTCGATTGCGTCTCTGCGTGCCTTGTCGCAATACCGAGCCACAGAGTTTTCAACCTGGGAAGCGATAATCTTCTGCTCGCGATCGCAGACGTCAAGAACCGTATGAAGCGCCTTCGACCGCTTCTCCGCTATGCGCCTGGACTCGGCGGCATCTGCCTTGGCTTTCTTTGCGGCTTCGACCCTGGCCTCCTTTGCCTCCTCGTTGGCGGCAAGGCTATCGGCCAGCGCCTTTCCCATCCCTGCTGCGAGAGCCGCAATTTCCTCAGCATCCATGTCAATTCCTTCCGTTAACCTGCGATAATCACGCAAGAGCAAAATGCTCGTCCGTTCGAACTAGAGGTCCAATGCCTTCTTTGCCGCTGCAACAACGTCGCCGTCGGGATAGAAATCGGGACTAACGCTGCCGATAAGCTCATTGGGCACTCCCTGCAGATCCTTGATGCAGCTAAGAGGGAGCAGCACCTTCTTGGCACCAGCGTTCTTGGCTACGCGCAGAATGTCCTCCAAATCACGAACTTCATCCATAGTTCCCGACATCCTTAAGATGCCCGGAATGACCGTGCTGGGAGTCACGGGGCGGTTGCATGCAGCAGAGCAAAGCCCGACAAACTCCGCAAGGCTCACCTCAGAGGAGAGGCCCTTCTTCTGAAGATCGTTGAAGAACAAGAGATAGTCGCGCTCGTGCGCATGCATGCCCGAAGCAACGCGCGCAGCGTTGTTCTCAAAGTATTTGAACGCTGCCTCAATGCTATCCTTTACTGGCCTGTTGTTGCCAATGCCCTCCGTTGTTAGTTTGAAGTCTCCCGCAACGGCTTTGTTCTCCAGTCGATAGACGGCCATCTCGCCATCGGCGGCATGGCCGATTCCAAAGACATGCCCGGGCATGAGCTCTCCCTCGGGGACCAGCGTATCCTTAGACTGCTCCGGAACGTAGACGATATGGTTCTCCATGGGATTGTCGGCGTCCATATACCCCAGGTTAACGTCGATGAATTCGACGCCCGCCATAATCTTGAGCTGCTCCTTAACGCGACGCCTTCCCTCGATTGCGTAGTCAAGGATCCACTGGGCTTCTTCCTTGCTCATACGCTCATCCGGGAACAGCAGCTTCGCCATGCCACTGAAAGTCTTGCGAACGCCGATCTCGTCTCGCTTGTTAAAGTCATTGTTCAGACGGAAGTGTTCATCAATGAGATGAGTGTAATCGCGCTTGCGCATCTCGCGGCAGAACTCGGACAAGCAGTCAGTTATCAAGCCGTAATGATCGGTCAACAGATCGCTGCGCATCTTAGGAACCTCCCAACCGGGAAGGTACAGGTGAATGCGATCGAAGAACGCCGAGTCGTTGTTGAACTCGGGAGGGAACGGGTCGAACAGGTGCGTGGTCTTGAGCACATTTTGCACGCTGTCATTGATATTGCCCTCGTAGACGATGGAGGCGTCAGCATTGAGCTGGTCTTTCCCACGGGCGAAGGATCCAGACGCCATGTAATCCTTGAGAATCTGAATGGCATTCATATCCTTGAAGCGCATGCCGGCAACCTCGTCGAAAGTGATGCAATCCCAGTTGCCGACAAGGCCGGCGCGCTCCATGGAGCTAGTGCGATAGCCCGCATTCATACGACCGAAAAGATTGGCTGTGGTGGTCTGTCCGCCCGACAGCAGAATGGAGTAGGGACTGATTTCCTTGTAAACGTGGCTTTTACCAGTGCCGCGGGGACCAAGTTCGCAAAGATTGTAGTTGCGTTCAGCCAGGGGCACCATTCGCGCGATAAAGTGCAGCTTCTGCTTCTCAGTAAGAGCATCAGGCTCGTAACCGCAACTACGCAGAAGCAAGTTCATCCACTCCTGAGTAGTAAACTCCTGGCGCAGCTCTATCATGGCGTCCAAATCGAGGTTGGGCATCTGGATGGGCTTGAGGCTTACCACATGGAAGGGGCTGTCCTCCGGACCACGCTTTCCACCCTTCTTCTTGGGCTTAGGCTTAGGGCTCTCGTCGAAAATGTCTGCCAGCGCATCCTCGAAATCTTCCTCGTCAGGAAGCAGGTATTCGATACGCATAATGCACCAAATACCGCCTTGAAGGATCTTGGAGTAGTCCCTCACGTATTCGGCAGGCATGACGAAAGGTTCGATAGCCAGGTTGGTGAAGCTGGCGACGTAGATGTCTTTATACTCGTCCAGCTTGGCATGCACCTTGTCAATGATGGTGTACTGGCCAAGTTCCTTGATCTTCGACTTGATGGTCTCGGATTCGTCCGGGCGAACGTAGTTCTCAGTCAAAATCTTGCGAATGCGGGAAACGCCCTGCTCCACCATCTCGTCATCGTCGGTGGCGCAGTACATTCCCAGCAGATACTCCAAGACGAACGTTGGCACATTGGCACCGCGCTTCATCATAGCGGTCAAGTCTTTACGAACAATCTTGCCCGCAAAATGCTCGACAACCTTGTGATCGAGTTCGTCGGTCTCCAAAACTGGGATGGCCGTCGATTTCTTTCCGTCTTCCATAGTTGCATTTGCTCCAATCGGTCCTAGAAGTCGAAGTCTTCAGTATTAAACGAGATGTCGGCCTTGAAGGAAATTCGGGCTGCAAGGTCGGCTTCGGGCTTATCCTGCTCGTGAATTATAAGATCGTAGGCGTTGCCGCTGTCATCCCTTGTCGTTAGGCAGAATCGAAGCCTCTCGGGAACGACACGGCCATCGATTACCTCGACGATCTGCCGTTCGCAAAGCGCACGACCCTTCTCGTCGATGAAGTGGACCTCGAAGGCGTTATCTCGGCGACCGCTATCGGGATCGACCTCGAATCGAACGTTGAACATGTTATTCGTAATCGAGCGTCCTTTGCCCGCCACTCGAACGGCGGCCCTTCCCTGCGTAACCGGCTCAACATGATACGAGGCGACGAGCTCGGCTTGAGCCCGAACACGCTCCTCCGCTTCGCGCTTCGCTCGAGCGCGGGGCATCTCCCGGGATTCTCTCTGCTCGGGCAAGGTGAACGCCACCTTTTGGTCGCCATTGCCAGCCTCCATGCGAGAGGGATGGCATGTGAAGTAGATGATCTGCTTTTTTTGGGCGAGGAGCGCCAGCAGCATCATCGCGCGACCAATCTTCTCTTGATCGAGGTTGACAAAAGGGTCGTCCATGACGATGAATGGCTCCTCGTTTTCGAAAACAGTGTCGACGAGGGCCATGCGCAGGCAAATATCGAGCAAGTCCTGATACCCGGTAGAATAGCTTGCAACACTGTGCGGGGCGCCGCCGTCGCTCACGGCGACATCGAAGTCGCCGCCGACCGTCACGTCGAGGCCTTCACCTTCGAGCCAAGAGGCTGCATAGTCGTTGAATCGGTCCGTTAAGCCGCCAAGGTAACGGCCATCCAGATTCGCACGGGCTTTGGAAAGGAACTCTGCCGTTTTTTGAACGGTGAATAGTTTCGCCGTCGCCTCCTGCTTTTTCTGCGCAAGCAAACGCAACTCCTGGGCGCAGGCAAGGTATCCTTCGAGACTTTGGAGAATCGCATTGCGCTTTTCCTCGACTTGAGCGCGTTCTGCCACCTGGCCTTCACGTTCGCTCTGCACACTCGCGAGAATGAGCTTCGCCTGCTCCACTTGCGCGCTGGCAGCTCCACTCTTTGCGTCCGAGAGCTCCCGGCCGTGCTTTTCCTCCCATGCTGAAAGTTGTTTTTGCGCGACCGCAGCCTCGCTCGCAAGCTCTTCGCAGCGCTTCGTCTGCTTGGCAATCATGCTAATAGCTTCTCGAGCTGCCGTGGCGTCATCGATTCCGTACTGCAAAAGGAACTGCTTGATGCCAAGGTCGAGCTTACTCAAATTCGCGGTAGCGACATCAGCCTTTTCAGCAGCCTTTTTGGCATCCCAGTCGAGTCGCTCCACCAGAGTTGCGTCTGCGGACATGGCGTCGAGCACGTCAGCGGTCAAGGCTTCCCGACCGTTAAGCCCCATTTCCCTTGCCCAGCCATCAAGACTCGCCGAAAGCTCGTCTACGGCTTTTCGAGACTCCGCCGTCTCCGCAACAGCACAAGCGATATCTTCCTTATAAGAGCGATATGCCGCGACAGCCGAGCTCAAACGCTCAACTTCGACTGCCATATCATCGTCATGTTCAACCGAGAACGCACGGAGAAGAGGGGCTATCTTCTCCGTGAACGTCGCAGCAGCCCCCTCCGCTTCAAGAGCCTGGGCCTCGCGATTTTCCATTCCCGGGCACATCTCGCAGTCGAGGTGGCCCAAAATGGCTTCACGGTCTTCCTGAGTCATCTGATCAGCAGATTTGCCCAAAACTTCCACGATCGCTTTGTCCAAACGGTCATTTGCGGACCGAGCGTGAGCCATTGCAGCTTCGAGCTCGTTCGCTTTCTCGATTGCGGCATCGGCCACAGCAGATAAATCCTCCGAAAGAGCGATGCCAATGGCCTGCACCGCACGTGAAGCAGACGCCGCGGAGTCTTCAATGGAAGACTGGAGCTTTGACACCTCGCTTGACAAGTCTGCGATACGCTGAGATTTCTTAGAGCGCTCAACAAGCTTGCCCTTGAGCAAGGGGGCTTGAACGGCAACGGTTTCCAAATCAAGATCCTCGGAAGGCAACAGGGGCGACAGCAAACGTACCAGCGCGGTTTTCGCATCGCTGTCCGCTTTCGAGGCCGAGCAAACTCTTTCAGTCGCCTGGGAAACAACCGTCTCTTGCGCGTCGAGCTCAGAGGCCGCCTTGGTCGCGTCGGCCTCAGCCTCGCCACTTTTCCTTTCGGCATCCGAGACCTTGCGCTCAGCTGCTGAAAGCGCCTCGGCTGCCGCCTTCGCAGCTGATTCCGCATGAGCGATCGCCTCGGAATCGCCAGTGGGCTTTTTTGCGAGCAGAACGATACCCGCTATGACGAGGGCTGCCGCGATAGCATACGCGACATAGGAAATCGTCGCCGCAGGTCCTAGGGCAAACCCAGCAACGGCAGCGATAACGCCTACAACAATGCAGGCGATGGCAGGAACGGGGTTCTTGTGTTTTGCTTGCGAAGCCTCGGCCATCGCGACCTTCGCCGCCGAGCTATCGCTCAGGGCTTTCGCCTTCTCGACTTCGGCGCTTGCAACCGCGTTTTGCGCAGCCTGAACCGCCTCGAGCGACTTCTCCTTTGCAGCTTTGAGAACAGCCAGCTTCGAGTCCTCGGCAGCAGCGGCCTTCTTCGCATCCTGCAGTTCCGAGGCGGCGATCTTGCACGTCGCAACGCCCTCGTCAATCCTCTTCGGGTCCACATCGCTCGCTTGAGGCGAATCCGCCAATGAGCCAAGCTCCTCTTTGGCGCTTTCAATCTGGGACTTAAGACTGTCAATGCGAGCTTCTGCGGACTGCCTCTCTTTCGCTACGGCGCGAAGCGCTGCTGCAGTCGTTCTACAGTTTTCGATGACGTTTTCGGCGTCTTTGGGGACGAGCGAGTTGGCCTCATCCGCCTCCCCTTTGATCTTCAAAATGTTCGCGCGCCGCTCCGCCCATATGGCATTTGCCTTTTCGAATTCTTGACGAAGCGCCTTTGCGGCGTTCAAGCTCGATTCGATACGAGGCCAGCTAGATATTGCAGTATCAGTACGGCTTAAAAGGCTGGGGTCATTGTCCACCGCCTCATCGAGAGATGCATATTCCCCCTGCACCGACGAGCTCGACAAGCCGATGACTTCCAGCTGATGGACAAGCTCGGCAAGTTGCTTGCGGCGCTCGTCGATTTCCGCCTTCAAAGGGACCCTGCCAGCGTATTTCGAGGCAATCTCATTCTTGGCAGTGCCCGCTGCCTCGATGGCCGCACGAGCATCCCCGATTTCCTTGCGAGAGCGATCGGCGGCGTCTAACGTCCTGCGCGCCGCTTCAAGATCCGCCTCGGCAGGAACCTTGCCAACCCGACCAACGTACTCACGGTAAGAATCGGCTGCAGCCTTACACCTCTCCGTTAGCTGGTCGTGAGCAGCATTCAGAGCGGCAGCGTTTTTCTCGCCAGACTGCGCAGCATCAATTCTCTTCTGAAGCTCGGCCTCGCGGTCGGCTGCATCAGAGATACTTTTATCGAGCTGAGACATACGCTCCTGCAGCATGCCCATCTGGGAGATCTGTGAGTCATAGCCCTTCTGACGTTCGACAAGCTTCGATATGTTTGAAGAAACATCAGCGATATAGCCGCGATTCCCTGTCTTTTTATAGAATTTGCGGCGTGCATCCAACGCAGACTGGGCTTTGTCGAGTCCAGCAACATCATCGGCTTCGTTCACCAACGCGTTCAGCCTGTTGCGAAGACCCGCCGTCGATCCATCGAAGCCGAAGCCGTTCTGCCCCACGAACACGCTTTTCTGAAATGCATTGGAGTCAAGCCCGAATACCCAGTCGCCGACCTCCTCGCCGTTGAACTCGACTGGCTTTCCCGTCTCGATTTCGATGACCTTCAGGGTGTCGCCTGCACCGGTTGCGCCGAACTCGCGAAGAATGCGGTACTCGCGACCATCGAACTCGAAGTCGAGAGTGCCGCCGAACTTTCCCCCGCTCCAAGGCTTGTAACGCAAGCGCTCGTTCTCGCTCACATCGCGAACGCGCTTGCGCTCAAATCCGTACAGCATGGCTTTTATGTATGCGGACAGAGAGGTCTTGCCCCAACCATTTGGTTGCAAAATCACGTTCAAACCGTCGTCGAAGGATAGTTTGCAATCTTTAAAAGGCCCGAATCCCGCAATATGGCATTCGATCAGCTTCATTACTCAGCCAGCTCCTTCCCATTGAGGGCATTCCAGCCGCATCGCATGATTCGCGTTTTTTCGCTCGGGCTCAAAGAGTCGTCGGAATCGACCATACGAACAAATTCAGCAAGGAGACTCACATCCGTGTCGAGCTCGCCTTCTTCAAGGTTTATCGTGCACTCGTTAGCAACCTCAGCATAAAAAAAGCGGTCGCTCAGAACCTGCTCAAGCTTACTCGTGTTGAAATAGGAAGAGAGATTTATTGCCCCTCTAAGGACAAGCCTCAAGCAGGCATTTTCGCCAATGTCGTCAATTGCCGCCTGAACGGCCGTAAGCATCTCAGCAGAGCTCGACGCGGAAGACATGTCGATGACCTTCGTCACGAAGGGGTGAAGCGCACATGGGATCTCCTCGATGTTGATCGCAGAACCGTTTTCCACATCGACGAGCAACACGTCTGCGCGAGCCTGGTCGCCAAATCCCATCGGCTCCATCGCTGAAAGCGTTCTCCTGGAGGCACCATCTGCGGTGTCAATGATCGCTGCGACCTCTTCGGCTTCATGCACAATGCGAATAGCTTCAATCCCAGAATCGCCACCCTCGCGAACGACGGTAACATTGGTCGAAAGGCTGACGCGCGTGTCCAAATCGAGCGCCTCCCTTTCAAGGGGGAACCAGGTCACGGGCATCTCATAGGAGCCAAGCACTTCAATAGCTTTTTCGAACAAACTTTGGGGAACGAATCCTTCCGCAAAGAGGCCGCCAGCTATAACGCAGGCTGCGGCGCCTTTCGCGCGCGCAAACTCCAATGTTGAAGCCAGGGCATCAATCTTGTCTCGATGCCATTGCTGCAATATATCGGCAGGCATGTTCAGCACGCCGGCATCGCCTATAAGCAGATTCGCACAAACCAGCACCCTCATACGCAAAGCCTTCTTCCCTTGCCAAAACCCAAAGTCACCCGACGGGGAAAGCAACACCTATAGAGAGCTGCTCCCCCCGTCAATTTGCGCAGTTTTCTTGTTGCAGCACAACTGATTATACGGCTTCTTAGCATCATAAGCGTTTCTCGACTTGAGGCTGAACCTTATATTGGACACTCTTGAAACCATGTGCCCAATTGAGTCCCCCTTGTCGACCGCATCTTCGAACTTAATCCCACGGACAATTATCGATGTATTCCCATTTTGCTTCGTCGAGAACATATCTCATCGTAAGATCAAGAGGACTATCAGCCTTATCCTTTTTCGGATAGTTTTCGTTGTACAGTTTTTCGAATTCAGATTTGGGGATACCGCCCTCGTCATCCCATGTAAAGAAAGCCCCGTCATTTACGTTGTCGCCGCACAGGGTCATGCCGTCTTCGGTGTCGTAATTTCTCAGAACGTGATAAAATTCGTCCTCCCCATTGTAGCTATGAATATCCGATATTGCATACGACCCTTCAGGCAGATGTCTAGTAAAGTAGTCTTCTAAATCGTTTGCAATAAAAAAGAGACCTGTGCAGAAGCTGAATCCAATGAGATACCAATCGCCATGTTTCTTAAAAACGAAACTGCTCTCGTCGCTTGTGGAATAGCTTGTCGTATTCGGATTGAAGGCCTCCATCGTATACTTCCAGAACATATCGGAAGCCTTTGACACCAATTCATCGATGGTGTCAAAATCGTCAACATTGAAATCGAAGGTCTCTTCATCCATGCCACGTTTCCACACGTTTGGAGCACCTTGAATCATATTAGTAATCATTAGCTTGAGAAGCCCCTTCATCTGGGACTCATCACACGCAATCGCAGTAAAATTATCGTTATAGCCACTCATAATGCATCCTTTCATAAAATGAACTCTACCTGTAAGCCTATCGTTGCGTTCGCTCAACTAATCAAGGATATTCTCCAGTCTTTCGAGAAGCGCCTCTCCCTCTTCCTCTCCCCCGTCTTCAATACTTCCGGAAAACCAAGCGCACAGCTCGGAACTATCTGCTAGCTCGTAAATATCTGTTAGCTCGTAAATGAGATCGGCCCTGCTCTCGTAGTCGAAGTACTCTGCGATTTCGTCCAGCAGACCGGGGTCCTTCGCATCAATAGCATCGAAATCGATTCCCCTGTTTTTGCCGCGATCGCACCTTGACGCAATGGCAAGGCGCTTCCTGAAGCTTTCGCTGACTTCTTCGTCGTCAAGATCCCAAAGCATAGCTTTCACGTCCTCGACGTCTTCGGCTGAGTCTCGCAGCTCCTCCGCATCCTCATAACCGAGCTCCTCAGCTATTTCGTCAAGCAGTCCGGGGTCGGCCTTTTCGATTTGCTCGAATTCTCCAGCATTTGCCTCCTCCCAGAAGAAGTCGCTCGGCTCAACCGAGTCAAACAACGCCCGAAGGGCAATTTCATTCAAGTCGCCTGGCACAGAGCTTTTAACTTTGTCTGACCATTCTGTGTACTCACCATAATCTACAATTCCTTCTGTGGGCGACCCGAAATCTTCACCCCATTGGATATGTGCGAATTCATCGCCCGTAGCACACACGTACTCCCCACCGTTAATAGATGCGCAGCCGTACTTCTTGGAATCCATAGATTCGCAAAAGCTTTCAACTTGATAACTAGGATGCCATTTAAGCCCGAGTCTCAATTCGATACAAGGCTTGCCGTATTGCATCGATCCAGAAAGCGTTCCGCTTTCAGCGCCAGAATCGGGATTACTATCGAGAAGGCACAACAAGTTGTGATTAGCCACTCCGCTGTTCATTGCCATTATGAGCTTATCCCAGCTCGCATCCGCGTCAACTCCTTTGAGAAGTTCGACCTGCGTTGCCTCCTCGAAGTTTTTGGACATAGTGTTGAGTAGTTCTTTTGCAGCCGTTTCGTTTTCAGAAACGATAAATAGGCGCTGATCGCAAATGTTTGCCATGATGACTTCCTTTCCTTTGACTTTTCTCTTCCCTAGTATCCCGTCTTCACATATGAGAAGGCTATCTCGTGATCATTGCCACTCCCTTGCTATCAGGCTCGTCTACTCAATTTCAAAATCGCGAAGGTCGATGCCGAGGGATTCTGCTTTTTGGCAAAGCTCGTATGCGCCCATGCTCTCGATATCGGAGAGGTCGAGAATCGCGGCGGGGAAACCGTTGAACATGGCGGTACCGAAGTAGTCAGTCATGTAGTCGCGAAGCTTGTCAACATCGATGGTGGCCATGCGCGCCCTCTTTCCCGAATCTGCGCCCTGCTGACGGCTCATTAGGCTTCGCCTTGCCAGCGAGACGCATTTTCCCTGCCAGGATAGAACTACTGCGAGAATAACACAGCATTTGATGTAGTGCCCTTACTATATGCCGCGTTTCCCGATAGAGAGAAGTGTAGCCGAGAAGAATGCCGCGGCTGTCCGCTGCAATGGACAGGCTAAGAAAAAGCCGTTGTCGCTTTGCCTCAGTAAGCCTCGCCCAGCAACGATTTCCAATCAAGACTATTCCATTTGCCTTCGGAGGCGGTGTCGCTGCAGACATGGAACAATTTTGCAGCGATCATCTCCAACTCTGCCGCAGGCTTCATCTCCGACCGCGTTGGTCGCAAGCGCAACCTCTTAGGAGCGTGGGTTCTCTGCGCTGCCGTGATCGTCATCTGTTCCATCTTCGCCGCGCCCAACCAATTCCTGTTCTGCATTGGCCTTATGCTGCTCTTCGGCTTCTCCCTAAACTATGCCATCACCTCGGTAAATCTCTTGATGCCGGAGCAGTATCCGACCGCAATACGCAACACGGGCGTTGCATGGTGCCATGCGTTCGCTCGTTTTGGAGGCTCTGCGTCCTCAATCGTGCTCGGTGGCATCGCGGGTATGGCGGCATTCCAAACCGTCGGAGGAACCACCAACTGGTCGCTGGTCGTGCTTGTGCTTATCGTCCCGTTCGTCCTGGGCTTTATTTGCGCGCTTCTCTTCGTTCGCGACACCAACGGCAAATCGATGGACCAACTCGCAAACGAGGCGACGGGGGACGAGCTGAGCGGGACAGCCCCATTCGCGATCATGCTCGCAATCGTTGTAATCCTCTTCTCATTGTGCATCGTTTGCCCACTGGCAATCAACGGATGGTCCAAACCCCCCATTGCCTTGCCGCTTATGGCCACCGGCATGCTCCTCCCCTTCGCCTTCTTCTTCATCTTTGGCGGAAAACAGCTGGCAAAGGGTGCCGGAAGGAAGTAACAAGACTCCTGGAACCGAAAGACTTGCAAAGCCGAAGCGCGGTCTCTCTTTGGGCTGCGCTTCGGCGTTGTGCGTTTTTAGCAGCGGCGGAACCTGCGGCCTTAGCAGATTCGCCTTCGCGCTCATAGCCCGCCCCTTTCCTGCTCCAAGCCCTCACTACGCTTTAATCGACCAGACGGCTTCCGCCACGCGTCGTCCACCTGCGTGGTACGCTTTGCAGAGAGTCTTACGAGCCATCGAAGGAGCCTGGATGGAACTGGAAACCCCGAACGATACCTTCCCGAAAACGGACGACGTCGAGCTTGCGCGAGCGACCTTGCTCTCCACCGAGGGGGCAACGTGCGTGGCCGTCCGCAACGGCGAGACCATGATCACCCGCGAGCGCGGCGTGAAGCCCCTCCTTCAATGGATTTCCGAGGGCCGAAGCTTCGAGGGCTGGTCTGTCGCCGACAAAGTCGTGGGCAAAGCGCCGGCTCTTCTGTACGTGCAGCTCAAGCCGGCAGTGGTTTTTGCGACCGCTCTGAGCGAGGACGCGCGGGACATCCTGCTGGCACGCGGGATAGCCTGCGGCTGCGATGACCTGGTTCCCTTTATAGTGAACCGTGCGGGTGACGGGCAGTGCCCGATGGACGCCTGCGTCGCTGGCATCTCCGACCCACGCGAGGCCGAACGAGCGATTCGCGAATGCGTCCGCCGAATGGCGGCCTCGCACAAGTAGCAGCGTCGCTGTGGCTTCTGCGGAAAGCGCAGCCGTTGCGCGTACTCGCCAAGACCATCGATTACGCGTCGACAAGCACGTCGCCCCCTGTCGCAGGGCAACGCGCGATCGCGGCGAAGTCGAGGACGGGCCGCAACATCTGAACAAGAGCCCTTTGATGTTCATTTGCGAGAGCCTCACAATGGACGATGTCGAAGCGGGCGCGGGCAATCCAGTTTGCGGCGCCCGCCTTGTACGATGGCGGGAATCCCTTCGACGGTGCCCTACGCCGCGAAAGACGACTCGGAACTGCCAGTATTTCCGATATTTGTAGATTTGGCCCGACAACCCCATTCTCCCAGACTGGAGAATATGATTGAGCCGATAACTTCCTTATGAGGAGGAACGGATATGTTCAAAGTTTCAAAGCGCACGCTGCTTCTTATCGCCGGCCTGGTTTGGCTTGCTGCCGGCGGAAACATCGCTTGGCTGGGCATCCAGGCGTTCGCTCAAATCAACATGAGCTACGTCTGGGCGATTATCATTGGCGCCATTGTGGTATTCACGCTATTCCACATGAAGATCTTCTCGAAGATGGTGGGCAAGCATTCGGACCGAATCGCCGCCTACGAAGACGACAAAATCGGCTTTTGGCACTTCTTCAACGCATCTGGCTACATCATGATGGCCATCATGATGTCGGGCGGAATTTCGCTTCGCGCGTTTGGCCTGGTCCCGATGTGGTTCATCGCCTTCTTCTACACTGGTTTGGGCATCGCGCTCGCGCTTTCGGGCGTAAGCTTCCTCGTGCGCTTCGCACGTCGCAGCGGCACCCCCGCAACGTGCCCTTTCAGCTTTCTTACCCTCTTGCGCGAGAAGGAATAGGGCATACGCTTGCGGAGCGCAAGGCAATCCGACCGCGCCATAACCGTCACCTCACCCCGAGTCACCAATAAGGCCCGCTCGCCGTTGAGCGGGCCTTTTGCTTGTCTGGGGCACCCGAACGAACAAGAATACAGCGATACGAGGGGCTTAAGAAATCTCAGAAAGACGATATTCTATGCAACCACCTTGTATAATGGTGCGGCTAAAGAACGCCCCGCCGCTCACCTGGCAACGATAATAGCGTAAAGGCGCAGCGCAATTAAAGCGAGGTGCCGAAGCCGCAACCCCCGTTCAAACGCTGCGCGACGTCATGCACGCCTTCTTCGAGCTCATCGGCCACGGCTTCACCACCTTCGACTGCGGCGACATCTACACCGGCGTCGAAGAGTTTTTGGGGACGCTCGTCGCGCGCCTGAAGCGCGGCGAGGGGCCCATATCGGCCGACGACATTCAAATTCACACGAAATACGTGTCTGACCTCGACATTCTCGCCGATGTGACCTTCAAGCACACCGAGTCGATCATCGATCGAAGCCTGCGCAGGCTCAACCGCGACACGCTCGACCTCGTGCAGTTCCATTGGTGGGACTACAACGTGCCGGGGTACGTCGAGGTGGCGCTCGACCTTCTGAAGCTGAAGGAGAAGGGGAAGATCCGCAATATCGGAGTGACCAACTTCGATACGCCGCACCTGAAGGAGATCGTCGACGCGGGCGTGCCGATCGTTTCCTGCCAAAGCCAGTACTCCCTGTTCGACCGCCGCCCCGAACTCGCACTCTCGAGCTACTGCGAAAGCGCCGACATCAAACACGTTTGCTACGGGACGCTGGCGGGCGGCCTTCTTGCGAAGCGATGGGAGGGCGTCGGCACGATCAAGCCCGAGACGCGCTCGCAGGTGAAATACCTGCAGGTGCTCGAAGATTCCGTCGGGTACGAAGGGTATCAACAACTGCTTGAGCTGCTCGAAGAGATCGCTTCCCATTACGGCGTCGGTGTTTCGCGTGTCGCGACCAAGTACATCCTGAACCGCCCGAGCGTTGCCTGCGCCATCGTCGGCGTGCGCAACAGCCGCCACATCTCCGACAACTGCAAGATCTTCGGGTTCGAACTTTCTCCCGAGGACGATGCGGCCATCACGGCGTTCCTCGACGGATACCCGCGCCTTTAGGGCGACTGCTATACGCTCGAGCGCGAAAGCTCGCGATACAAGAGCATCATCCGCATGAATGTGAACGAGGAGGAGCAGGGAGGAAACGACGCCCTGGCAGGCGCGTAGAAGCGACTGCCCTCCATACCGCAAGCAAGCGGGCCGCCTGGAGAGATTTCTCCCCGAGCGGCCCGTCGTTTGCGCGCCAATACCCAGATGCGCATAAATCTCGGGGGGTCCTGCCAGAAATCGGGTGGTTTTCATCAACTTGGGAAGAGGGCGCGGAAAGAAAGAGGCTCTGTCCGAAAGCCGTGACGCCGCTGACCTTGCCTTATGATTACAGGTCGTTCGCGGCCTCCAAACGCAAGCGGCGGGAAGCGCCCTCTGAGGACCCTCCGTTGATGAAAACCTCCCGATTTCTGGCAGGTCTTCCCCTTGAAAATGCACCTCTTCCCATCTTCTTTCCCAATTGAAGGATGCGAGGTCGAAGACGCAGGCATTCCCCCGTTGATGAGGCACAGGCTATACAAGTCGCACGACCATACGTGTTGCACCTTCGATGAGGCCGGAATCGGGTGACTCGCCCCACTTCGCGGCGGAAAAGAATCGGAAAGGAGCCAGGCTCGCGCCGAAACTTCACATCCTCGTGGCGCCGCGCATTTTGGAAGGCATTTCCCTATAATGGCTACTGACAAATGGGGAGCACAAGGGGGGCATATGGAAATTGGCGGACGGGGTTCTTTCCCGAGGAACACGCTCGGGGCTGCTACCATCAACATCGTTCTCGACCATCTCAGCGATTTCGAGATCGTCTCGGCGCCCGAGAACCCAGGTCGCACCGTGTCCTGGTGCAGCGCCCCTCTTCCACCCGATAAGCAGGCTCCTTACGACGATCGCGTAACCCTCTACATCATCGAAGCCGTCGATGCCGAGAACCTTTTCGCGCAGCACCCCCATGCTATCGGCATAATAGCCCTTCAACAAGACGAGCCTTTCTCGCCCGATGCGCCGCCCTTCCCCGCAGGCCTTTTGCGCCAACTCGTCATCGTCCGCAGCAAAGCACCGATCGGCAAGACGAAGCTTTTGGGGACCGTCATGTCGACGGTCTATTCCTGCCTCTTCTCGATACGTGAATGGACAGCCAACCTTGCGGGAATCGTGTCGAGAAAGGGCACTATCCAGGAGCTCATCGACGAGAGCGAGCAGCTGTTCGACAACTTCATCGATGCGAACGACTCGACGTACAGCCTCATCGCGCGCACCAGAAACATCGAGCCCGCCGACCCGCTTTCGACCGAGCTCGTGCGCCTGGGCTGCCACAATCTCGACGCCATCAAGGCCGCAGAGTCGATCGGCGCCTTCGGAGAATGGCGCGACCAGGCGGAGGTCAACGTGTTCGGGCCGGATGAGACCGTTCCGTTCAAGTACGTCACGTGCGTTTTGAAGGACGGGAACTCCTACGCCGGCCACATCGTCATGGTCTGCAACAACCATGACGTGACGCCCGGCATGGTGGATATGTTCAGGATACTATCGAACGCCTGCCAACAGATCGTAAGCAGCGCGTTCTTCAACGAGTCCCCCACCGCGCTTTTCTTAAGGAAGCTCATCGACGACGCACGGTTGACGCAAGCCTACTTCGACGAGCAATCATCCTTGCTTGGCCTGGATACCACGGGTTGGTTCGGGCTGGGAATGATCGACTACCGTGGGGGCGAATACTCCGAGCAACCATCGTGGGTCGCGTCCATGCTGCAGAAGACCTACCCTGACTACCAGGTCTTTTCCTACGAGGATTCGCTTCTTGTACTGAGCTTTTGCAAGGAGAGGCACGTCGAGCGGCGCAAAGAGGACTTCGAGAAGCTCGTCGCGTTCTGCCGCGAGATGAAATGCATGGCTTACGCGTCAGACACGTTCGAGCACCTGCGCAACCTTCGTTTCGCGTTCACGCAAACCTGCATCGCGCGGTCGTATAAATCCTGCATCGATATCGAGATGCGCCCACTTGACAACATTGACAGCCGACGGGTGTTCTACTTCGGCGACGCGCTCGCGTACTGCTGCCTCGACGGACGCGAAATCGACCCCGACCTGTGGTCGTTTTGCATGGACCACACTATCCTGGACGACCTCGTCGCCGCCGAGCCCGGCCACAGCGTAAGCGACGTGAAGCTTCTGTACTGCTACCTGTTCAACGAGCGCAAGACAACGCCGACGGCGCAGCAGCTCCATATGCACCGCAACAACGTGCTCTACCGCATCGGGAGCATCGAGAAGCGCTTCGGAATCGACCTGGGACAGTTCGGCACGCGCGAGCGCCTGATCAGCTGCTATCGGTACAAGATTCTCACCTCGAACAAGTTCCGCCAGCTGCT
>NZ_CAKUAL010000010.1 GCF_934636505.1 uncultured Ellagibacter sp.
CAAGCCCCACCGCGTGGCCGTCACGGCCGTGGCGAGGAAGCTGTGCCACATCGTGTTCGCGGTGATGCGCGACCAGGTCCCGTACGACCCCGAAAGAAAATAGGGCCGGGCGAAACGAAGCCTCTCCAGGCGGCGACGCCGCCCGCTTCGCCATGCCCGAAAGCATTCGATATTCGGTTCTCAAGCTGCAACGTTCCAACAAATCAAAAGGTCTTAGAATCTACGGTTTAGCCCTTGACTTCATATAGCTGGTCTCCTTACGTTTGAATTCGTCCATGATAGCGCGAATCGAGAAATCGTGTTTCTGCAATATTGTAACCGATGGCAAACTTTTTCAACCAAACGCTTGACTCGCGTTTGCCGCTGATTTATAAGTTTCCCAGAGTTAACTATCGCCGAGAAGACCTCACAAAAGGAGCGTTCCCGTGGACAAACGCGAATACGTGAAATTGTTCGAGCGAAAACTGGTACACCACTGCACGCCGACACTGGCTGGCATCAAGCCGGGAAGCCTGTTCGTCTGCCGCGACGAGTCGGTCCCTGGGCTCGGCAAGAGCAAGTCGGGCATAGTCTCCGCGCGGGACCATGAGCGCAACCTGGCCTATGCGCTGCGCACAACGCGCGACAAGCTCTACGATTGCGGGGTACGCATCGAGCTTTTGGCGCGAAGGAAATCCGGGGTGCTTCTCTATGTCTACCGTCCCGACCTGCTTCGACGCGACCTTTCGCGGCCTGAGGTTGCAAGCTTCCTCGCGCAGGAGGGATACGATACCGGCTCCCTCGCGGCCTGCATCGAACTTCTGCACAAGCGCATCTGCGGGACCGACCTGCAAAGCACGCTTTCAGGGTCGTGCGCGTTCCCTCACGAGATCGGCCTCTTTTTGGGATATCCGTTCAAGGACGTCATAGGGTTCATCGAGAACAAGGGCGAGAACTACCTGTGCAGCGGATGCTGGAAGGTGTACTCATGCGAGCGCGACGCGAAGGAGTGCTTCTGCAAATACAAGGAATGCACACGCGCTTACGAAGAGCTCTTCGACGAAGGAGTGTCGCTGGAATGCCTCGCCATCCTCGACGACGCCTTCCCCGCCGACGAGGCCTATTCCCAGGCCAGCTAAGAGCGCGCTGGGCGATGTGCACACGGGAGGGGAGCCTGCGTGCACATCGCCCAGCGCTGAATAAAAGCGCTCGGAACCGAATGGCACCCGATATGCAAGGAGAACCTATCATGAATAAAGTCGCTATCGTTTATTGGAGCGGCACGGGAAACACCGAGGCCATGGCCGATTTGATTGCGCAAGGCGCGCGTGCCGCCGACGGCGAGGCCGATCTCATCCAAGCCGCGGATTTCGATTCGAGCAAGCTCGATGACTATGACGCTTTCGCGTTCGGCTGCCCCGCAATGGGAGACGAGGAGCTCGAGGAAATGGAGTTCTTGCCCATGTACGATGAGGTGGAGCCGCATCTTCCTGGTCGCAAGGTGGCGTTGTTCGGGTCCTACGATTGGAACGACGGCGAGTGGATGGAGCTTTGGGAGAAGCGCGCGGAGGAGGCGGGCGTCGACGTGGTCGACTCCATCATCGCGAAGGACTACCCCGACGACGACGCCTCCGCGGACTGCATGCGCCTTGGCACGCTGATCGCAAAGTAGGGCGCCGTGCCGCGCGGGCGCGGGCCCGATCGGGAAGGAAAGGGATTGGCGGCGGCGCGGCGTGCCCGCATTTATTCCCCTACAAGTTCCCGCAGCTCAAAGGCACCGTTTTCGTAAATCGCATAGCTGTTCGAGCCGTCCTTCGGGAGAGAAACGCTACCGGGGTTCACGAAGAGAACGCCGTCGCGCGAGACGATCTCCTTTACATGGGTGTGCCCGTACAGGAGGGCGGCACCTCGCGCAAGCGGCGGCACATTCTGTGGCCCGAATAGATGGCCGTGCGTGCAGAACAGCAGGCGCGGCTTGGCCTTTGGAGCGGGCTGCCCGTCCGCGCCCTCCGCAGGTACCGCGTCCATCACGATCGCGTAGTCGGCCATGCATGGGAAATCGAGCACCATCTGGTCGACCTCGCTGTCGCAATTGCCGCGCACGGCAACGACGCGGTCGGCCAGCGTGTTCAGCATGGCGAGCACCTCCTTCGGTGCGTAATCGCGCGGGAGGTCGTTTCGCGGACCATGATAGAGAAGGTCACCCAGAAGAACGATGGTGTCGGGCGATTCAGCCTCGATTCGCGCCATGAGCGCGCGGCACCAGTAGGCCGAGCCGTGGATATCGGATGCAATCAAAAGCTTCATCGGGGCGCTCCTTTCTTGTCTTTGCGAAAGCATACCCTATCCGAGATGCAAGTCGTCGCGAAGTTGACGCCAGCAAGCCCTATCTCACGACGGTAGGTGTTTGGCTTGCTGGGCGGCTATAGGCCAAAAAGCAGGGCAAACCCGAGCAAAACCGCCAGAAATACCACGTTGACCAGCGTAAACACTTTGAAGTAACGCATCTTCGCCCCCACGCGGCCAATAGAGATCGCCTTGAAGGTGATCAGGCTCGCCATCGAGGCGATGAGCGTCCCAAGCCCGCCAAGATTCGTGCCCACGATGAGGGCGTCCCATTGACTCGTGAACCCGGAGAGCAGCACGGCCGCGGGGACGTTACTGATCACCTGGCTCGCGCCCACTGCCGCGACGATTGCGTTTTGTCCCACAAGCCCCGCCACCGCATCATGGACAAGCGGAATGCGCACCATGTTCCCCACAAAGACGAACAGCGCCACGAAAGTGAGCAGGAGCGCGAAATCAACGCGTCGAAGCTGCTCGGCATCAGTAAGCGCAACGGTCGCGATGACGACGGCAAGCACTATGCGCACATCAACAATCCCCACAACCGCGAGCAGGCAGATGCAGAACAGCACCAGGTAGATTGCAAGGCGTCCGCAGCTGCATTTCCACAGGGGTGCAGGGGCGGCAGCTTCGCGGGCCTCATTTGCAGAGTCGGGCGCAGCGCCGTCGGACCAGCACGACCGCGGGACGACCTCTCCCCCGCCAGCAGCACCCCGAACGCAGCCCTCGTTCTTGCCAGCCTTTTCCCCGCAACAAGGCTTCGACCTGAACAGCACGAAAATGCACCCAGTCAGAAGCGCTGCGGAAAGCACCGTGTAGGGTGCCATGAGCAGCAGGAAGCGGGAAACCGACATCCCTGAAGCGGTGAACAGGTACAGGTTTTGGGGATTCCCGACAGGCGTAAGCATGCTGCCGAGGTTTGCGGCCACCGTCATGAGCGCAGCCACGAGGAGCGCGCGACCCTCCATGCCCGCCGCGCGAAGCGTCACGAGGGCGAGGGGAACGAACGTGATGAGCGCCACGTCGTTCGTCACCGTCATGCTCGCGAAGAAAACGATTCCCACAAGCGCGAACGCGATTGCGCGCTGGGACTTCGCCCGTGAGACGAGCCACTTCCCCATCGAATCGAGGACGCCGAGAGAGCGAAGCCCAGCAACGACAGCCATCAGGCAAAAGAGCAGCGCGAGCGTGTGCCAGTCGATATAGGAAGAATACGCCGCGTCGGGCGGAACGGCGATGCACGACGCGGCGGCGAGCACGACGGCGACAACGAGGACGACCTCGCGCCGCACGAAATCGCGAAGGCGTTGCACTTAGAAGCTTTCCCAGCTCACAAGCGACATATCGATGTCGGCGGGCGTATGGGGAGCCAGATGCTCGCAGATGGTTCCCACAACGAGCATCGCTTCAAGGGAGAGGCCTTCCGGTGCGCCGAGGATGCGGCTGACATAGTCGCTCGAAGGTGTACCGTCGGCGGCAGTGCGCATGCGGGCCTGGACCCAGCAGCTGCCAAGGCCCAGCGCATCGGCCGCCAAGTGCATGTTGGTCATGGCAACCGAGCAGTCTTCGACCCACGTGTCGGCGATGGACGGGTCCCCGAACACGGCAATGACCAGGCTCGCCGTGTCGAAGAGCTTCTGCTTGGGGTCGCGAGCTTGGGCCAGGCGGGAAATTGTCTCCGCATCCTCGACGACGACGAAGCGCCAAGGTTTCTTCCCCTTCCCCGCAGGGCCGGACATGCCCGCGACGAGAAGCGCCTCGACCGTCTCGCGGGGAATGGATCCTCCCGCGAAGCTGCGGATGCTGCGGCGATGAAGCAGCGTATCGAGAATTTCCATGAGGTTCCTTTCTTTCATTGCGATTCGCTCAGGGTACTAGCTTTTCCCCAGCGAGCAGCAACGCCCCACCGTGAAACAGCGTCCTGCGGAGAAGTGTCTACAAAGCCGCGATGGCCTTCTCGAGCGCAACGATTTCCTCTTCGCGCGTGGCCCAACTCGTGCAGACGCGAATGACGACGTGCTCCTCGTCCGTGCGCTGCTCGAATTCCAACTCGAACTGCTCAGAGATTTGCGCGTATTGAGCGTCGGTAAAGTTGATGAAGACCTGATTGGTCGTCGTTTGCGCGAACAGAGGAATTCCCGCCTTCGCGCAAGCGTCCTTCACACGCGCGGCGTACTCGTTCGCGCGGCGGGCAACCTTGAAGTAGAGGTCGTCGGTGAAGAGCGCCTCGAACTGCGCACCGAGCAGCCACCCCTTCGCAAGCATGGCGCCGTTCTGCTTCATGTTCGCGCGGAAATGCGGCTTGAGCTCGTCGTTCACGATGACGACGGCCTCGCCGAACAGCGCGCCGCATTTCGTGCCGCCGCAGTAGAACACGTCGGCGAGCCGGGCGATGTCCTCGAGGGAAACGTCGCCGCCGATCGCCTCGAGGCCGTAGGACAGGCGCGCGCCGTCGATGAATAGGTAGAGCGAGAACTCGTCGCACACCGCACGGATGGCGGCAAGCTCGGCAAGCGTATAGACGGAACCTGTCTCCGTCGCCATGGAAAGATAGACCATCTTGGGCTGCGTGATATGTTCGGGAATGATGCTTCCCGCCCAGTTTGCGGCAATGGCGCGCACCTGGTCGGCGCTGATTTTTCCATCGCGGGCGGGCGCGGTCTCGCACTTGTGGCCCGCGTGCTCGACCGCGCCGGTCTCGTGCACGTTGATGTGCCCCGAGTCGGCGCAGATGACGCTCTGCCATGGGCGCAGGGCGGACTCGATGACGACGAAGTTCGCCTGCGTGCCGCCAACGAGGAAGTGCACATCGGCCGAGGGCGCACCTGCACGCTCGCGAATCAGGCGAGCCGCGCGCTCGCACACCTCGTCGCAGCCATAGCCGCAAAACGCCTGGTTGTTAATAGTTTGAAGCGCCTCGAGGACCTCGGGGAGGGCGCCTTTGCAGTAATCGCAGTTGAGTCTGATCATGGAATCCTGGCTTTCGGGAAACAACAGTTTGAGAAATGTACGGACAACAGCATATCGCACCAACACGGAAAGCGGCGCAAGACCGCGCTAAACGCGGCGCCTTTCCCGCATGCGCGTCACAGCCACCGCGATGGCGACCGCCACAAGCGCGCCTGCCGTGTCGACGCCGACATCGAACGGCTGCCCGCTTCGGCCCGCAACGAACAGCTGGTGGAACTCATCGAAGCAGGCGTACAAGAAGGCGACAACCACCGCGCCCGCAGAAGCAGGGGCGATTATGCGCGTATTCCGCAGCGCTTGGGAAGACCGAAGCGTCTGGGCCTGGCGCAGTGTCGCAAAGGCGAGCAGACCCAACACGGCGTACTCGCTGAAATGTCCCGCCTTTCGCACGGGGAAGCTGAGCGATTCCACGACAGCCATCTGCTCATCGGGCGACATGCCGGAATAGCCCGACCACACTGCGGAGAGAACGAGAGACGTTACGCCATCGCTCATGCCCTGGGAGTGGTCGCCATCGTTCGCCGACATGAAGAAGATGAACCCCATCCACAGGAGGAGCGCCACAACGCAGGCCGCAAGCCGCACGCATTGCCCGCGATGCTCATTCGACGCAGAAGACAACATGATTCCTATCTTTTCTCTTTCGACGGTATGAAAACGGGGCCGGCACTTTTGCCAGCCCCGATTCGATCGTTTGGTTTACCTGTCTTACCTGTCACACCCTACATCGGCGGGAAGCGCACGACAAGGTACACAGCCGACACGGCGATGGTGACGAGCATAATCGGGAAGCCGTATTTCAAGAAGCCCATGAACGTGATCTCGGTACCGTGCTTCTTGGCGATGTCGGACATGACGACGTTCGCCGATGCACCGATGAGCGTGCCGTTGCCGCCGAGGCAGGCACCGAGCGACACCGCCCACCACAGGGGCATGACGTCCATGCCGGTCGCCTCCATGGAAAGCAAGATCGGGATCATCGTGGCGACGAACGGGATGTTGTCGAGGAAGCTCGAGATGACAGCAGAGGCGAAGAGCAGCACGAGCATGGCGACGAAGGTCGAACCGCCCGTGACGTCGATGAGCGCCTGCGCGAGCATACCGATGACGCCAACCTCGGACAAGGCGCCGACCACGATGAAGAGGCCCGCGAAGAAGACGAGCGTCGTCCATTCCACATGCGCGAGAGCCTCCTCGATGCGCTCGCCCGAGATGAGCATGAGGATGCCCGCCGCCGTGAGGGCGACGACGCAGGACTCGATGCCGAGCGAGCCGTGCAGCATGAAGCCCGCCGTCACGAGGATGATCATGATGACGCTCTGGCGAAGAAGCGTGGGGTTCTTGATTTCCTCGCGCTCGTCGCGCTCCATGAGGGCGCGCCTGTGCTCCTCGTCGACTTTAAACTTGCGGCCGAACAGGAGATAGAACAGCCCGATCATCACAATGAGGCAGATGATCGCCGCCGGCGCGTCGACCATGACGAAGTCCGCGAACGAGAGACCCGCGGCCGATCCGATCATGATGTTGGGCGGGTCGCCGATGAGGGTCGCCGTGCCGCCGATGTTGGAGGCCATGATCTCGGCGAGGAAGAACGGCAGGGGGTCGAGGTCGAGCAGGCGGCAGACCGTGACCGTCATGGGACCGATGAGCAGGACCGTCGTCACGTTGTCGAGCAGGGCCGAGAGCACCGCGGTCAGGCAGACGAAGAGCACCATCACCAGCCAGGGATTGCCCTTCGCAAGGCGCGCGCACTTGATGGCCAGGTACTCGAAAAGCCCCGATAGCTTCACCACGGCGACGAAGAGCATCATGCCCAAAAGGACGCCGAGCGTGTTGAAATCGACGTGTTCCATAGCCGCGTCGAAGCTGACCACGTGGAGGATGAGCAGGATCATTGCACCGACGACTGCGGCGAGCGCACGGTGAATCTTCTCAGTTACGATTGCCACCATGACGACAACGAACACGACGATGGCGATTATCTGGGTTGTGCCCATGCGGTTCCTTTACTGTTCGATTTTTCGCATTCGAATCAGTATCCATGAAGAAGGGAGCCTTGTCATCAACATTTAAGTTGGAAAAGCCGCAAATCTCGGCGGATGCATTCAAAGATGCCGCGGATATATCAAGGCCACAGTGACAATAGGCGGCTAATGCTAAAACACTCCGAGGAACGCAATATTATCGCTCGCCTTCGTCCACCAGATCCATCAAACGCTGCTGGGAGTTCACACCAAGCTTTTGATAGATATGGTAGATATGCGATTTGATAGTGGCAGGCGTCACCATTAGCTGCCCAGCAATGTACTCGGCGTTACGCCCCTTTGCGAGAAGCGCAAACACTTCGGTTTCGCGCGGGGTGAGTGAATACTTGCGCGACACCTCTTCGCAACGGTCTTGAAAGCCCTCTGAGTAAAACGGCTCTCCCCCCTCACAAGTGCCCGCGGAGGGTATCACCTCCACCTCCTCGGGCTTCGAGACCGCTTCTATCGCCTTTTGCGCCGCAACGTCGATGAGCGAATCAAGCCGCCTTTTCGTCTTCGACTCATCACCACCGTAAACAGAGAACGCCACCACAATAACTACAACGAAAACGCAAGTGAACAGGTAGAGACTTTCACTGTCGAGGCGGAATACGAAAGCGGCGGCGTAGGCTAGAAGGCATCCGATAAAGAAACCAACCCACGACGGAATTTGACGAAGCGCGAAACGGCGCACAGGATGCAGACGGAACTCATAGTTCTCGATGCTCACCGAGAACCAAGTGAACATTTGATTATGCGCAAGCGTCGCCAAGGCAACGCACGCCCAAATCACACGCAAAGGGCCCTCAAACAGGGGCATCATGAGAAGGCTTACTACCAAAAGTGGCAAAGCGATACGCTGAACAACCCCCACATCGATGTCGACACGCGAGCCAAGCACGCACCAGACAACTGCGAGAGCAACACCGAAGATGCCGCTTGCACCGCCCATGAGCGCTGCCATGAAGCCTTGATAACACACCTCGATGCTCATAAGTCCATACACCGCACCACAACTCGCGACGGAAAAGAACGCGGGAGCAGACAAGTCGGGCACGCGGCGAAAATCCTGCACATTCGGGATAGAGTTTTTCGGAATGGAGCGCGCAATCATCGCAGCAGACAAGACCGAAATGAAGAGGATGAGACACAATTCGAGCATACTCACCCACAGCTCTCCCGCAGCGTTCACGATAACGAACAGGAATGTGCCGCCAACCCCTCCCGAGACCACCACCCTCATGGTGAACGACGACTCCATTAGACTGAATATTACGCACCAGTACGTAGCCAAGATTGCTTGGGAAATTCCGAGCAACGCCCACGAAATCTCAAGAACGATAATCGGGAGAGCACCTGTCGCAGTGTAGGCGCACGCGCATATCATAGGCAAAAACGACACGATCAGCGCAGCGACCGCAAGCCTATCTCGATTTTTGAAAAATAAATCAGCTTTCACCGCAAAGAAGCCAAAGGCGAAAGCAAGCGTCAGCACAGAAATGCATCGTATAACAATTGCCGTCTGAATATCGCAAAACGACAGAAGAGGAAGCGACGGCGAGAACACCACCGACAATTCCCAACCTATCAAACACGAAAAGCCGGCAACCGCCACCGCGAACAGCGATGCGACGCCGGCTTGCCGCCGAGTCGCCCCCTCCGACGATGCATCTTCCCCTTCGACGCTTTCCATACCTCTCCCCCCTCTAAACATCTGGGTATGACACGATCCCTCAAGTTGCTCTCATTTCAATATTACCAGCTGTCGACCAGGCACACCCAATAAAAGATACTCCATTTAGTTAAAAGAGAGGCGCGCTTAAAAAAGGTGTCCCGCTGGCAACAAGAAGGCTGTCAAGCTGGCTTCTCGTTTTTCCGATGCGCCTTTCAACCAAACGAGCGAGAGGGGAAATTCATGTGTTTCAGACCACCAAGCGTCGATCAGGGTCCTGTCAAATGTCCGAAATGCGGAGCGATGGTTGACCCAAACCTCGATGCATGTCCCAAGTGCGGAGCCAAAGCGACTGCCGCCGTCGGGGCGCCGCCCGTGCCAGGGGCGCCAAGCGCACCTTCGATTCCAAAGGTCCCCGGTGCAGCGGGTGCACCTTCCGTACCGAGTGTGCCAAAGACACCGAGCGTTCCCTCTGTCCCCGGAGCGCCAAAAGTCAATGTGCCTCGGGGGTAGTCAAAAGCGAATATTTGGGGGCACGCAGCATTTAATCCATGGATAAGCCGGGGAAATCCCGACTCAATCAGACGAGAGCAAGGAGAGGAGCACGCATGAGCAAGAACGCAAAGGGGACACCGATTGTCAAGGGCCTCGGATTTGACAGCTTCGGACTCGGCGCCAACGCCTGCACAGTTGACATCGATGAGGAGGCGAACAAAATCCTGCGTATCAGGCCGTTTCATTTCGACGAGCATCAAACTCCCGAGGAATTAAACGCCTGGAAAATCGAAGCAAGGGGAAAAACCTTCGAGCCAGGCTTTAAAACACTGATTTCGCCATTGTCGCTTTGCTACAAGAAGCGCGTCTATTCTAAAAACCGCATCCCCTACCCTATGAAGCGCATTGACTGGGATCCGGCGGGGGAACGCAATCCACAAAATCGCGGCACAAGCGGTTATGAGCGCATCAGCTGGGACGAGGCAGCAGAAATCGTTGCAGCCGAAATCAAGCGCATGCATGATGAATATGCCCCGGAGGCAATCCTATGCGAAATTGACGGCCACGGCGAAACGAAAGTGGTGCACGCGAGCCACGGCTGTATTACCCATCTACTCGATCTGTGCGGCGGGTTTACCTTGCAGTCCCGCCAGCCCGACAGCTGGGAAGGCTGGTATTGGGGCGCCAAGCATATCTGGGGCATGGACCCGCTCGGACAACAGAACAAGCAGAACAACGTAATTAAAGACATTTCCGAAAACGGCGATGCAGTATTGTTCTGGGGCTGCGACCCTGAGACCACTCCCCTCGGCTGGGGAGGATACATGGCAAGCCGAATCTGCTTCTGGTTCACAGAGATTGGGGTGAAGCAAATTCACATCTCCCCCGACGTGAACTATGCCAATGCCGTGCACGCCGACAAGTGGATCCCCGTCCTTCCCAACACCGACGCCGCGCTGCAGCTTGCCATCGCCTATACCTGGATAAAGGACAGAACCTTCGACCAGGAATATCTCGATACTCATGCTGTTGGCTTCGAGAACTTCAAGTACTACGTTTTAGGCGGCGAGGACGGCGTTCCGAAGACGCCGAAGTGGGCCGAAAAGATCTGCGGCGTGCCTTCCTACACCATCAAGGCGCTCGCCCGCTACTGGGCCAAGCACGCAGTCTCCATTGCGCATTGCAACGGCGGCTCGTTCATCCGCTCATGCTTCGCGCACGAACCGGCGCGTCTCGAAGTGGCACTTCTGGGCATGCAGGGTCTCGGAAAGCCTGGCGCCAACCAGTTCAAATTCATGGAGTGGACGCTCTTCGGCATTCCCACGCTTGACCCCCTGCCCCCTTCGACGCATATCCCCAGTCTGGGAGCTGCGTATCGCGGATACGTCACCGGAACCAAGACAAGCTTCATCCCCAAGACCATGATTCCCGAAGCAATCATGAACCCACCCGTCTCATGGTACGGGCACATCTCTGCTGGCTTGCCTCGTGAAGACCAGTTTGACGGCCCTTACACCTTCCCGCCCGAAGGCGGAAGCCGCGTGCACATGATTTGGTCCGATTCGCCCTGCTGGGAAACATGCTGGAACGGCGGGTTCAAAATGCAGGATGCGCTGCGCGACGAGTCGATCGAGTGCGTCGTGGTGCAGCATCCCTGGATGGAAAACGACACCATGTTCGCCGACATCATCCTTCCCTCGAATACCAAATTCGAAACGGAAGACATCGGGACGGATTGCGACTCAGGCCAGTGGAACGTCGTGTTCTATGAGCGCCAGGCAATTAAGCCTTTAGGCGAGTCGAAATCTGACAAAGAAGTCGTCGCAGAAGTAGCCAAGAAACTCGAGAGGTTCGGCGGCATATACGAAGGTATCTACGACAAATATCTGGGGGGGAAAACCGACGACGAGTGGATTCGCGTGGGCTTTGACACAAGTGGCGCTCCCGAAGGCATGTCCTTTGAAGAATTCAAAGAGAAGCAGTACTACGCCTTCCCCACTCGCGAGGACTGGAAGGACATCCCCGCTGGCGTGCGTGAGTTCCACGACGACCCCGAGGCAAACCCGCTCCGCACACCATCAGGCAAGCTGGAGTACTATTCCACCACGCTTGCACAGAACTTCCCCGACGACAAAGAGCGTGGTCCCATTCCGCATTGGGTTGACGAAGGCGCCGGGCATCAGGAACGCCAGTATCTGGAGCGCGGTCGTAAGTATCCGTTCCTGCTGGTATCTAACCACCCGCATTTCCGCGTGCATGCCCAGCACGACGACGTCACGTGGTTCCGCGAAATGGAAACCTGCAAAGTGACCGGCCCCGATGGCTACAAGTATGAACCCGTATGGGTGAACCCAATCGATGCGGGCAAGCTCAGTCTCGAAACGGGAGACGTGGTGCGCGTATACAATGAGCGCGGTGCCGTGCTCGGCGGCGTTATCGTGTCAGAGCGCATTATGCCAGGCGCAGTTTATCAGGATCACGGCGCGCGCTGCGACTCCATTGTGCTAGGAGAGGGCGGTCTCGACCGCGGCGGCGCGAACAACCTTATCGCTCCAACCGCCTGCACGTCCAATCATGCCCACGGCGAAGTGACAAGCGGCTTTTTGGTAAACATCGAGAAGGTTGATGTGCACAAGCTTGCCGAGGAATATCCCGAAGCGTTCGGGCGCGACTACGATCCAGCGTGCGGTCTTGTTGCCACTGCGCGCGTCGTCAACGGAAAGGAAGGCGAATAGCCATGGGCAAGGTTTTCATCTTCGATGCAGCAAAGTGCAACGGGTGCCGCAACTGTCAGCTAGCATGCAAGGACGAGCATGTCGACAACGAATGGCTTCCCTATGCTAAACCCCAACCCGACACTGGGCAATTTTGGACCTCCATGGAAGAAATCATTCGAGGGCAAGTTCCCAAGGTGAAGGTATCCTACGTGATACATCGCTGCCAACACTGTGACAACGCCCCATGCATGAAAGCCGCACCCGACGCGGTATACAAGCGCGAAGATGGCTTGGTTATCATCGATCCCGTGAAGGCCGAAGGCAAGCGCGAGCTTGTAGATGCCTGCCCCTATGGCGCCATCTTCTGGAACGAGGAACTCGCAATCCCTCAGAAGTGCACTGGATGCGCTCACCTGGTCGACGAGGGAGAGCTTCCCCACTGCGTTGACGTATGTCCGCACGAAGCACTGCGCTTTGGAGACGAGGAGGATTTTGCTGACGATATTGCAAAAGCCGAGGCCATCATGCCCGAGCGGGCCGCCAGTGACGAGCCGCGCATGTACTATCTGAACCTGCCCAAGCGATTCATCGGCGGCATCATCGTTGATCTCGAGGCTGACGAAGTCATCATAGGAGCCAAGATCACACTCGAGAATCTCAATTCCGGCGAAATCAAGGTGACCGAATCTGACGACTTCGGCGACTTCTGGTTCCACCAGATTCCCGCCGCAAAGTTTAGGGTATACGTCGAAGCCAATGGCTATCTCACTCGTGTCATCGAGGCAGATACCACCAATGAAGATAAAAACGTTGGCCCGATCGAGCTCTATATCAACCAGTTAGGGTAGCAACGTCCCACGCCGCATTTTTCAAAGCCCAAGCCTCTATAGGCTTGGGCTTTTTGCTTCCTAATATCACTGTATCGTGATATTATATTATCTGCAAGATTGGAAAGGGGAGTTATGCCAGTACTTTCAACTTTTTACGGAATCGTGATTCGGATGTACTTTCTGCAATCAGAGCACAACCCTCCCCATGTTCATGCAATTTACGGCGAAGACACCGCCGCGTTCGATATCAATACAGGCGAATTGCTCGATGGCAAGTTGCCTGCGCGCGCATCTGGCATGGTCAGGGAGTGGATTGGAATCAATCGCGATGCCCTGCTCGACATGTGGGAAACGCAGGAATTCAAGAAGCTCGACCCGTTGAGTTAAGGAGGTATTCGATGTTTCACAAAATCAAAGACGTCTATCCACTGCCCAACATGAAGCTTAGTGTTCTATTCATCGACGGAACCACGAAGAGATACGATGTCGCCCCGCTCGCAATGAGAATTCCCGCTTTCAAAGCCCTCGAAGACGACTCGCTGTTCAACGACGTCCAAGTCGACGTCGGCGGCTACGGCATCATATGGAATGACGACATTGATCTTTCGTGCGATGAGCTCTGGTACAACGGGGTCACAGAAAGCACGCCTTTTGACGACCTTATGTCATTCGCTGACGCCTCGGAGCTGTGGGGGTTGAGCGAATCGACACTTCGCAAGGCAGTTTCATATGGAAAGATCGTCTCAGGCATTGATGCACGAAAATACGGGAAACAGTGGATTGTAACAAAAGACGCCATGCAGAGAGAATACGGCGATCCAGTTTCCGCATAGCACAAAAAGGCCTGCCATCACGAAGCGGATCGCAGGCCTTGATAGATAAGTTTTGAAAACGTTGAAACTAGCTAGATACCCAAGATTCCCACGATAAACGGCATCCATGCCGCCATGAGAAGAACGAGCACAATGGATGGGATAATGCCCGTTTTGAACATATCACCAAAGGTATAGTAACCCTCACCGTACGTTAACATGACCGTCGGGTTCACCGGCATGAGGTAGTTGCCAGCAACGACAACCGCCAAAGCAATAGTCGGAACAGCAGGCGACATGCCGAACCCTGCGCACAGCGTGATCATAATCGGCAGGAAGATACCGAGAATAGCGACGCCAATCGGGCAGACGGTATGCAGGATATACACGAAGGCAAGCATAAGCGCCAACGCCGCAAACGAGCTCAGACTCATAACGCCACTATTGGTGATAAGGCCAGCCAGAAACGCAGCGCCACCCGTAGACTCGATAACCGAACCAAGCGACATGATGGTTCCGCACATGAGCACAATGCCCCAGGGCACGGCGTCCTGAAATTCCTTCCAAGACAGGAGTTGCATGCCGGGAAGAAACATCACGGTAAGACCGATCAATGCAACGACCGTAGCGTTCAGCACCGGAATCCAGTTGCCGGCAATCCAGAGAACGAGCAAGCCGAGCACAACAATAATAGCCTTGATTTCATAGGGCTCAATCTTCTTAGCTGCGGCAGCCTGTTCACGGATGCCCTGAAGGCACTCGTCGGTAATGGGTTCGGGCTTCAGAATCTGAGTGATAAAGAACCAGGTGACGGGAACCATCACGATAACCACCGGCAACGCGACGATGACCCAATCGAGGAACGAGATCGACGCGCCCGTAGCCTTCTGAAGAATATTCATTGCAACAACGTTGAAAGAGCTACCTGCCGGCGTTGCCATGCCGCCCGTGACGGCAGAAATCGGGATACCGATCATCAAGCAGCGTCCAAGATTGGATTCTAAGGGTTTGGCGTTTGCAGCTTTCAGGATGGCAAGTGCGAAACCAAGAAACAGGACCGTGCAAGGCACGTCAGACATAATCGTGGAGACAAGCGTGGTCGCAATCATAAAGCCCAGAACGAGCTTGCGAGAATTCGATCCCGTCCATTTGATGAGAGCCCCAATAAGACGAGTACCCCAGTTGGTCTTCAACATGATAACGGGCAGCGAGAACACCGCAATGATGAAGAACAGTGCCGGACTAGCAAAACCGCCAATTGCCTGGCCCAAGCCGCCAACGATACCTAAAACCGGACACATTACAATGATGAAAAGTGCCGTAACGCCCAAAGGCAGCGCAGATGTAACCCACAAGGACACCAGCGCCAAAAGCAAGCCGAGTGTCATGACCCCTTCGTGACCGAGCGTCTCGCTTCCTGGAATGAAAATCGATCCTACGATAAATACAGCTGCCAAAGCAATACCAATGAGACGTTTCGACATGGGTACGTTCGTGCTTTCCATTATCTCCTCCTTATAGATTTATAGACACAACAGAAACGGACTCCCATTTAACCCCCGACAACCTCCTTACTGCGAACGCCGCCTTCTCCCCTTGCAGGAAAACGAACGAGCATGCCGCACACTGCACACGCCGCAACGATTCCCGCGGTTACGTAAAACGCCAGAGCGCACGACCCCGTCGCATCGAAAAAAGCACCGCTCATAATAGGAAGAGCCGAAGCGACAAGGGTTGTAATCATAATCCCAGTACCTAAATTTTTCGAAAGCGACCCTGCTCCGAAGTAGTTAGCCATAGCCGTCGGAAACACTGCATTCACGCCGCCGAACCCAAGGCCAATACAAGCGTAGAAAACGAGCAGCATGGCATCGCTTGACGCCTCGGCACCCACTACGATGCCAATCACGAGAATGAGCGCGGCTACTACGATAAGCCGTATCGGCTCGATGCGATCGGACACTATCCCCATGGAAATCTTGCCCACAAGGCCCATTGCCCCCATAAGCGCCACCCCCGCAACAATAAGACCACTATCGAAACCGAGCGACGTAAAATGGAGGACACCCTGCGAAGTCGAGAGCGTATATGCCGCGAACCCACTCGTTGCCGCAAGGGAAATGAGCCAAAACGTCGGCGTACGAACAACTTGCTTGAACGGGACGCTCTCTTTATTCTTGTACACCACGAACCTATAATCGCATTTCTTAGCTGCCACCTTAGCTCCTGACGTGCCATCAGGTATTTCCCCGATGTCTGAAGGATGATTTTTCACTAAGAAAAACGCCACGGGAATAGCCAACGCAACAAGTGCAGCGATGAGATACCATCCGCTCCTCCAACCGCCGCCAGTAGCCCCTATGATGGCGTTCACAGCGGGCGGTGCTATAAATGACGCACTTGCGCCAATGACCATCATGCAGGTCATTGCTACGCCACGACGCTCCACAAACCAACTGCCCAAAGTACTCTGCACCGCAAGCTGCCCCACCATCATGGTAGCCGCGCTTGTCACAACTCCGAACACTACAAAATAGGCAATCGGCGAAGAGACGAAGAAGATGAGCGCAAGCATAGCGCAAAGGAGAACCACCGCACCGAGCGTCATGCTGAAGCGAGCACCGCACTTTGAGATCAATGCACCAACAAGCGGCGCCGAAATACCTTGCACCAGCACGAAAAGCGAGAACCCCGTTCCGAGCATCGTCGCGTTCATCCCAAGCGCTTCATCTTGGAGCATGAGAGGGTTCACGATGGTAGCCGTCGCCAGAACAATCCCCGATGAACAGAAATATAGAAAGCCGAGAACTACAACGAGCGCATAGCCATAAAAAAAGCTGCGCTTGGGATCTTTTGTCTGCGACTCTTTTCGCTGCGTGATAATCGACATGCAGCCCACTCCCCTCGTGTCCGCCTCCCCCTGAAGGCAAGTATCCCCACAACCGTGCCTAAGGTCTACAGACGCTCATGTTGAATTTGAATCATGGATCACCATCTCAACCTTAGATGTTGAGACGCAGCCAGCAATGTACTAAATTGAATCCTGAACTGGTAATTTAAAAACAACGGAGCAAATGCCTCGTCACTCGAAAGGAAGCGTGTCGGCTCCTTGCCTTGAGAGATAATCCTCACGCGAGAAGCCCTTTGTCTCCTTCGCGAGAAAACTAATGAACGATTCAACCGCCCCATTGCCTTGCGATTTCTTCCACATCGGACCAGCACATAAATCGAACCCGGTTCCCTCAATAGGAACGAACACGACGTTGCCGTTGCCATACACGCTGAGATGATCGAGAGCCATGGCCACTCGACCGCTCGACACGAGCGTCGCCATAAGCGCCGCCGCATCGACAATGCGATCGTCGTTTCGCACATCAATACCAGCGCTGCGAAGCCTCACGCTCGTCTGAGTGAGAGTGCTCCTAAAGCTATCGAACCGCGGAGCAAGCACAACCTCGTCTCGCAAATCGTCAATAGTGACTGACGACCTTTTTGCAAGTCGATGCGATTTTGGAACCGCAAGCTTATAGCGATCTCTATAGAGGCATCGAAACTCGTAGCGATTCGAATTGCCGGCTTCAGAGAAAAGCGTAAAACCAACGTCTATCGTCCCTTGCGAAAGTCCCCTTTGCACAGCGCCGATTTCCAGCTCCTTGAACTCGAACTCGGTACCTGGATGCTTGACGCTGTACCTACGACACACTTCTGGAAGAAACGAGCCATACGATCCGAGAAGAAAGCCTATCGTCACGCACGAAGTAACACCTTCACGATAATGAGCGATGCGACCCATAGCGCTCTCATAATCGTCGACAATCTTCCGCGCATCGGCAACGAAAATCGCGCCCACCTCCGTGAGCTCGACCGCATGGCTATTCCTGTTAAAGAGCCGAACGCCCAACTCCTTTTCAAGGCCAGCGATATGATTGCTGAGAACAGGCTGAGAAACGAAAAAGCTCTTCGCGGTTTCGGTATAGTTGAGCGTAGACGCAAGCAAGAGAAATTCGTACAGAGTATCGATTTTCACCGCTTTGCCCCCTCTCGCTTTGTCCCTCATTATATACGTCGGAAACAAACGACTAAGCACCATTTCAAAGCAGCAAGCTATCCACTTCAGGCATGGTGCGGTTGGATAACGCATGTCATCCAACCGCCCTGTCCTTATTGCAGCAAGAGACTACCAACCTAGCGTCCCAATGTGAAGAGCGACACCTTCCTCTTCGAAAGCAAATCTCCCAAATCGTCAGCGTCCCTTAGGTAAAGGCATCCAGCCTGACAGTGCTGCACGCACGAAGGCAGCTTGCCTTTCGCCTGGCGATTCGCACAGATGTCGCAGCGATCTGTGGGAATAGGCAAGAATTCGAATTGCCATTTCCGTGGCTTTATTTCATCAGGGCCGATTTGCGTAAGCTTGATGCCGTACTTATCAGGATCCATCCCATGTTCCTGCTGACATGCAATTTCACATGTATGGCATCCTGAACAATACTCATAGTCAACAACAAGAACTTGCCTCATGGTAATCACCCCTCCGCCTTTGCGATGCTGCACAACTGCGATTTGTATGACGCGCCCAAGCCCACCTTGCCGGGACGCATGGGAATAAGCTTGTTGATATTGCATTCCATGACGCCGAACAGCGTACCGTCGTTCGGATCACGCTCAGGGAACCACCAGGCATGATCAGCAGAAACAGTATCCTTTCGAATACGGATAGAAAGCTTCGCCTTCTGTTTACACGAACCGTAATTGTTCTCAATCTTCACCCAGTCGCCATCGGTAATGCCGTACTTTTCGGCCGTTTCGGGATGGATGAGCACCGTCGGTTCCGGGTGTATTTTGCGCATAGACGGGCTTTGCCTGTGCTCAGAATGGAAGAAACCCCAGGAACGAGCGCCAGTGGTAAGAACAAGCGGGTATTTTTCTGCCAGATCGGGACGGGAAATCGGACTTTCGGGCGGCTCTTCGTAGTCAGCCAAGGGAGAAAGACCGAAATATGTCATCTCTGGGCAGTAGAAATTATATCGTCCCGTCTTCGTGGCGAAGCCGACCGTACCATCGGGACGCAATTTGCCCGACTTGTACTTGTAATACTCGAATTCCGGATAGAGCCAGGTGCGCTCGCGAAGAGACTCGTAAGTAAGGCCCGTGTTGCGAAGCAGATAGTCGTACATTCCCTCTTCACTGTCCCATTTTTTGTACTCTTCGCCCTGAAAGCGTCCGCCCGCTTCGTAAATGATGCGCTGATCGGACTTACATTCGCCAAGAGGTTCGACAGCTTGGGCAATTGCGCCCAACGCATAAGGCTGATGTCCCGTGATACCAATACGCTCCGCAAAACACGCTGCAGGGAGCAAGACATCAGCACAAGCGAGCGCCGTCGGCGTCAAGAACAAATCGACCACTACGTTGAAATCCATCTTCTGAAGAGCGGGCAAGATGCGCTGCGGCTGTGCGCCCATGCAAGCGATGGCATTGTTTTGCATCATGAACATCGCCTTGATCGGGTACGGCTCGCCCGTTTCCATGGCTTCAAGCAGCATATCGGGACTGATAGCAGCAATTGCATTGAGCGCAGGGTACTTGTCGTTCATGGTGAGCTCGGGATGCTCCAGCGGTTTATGGCATCCATCCCACACCCATTCACGCGGAAGCCACGTTACGCTCATGTCCCACACAGGATTTGCGGCAACCATCGAGCCAGGCTTCTCAAAGTTACCCGTAAGAGCCATAAGATCGAAGCACGCCATGCCTGTAATGAATCCCTCTGATGTGTGGTCCATCGCAACGCCCCATTGCAAGCATGCCGATTTCGCGTGGCCGATTTCAAGAGCTGCTTCGACGACCAAATCCTCGTCCACGCCACACGTCTTTGCAGCAAACGACGCAGGATACTTCTTCACATTCTCGGCGAACTCATCGTAGCCATAGCACCATAAATCGATGAATTCCTTATCTTGCAAGTCATTCTCAATGATGATATTGCAGAGTGCGAGTACAAGCGCCGTGTCCGTACCCGGACGAACCTGAAGCCATACATCAGCCTTACCAGCCAACCAGGTTAGTTTCGGGTCGACGACAATAAGCTTGCTCCCGCGTTTCATGCATTCAACTACCCAGTGGCCAAGCGTTCCGTCAGAGTTAGCGACAACGGGGTTGTTGCCCCACACGAGGATGCATCCAGGCGGTTCCCACGCCGGATTATCATAACGATCAGCGAAGAACTGGGAGTAATCGCAGATAAACAAACCGCCCGCTTTAAGCGAGGTCGAGAACATGCGTGGTGCGTAACAAGCCTGCCCCGAAAGAAAACCCGTACCATAATTCGGAGTCCCCAGGCACAGCGCCATAAGCTTTCCATAGCCGTTGATGTCACGACCCGTGCCTTGCGTCACCCAAATCGATTCGGGACCGTACTTTTCGATGACAGCCTTCATTTCGCGCTCGATGATGTCATACGCTTCATCCCAGGTGATGCGCTCGAAGGTGTTCTTTCCCCTGTCTTCCTTAGCTCGTTTCATCGGGTATCGCAGGCGGTCTTTGTGATACAGCATCTCCTTGAACGCCAAACAACGCGGGCAAAGACGGCCCTGGTTGTACGGGTTTTCCGGATCGCCCTCGATTTTTTCGAGCACACCATCCTTCACGTACATAAGAATGCCGCAGTTGTCGTGGCAGCCTGGGCCCGATCGCGCGTTCGAGCGAATAACGGTATACCCGTCCTCCTCCCATGTCCATTCGCGACCCGTTGGGTCATCCTGTGTGGGACCCATCAGCTGCGCTTCCTTCCAGTTGGTTTTAAACTCCCCTCGATTCGCCTCCATAGCGACTCCTCACCTCATCTGGCTTGTAACGCTGGCCCGATTGTAAGGCGCATGGATGCTGCTCAGTTTTTCGTTTATATTTCTGGCTATTAATAAATCAAATCAAAGCAGGTCGAATAGCTATTTTAGTGCTTTATCTATCTCATGTCTAAATACATGCACCAGACAATACCCCCGCATGAGGGGGCACTCTTCCCCTTGCAATTAAATTACTCCCTCAAGAAGGCTAGGCGAGGTCGAACAGCGAGAGCTGCACGGGCTCCCCATGATGCGCGGACTCCTTTGAGCTCCCCTGCTGCGCAGGCTGTCATTCTTTGTCCATGGCGGAGGGTCACAAAAAGCGGGCACGAGGCCCGCTTTCTCCTTGTGACCCCGGACAGAGTCGCAAAACCTTTTCAGCCAATAGCCGCCGTCGGAGGGGTGTTCGACGACGGTGTGCGACTGCACGAGGTACGTATCGATGGAGCCGATGAAGCCCGCACCGTGTGCGGAGAGGCGCTTGAACTCCTCCGACGCATAGAAGCAGTTGAACGCGTCCCAGTTCTCGAAGTAGAACTCCACCATGGCGTCAACGGGCAGGTAGAAGCCGATGCGGAGCGCGGCGGGCGAAGCCGACACGAGGCGCGACAGGCGTGAGCGCTCTATCCAATTCGCAAAATGATGCGAAATTATTGACTCGCATAATTTTGCGAGTTATTATTGTCGCAAAATTATGCGAATGCATCATTTTTCGCAGACAAACGAGAGGAAATGCTGGTGATAGACGCACTTGAAATCGGCTATGCGATTAAGGACCGCCGAGCAGAACTCGGTTTGACCCAGGCGCAGGTAGCCGAGGCAGCAGGAGTCTCGAAGCGATGTCTGTGGTCGCTGGAACTGGGTCAAAATCCTGGCGTTCAACTGGACAAATTGACTGCCGTGTTGGGAGTGCTCGGGCTAGACCTGCGAATAGACAAAGGCGATCCTCCGTGTTTCAAGGCCCAAAAGGTAGAACTGGGCGCGAAGCCGACCGACGCCTCTCCGCATTGCGATAACAGCTTCGACGCCCTAGCGATTCTCACAGGAAAGGCAAAATGATGCTCGAAGAATTGGACGTGCTGATTTCGGGAGAGCACGCTGGCATGCTCTCGCAAGACGACTCCGGCCAGCTTTCGTTCGCCTATCTTCAGGGATACCGCGGCGTACCGCTCTCGTCAGCAATGCCCTTGTCGACCCGAACCTATCGCGACAAAACCGTACGACCGTATCTCTGGGGCCTTCTTCCCGAAGACCAGGCCGCGCGAAAAGCTGTTGCTGCGAATGCAGAAGTTTCACCGAACAACCCTTTTGCACTCTTGGGCATCATCGGCCTGGACTGCCCCGGTGCCGTTCAATTCTGCCCGCCAGGCGAGAATGCGGCGCGAGAGGAGAAGCTCGTCCCCATCGACAATGCAGAAATCGCGCGGAGGCTTTCAGCTGGCCGCGAGGAAGGCTCTGGATGGCTCGCGAATAACGAGCATTGGAGCCTTGGCGGCCAACAGAGCAAATTCGCGCTCAGAAGACAGGGCGGCAAATGGTTCTCCTGCGAAGGCGCGGCAGCAACCACGCACATTCTCAAAAGCGGCGTAAGGGGACTTTCCCATCAAGCCCTAAACGAGTATGTATGCATGCGCCTTGCCGCAGCCTGCGGAGTCAACACTGCCCAAGTCGAGTACCATGAGTTTGAAGGCGCAGGGGGAATCGAGCCCGCGATAGTAATCGAGCGATACGATCGTCTAACCAGCAACAACGTCGTGAAGCGGTTGCATCAGGAAGACCTCTGTCAGGCGCTCGGATGCCTGCCGGAAAACAAATACACCGATTCTGGCGGCCCTAGCTGCGCCGACGTCCTTGAGCTTTTGAAGTCGACCGGCGATGCGGCCCAAAACAACATAGCGGGTTTTCTGCAAATGCTCTTTTTCAATTACCTCATCGCCGCGACCGATGCCCACGCGAAGAATTATTCCATCATGCTCGAAGCAAATGGGGGGCATCGGCTGGCACCCATGTACGATGTCGCTTCAATCGCTCCCTACATAAAGCCCAACACGTGGAAGACAAAGCCACCGAAACTCGCTATGTCGATAGGCGGAGAAAACCGAGCTGGATGCATCACGGCCAACAACCTGAGCAAGCTCGTAAGGCAGTCCCGTTTGGACGATGTCGGTATCACCCCCGAAGGCTGCGCCGAGCTGATGTCGCTCTATGCCGACATCATTCCCGCTAAGCTTGCAGAAGTGTTCGACCACTTGAAGGGCACTGCGTCCGCCCCATCCGCAAAAGAGCTCAGATCGCACATGGAGGAACCTATTGCACAACTATGCAAGAAGGCGAAAGCGCGGTTGTAATTATTTGTCGCTGCGAGACTCACGATCCACGCCTTTAGCCCCCGAAACGAAGTGAAGCCCGCTTGCAGCATTGCCGCCCGCGGGCTTCCATTAAAGACCTCGTCTTCCGGATATGGCAAACGCGGCTTTATGCCTGCTTCTTGATGTTGTTCGCGAGGATGAATAGGACGACCACGAACAGGGTGCCGATCAGGCTGCTGGCGCTGATGCCCGAACCGGTCGCCTCCATGATGAGGCCGAGCGCGTTGAACACGATGCCGATGATGCACAGCACCCAGAACACGCCGATCTTCGACGGGTCGTTTGCACCGCGCACGCCGAATGCGCCGACAACGATATCGAAGGCGCCGGCCACGATAAGGACCACACCGCCGATCGTGCCCAATACCGCAACGCCGGCACCAGAAGAACTCGCCTGGGACACGGCGAAACCGTTGGCGCCCACGGTGAGCACAATTCCGAGAACCGCGATAATCGCCCCCACAACGATGCCGATAATCGACAGAACCTTCAATGCCGTCTGTGAACTGGTTTTCATACGCCCCTCCTTGTTGTTGCCAACCTATTGTCGTGCGTTAAGGATACAGGAGCTAACGAGAAAATCGAAGGGCGAAGCCTCTCGGTGAACAATTATTGGGACATGAGTCTCATCTTTCATTGAGTCGGCCACTGTCCAAAAGGCGGAAGCGCACGACGAATCAGCATCCCAGCCCCGCAAATCAAAGCCAGCAAACAGCCCAGGACCCCAAAACGATTCGCCCCCGTGCCATGCCCAACAACACCGATAGCGATTAGCACGCTTGCGCGCATCGGCGAATCGTATATCCTTCCAACTATAACAACCTTCAAAGGAGCCAATTCATGGAACGAATCGCAAGCTTTTCCGTCGACCATACCAAGCTCGAGCCCGGCGTCTACGTATCGCGCAGCGACGCCGACGAGAAGACCGGGTGTGTGACCACCACTTTCGACCTGCGCATGACAGCGCCGAACCGCGAGCCGGTGATGGACACCGCCGCCGTGCACGCGATCGAGCACCTCGGCGCCACCTTCCTGCGCAACGATGCGGAATGGAAGGACCGCGTGATCTACTTCGGCCCCATGGGCTGCCGCACCGGGTTCTACCTTGTGCTGTTCGGCGCCTATGAACCCACCGACGTGGCAGACCTCGTGCTTCGCCTGTTCGAGTTCGCTCGCGACTTCGAGGGCGAAATCCCCGGCGCAAAGCCCGAAGAATGCGGCAACTACCACGATTCCGACCTGGCTCAGGCGAAATGGTGGGCACGCCGCTACGTGGCCGACACACTTTCCGTGCTCGACGACGCGCACACGCATTATCCGGCGCTTCTGGACTAGGACATATCGATGGAGAACCCTATCGGCATCATCGGCGCAATGGACGTCGAAGTTGAGCTGCTGAAAGAGAGCATGGCTGCGGAGGGCACGGTCGAGGCCTCCCACACCGGGCAGCTTTCGTTTTTCACCGGCACCTTATCGGGCGTGCCCGTCGTCGTCGCACAGTGCGACGTCGGCATGGTGAACGCAGCCGCCCACACGCAGCTGCTCATCGACCGCTTCGCCGTACGCGGTGTGGTGAACACGGGCGTCGCGGGATCGCTTGACGCCTCGATCGACATCGGGGATATCGTGGTGGCGACCGACGCCGTGAACCACCTGATGGATGTGGGGAACCTAGGCTACGCCCCAGGGCAAACGCCGGGGCTGTCCACACTCGCCTTCCCCGCCGACGAGGCGCTCCGACGCGCCGCGGTGGACGCCGCAGCCGAGCTCGGCATCCAAACCTGGGAAGGCCGCGTGGCCTCGGGCGATGTCTTCGTGCGCGAGGACGCCGACAAAAACCGCATCGCCGACACGTTCGACGCAAGCTGTTGCGAGATGGAAGGCGCGGCGATTGCCCAGGTCTGCTGGCTGAACCGCGTTCCCTTCGCCATCGTGCGCGCAATCTCCGACAAAGCGGACGGCACCGATTACATCGACTACCCCACCTTCGAGGCCCAGGCGGCGCGTCAGTGCGCTGCGCTCGTCACGCGGATGATCGGCCGCCTCGTGTAATGACCGCCCAAACGCACACCGCCGCCCGCGCGCAAAAGCTGCTGCGCCGCAAGGGAGCACTCACGCCGTTGATCCTGGTCATGGGATTCATCGGTGCCTCGCTTCGCTATCTTCTGGAATGTGCGCTGCCCGCAAACGGCGGCTTTCCTGCGGGAACGCTCGTCATCAACATCTTCGGCTGCTTCGTGCTGGAACTGGTGAACCAGTACGTGGGGCGTCGCATGCACCTGCCGGGTGCTCTCGTGAAGTCGCTCGGCGTGGGGCTTGTGGGCGCCTTCACCACAATATCGGCGTTCTCGACCGAGTGTCTCGCGTTTCTGCAGGCAGGAGAGGTCGGCCTGTGGGCAGCCTACGTCACCGCCACACTTGCGACGACGTTTCTCGCCTCGCTTGCGGGGCACGCCGCATGCCGCGGTCTCGACGCATGGCGCCTTGCACGCATCGAACGGCGCCGCGAGGCCATCCACCGGGTTCATGCCGCACGCCGAGCAAGGGCTATGCGAGAAGCCGACAGGGCGAAAGGCCAGGCGCGAAACGCCTTCGCACAGGAGTGGGTCCAGCATTGCGAGGATAACCCAACTGCGGAGGATTCCTCCCCCGAAGACGAGGGAGGCAAACGATGAGTCCTCTTCTGCTTGTCGCCGTAGGATTCGGCGGTGCCTTAGGAGCGCTTTGCCGCAGCAAGGCGACGGGCTTTCTCAAAGCACGCACGCATGGGGATTTCCCCGCAGCGACGCTCATCATCAACATCTGCTCGTGCACTTTAGCGGGAATTGCCTTGGCGGTTCAGGCTGATCTTAACGAGGTTCTCTACCTCGCGGCGACCATGGGATTTCTCGGCGGGTTCTCCACCCTGTCGACCATGAACTACGAGGCGGTGGAGCTTGTCCTGGGCGGCAAGCGCGCACTCGGCGCAGGATACCTTGCCGCGACTTACGCGAGCACCCTCGGCGCCGCGGCGATCGGGTTCGCCATCGCAAGCGCGGTCATGTAGTCTTCGCGCGCAGCTGCCGCCATGCCTTCCGCGGCGATGGCGTGGTTTTCGCTATTCGGGGTGCTCGCACCGCCCGCGGCGTCCGCAGCGCTCTCAGAGCCCGCGCGTCCCGCATTGCTCGCATCTTCCGCAGTGCCCGCACCATCTTCCGCGGCGTCGCCTTCCCCACCAGACGCAACTGCACGATATGTGTCCGCCTTGTTGCCCGGCACGGCAGAAGGCCGATAGGCGGCACCGTCCGATGCAGCATGCCACAGGCCGTCCGCTCCAGGGATGTCCGCAGCGCTCGGCTGCGGCAGAAAGCACTTGGAACCAACCCAGGCAAACGACTCGCCGAGCGTCACCTCTGCAAGCTTCGAACATCCCTCGAACAGGTACACCATGGTCTCCACATTCGATGTGTCGAACGAGGACAGATCGAGCGCCCGAAGAGAGGAACAGCCGAAGAAGAGGTAACTCAGACTGTTCGCCGCCGCCGTATCGAATGAGGACAGATCGAGCGAAGCAAGCGAGCTGCATCCCGAGAACATATGATTGAAGTCGACGACGGACGACGTGTCGATTCCAGCGAAATTCACCGCTTCGAGCTTTGAGCAATCAGCGAACAGATAGCTCAGGTTGACCGCAGACGACGTGTCGAGAAGCGAAAGGTCGATCCGCTTAAGCCCCGAGCAGCCCGAGAACATCCCGTAAAACGTCTGCACCTTGGCGGTCGACGCCCTCGACAAATCGAGCTCGTTCAAAGACTTGCACCCGTAAAAGACCTGGGAGAGGTCGGTAGCGGCGGCGGTGTTGAACATTGACACGTCGAGGGTGACAAGCGAGGCGCAGTTGTAGAACATCGACGCGAAGGTGGTCGCGTTGCTCGTGTCGAAGTGCGACAAATCAAGGGACCTAAGCGAGCGGCACCCGTAGAACATCTGCTCGAACGTGGTTGCACTGGACGTATTGAACGACGAAACATCGAGCTCCTCAAGGGCGGCACAGCAATAGAACATCTGCCTGAAGTCTTTGCCGCTCGACGTGTCCCAGCCCGTAAGGTTCAGTGTCCGAAGCGACAAGCAATCCTGAAACACGTCGGCAAACGACCTGACAGATCTTGTGTCGAGAGCGGAAAGGTCGAGGTCGGTGAGCGATTTGCACCTTGAGAAGGCATACCCTAAGCTCGTCGTCTTCGACGTGTCGAGCTTGGACAGGTTGACCGACAAAAGATTGTTGCACTCGAAAAACCACGCGTACATCGTTTGCGGGGCGACGCCGTCGTCGACGACCGCGACGCGCTCAATCTTGCGCGCGATGCCCTTCCACGGCGGGGTGCTCTTCGTGTTCTCGATATTTGCGTACACCGCCGTCGCCGTCTTGCCCTCGAACATGCTTCCCTCGGCGGGCAGGGCGCGACGCTTGTAGAAGGTGAGCGAGGCGTCGTCTTCGGAATATACAGCAAACGGGACGGAATCCGAGGCACTCGGCTCCGTCGACTGAGCGCAGAAGAGAAACGACACCGAAAGCAACGTCACGGGGTGTTGGGCTGCTTGCTCGAACAGGTCGGCGTGCGCGGCGGGATCGATCGGGGACACCGCCCAGCTCACGTCAAGCGACCCCTTCGCGGGGACGATCAGCGTCGGGTCGTAGGATGCGAAGCCTCCTGAGTAGTCGAGCAGCGTCGAGCCGCCCGCCTTCGCCGAGATTGATATGCCGTCGTAGGCGGTAGTCGCCGTGGCCATGGCAAGACGCGCCGGGATACTTCCCGAGTTCTCCACCTTCCACGAAGTCGGCGTCGCGACCGTCCCGTCGGAGAGCAGCGCGCACGGCACGGTCGTGGGCATGGTCACCACGATCGTATCGTCGTCTGCGGACGCGCCAGCCCCGCCCTCGTCAGCGTATGCGGGCGCAAACGGAGAGGCGAGGCACCATGCCAGCGCGAATGCCGCCGCACATAAGACCGCGGCGGCATGCCATATTCCCGTTATTGCCCGCACGTGACACATGTGATGGGGCTATTTGCTACTGCGCAGCGCCGGAAGCGACGGTCCAGGTGATGGTCGCAGCCTTTTGGGGCGCCGAGATGTCGGCGGTCACGCGCGCGATCTTCGCGTCGGTGATGTCGAGGGAGATTGTATCGTTTGCGGAAGTGGCGTAGCCCATGTTCCATGCCGCAAGGGCGGAGGTGTCGACGGACTCGGCGGCCTGCAAGCCGTTGACCGTGAACTGGAAGGCGTTCGCGGCGGTGCCCACCGTCACGTCGGCGACGAGCTTAAACGGCGACTGCTCGGTGACGGCCATGTTCACCACATGGATCGGGAAGACCGACTTGTTCTGAATCTGCAGGGTGTCCGCAGAGGGGGCCAGCATCGTGCCGTCAGTCTTGGCGACGAAGGGGATCTTCGTCGGAACCGAGAACGACAGGTTGTCGCCATCGGGGTCGGGGGTCACGGACTGGATGGTGACGTCCGTCGACTGAGAGGTGGTGCCATCTGCGAAAGCGAGTGCGGGGGTTGCGATAGCAGTAGCCATGACGAGGCATACGGCCAGCGCACCCACGCGCGCCTTGAGGCCGCGGTTGCTGGTTGCGTCCACGAAAGGACTCCTTTCTTGTGCGAAGCGGGCCCTTCCCGCCTCATTGTTTGCTTTCTGCCGCCGAAGATGCCGGCAGCTTGGTGCCTTGCTGATGCCGAACTGCGCTATTAGCTGGCCTTACTGGCTCTCGCTTAAGTCGGCTGCGACGATGGTGACGGCAACGGACTGGGGGTTGCCCGACGGCGCGCCGGTCTCGGGGTCGCAGCCCTGCACGGTCACGGTCGCCGATCCCTCGTGCGCATCCGGCGCTTCGCACCATTCGACGACCTCGCCGGGGGCGATAAGCCCGGAGTTGTACAACTCGATGCCATCCTGCGAAAGGGTGAACGTTTGCGAGAACTTGTTTTCCGCTACGTTCGAAACGTTCACGCGCACCTTCCCATCGGCCAGCTTGGGCTTCGCCGACACGGAAATCGTCATGCGCGACTCCTCCGCCTGACGGTTGAGCTCGGCAATAACTTCTTCGTCGCTTTTGCCCTCGTGGGTTTGCACGGTCGCGCCGGGGTCAGCCTTAGGTTGGGCGAATTGCCACATCGCGCAGCTGCCGATGGAAAGAAGCAGCAGAAGGAGCAGTATCAGAATGACGACGCGCCGCTTCTTTTTGCGCGAGTTATCTTCTTGTTCTACTTCGCTCAATTCCCCACCCTTCGACATTTTTCGCGGATGGATTATCGCAAAGCTCGCCCCTCGCGACAAGATAAAAATGCAAACAGCATAATACTGAGAAGGCTAATTACGATGCGACACGTAATATCCCGCGTCCTCCACCGCTCGCTCGACGGCGTCGCGGACGATGGGGGATTTCGCCAAGATGTGCGCCGTGCCCGACGCCAGGTCGACTGTCGCCCACGTTCCCGGCTGCGCATTGAGGGCGTTCTGCACGCGTTCGACGCATTTTTCGCAGGTCATCCCCTTAACTTTCACGTCAAGCGAATAGGGATAGTTCGCTTCGTCGGCGTCTTCCACCGTGACAGCAGCGACCTTTTTCGCCTTGGGGGTTTTCGAACCGCCGCCGCAGCAGTCATCCTTGAGTGAGAATACGCGGTAAGCGCGGCGAAGCGCGAAGACCATAAGGATTGCGATAACGATGATGATAATCAAGGTTGGTGCGTTCATACAGCAGCTCCTCCGAAAGCCTTCGCTTCTTGGATAAGCAAGAAGTTTTCCCTTTGATACTTTCGGCAGTGTACACGAGAAGTTAGCGAGAGAAAACCGTTGGGCAAGACATCGTCACACAGTATTCATATACCCTCTGAGGGTATATGAATACAGGTGACGTTCCCTTTCCTTCAGGCCATCTACCTGCGCATAACAAAAATCAGCCGGTTCTTGACACCGCCAGAATACAAGAATCAGCCAGTTCGACCGCATCACACGACACGAGGCGGCGACTCGCGAATCCGCTGCGCTTGGGGTCGAGCCAAGCGCAGCGGAGGATGATGGGGCCGAGCCAGACACGCAACACTGCCGGCCCACCGCCTCTTACCGACGGCGCGCCTTCCTATTCCCCTAAGTCCTCGGCGAACCCTACGCGGTAGTTCGCAAACACCACCCCATCGCCAGCCTGCGTGGCGTCCAGGTCGACGTCGGCCGCTATCGCGAAGTCGCTGTCGCCTTCCGCATCGTGGAAAATCTGGCGCACATGCCACACGTGGGCCGATTCCTCGTCGGACTCATCGAGCACAAGGTAAGCTTTCGAGCGCGCATCCGCATCGAGGAGCACCTCTTCGTGGGCGTCGTAGAACTCGTCGAGTGCCACAGCCCAGGCGCGCTCGCCGAAGCCCCAGTCCGCATCCATCTCGCCAAGCGTCGCAACGTCGCGGTGCGCCGCCGCACGCACGCGGCTGAACAGGGCGTTACGCACAAGAACAGTAAGCCCGCGACGATCGCGCACCACCGGCTCGTCCTCGGGCGAAGGCGGCGCAGCATCGAGCGCGGCGCCCGCGTTCTCCCACTCGTCGACCAAACTCGAGTCGACCGAGCGCACGACAAGTCCCAGCCAAGCGACGATGTCCTCAAGCCGCTCGTCGCGCTTGCCCTCGGGAACCGTGCGGTCGAGGGCGCGAAACGCCTCGGACAGATACCTGAGAAGCGCGCCCTCGTAGCGCGTGATCCCCAGCTTCTGGATATACCCCTTGAAGTCCGCGGCGCTCTCCAGCATGTCGCGCAGCACCGACTTCGGGCGCAGGCAGAAGTCGCGCGCCCACGGCACGCCCTCGCAGTATTTGTCGAAGGCGGCGTCGAGCAAGTCCTCAAGCGGCTTTTCGTAGGTCACGTCCGCGATACGCTCGAGGCGCTCCTCGTATTCCACGCCGTCCATCTTCATCTCAGCCATGGCGCGGTCGCGCGCGCGGCGCTCTTGGGCACGCAGCACCTGGCGCGGGTCCTCAAGCGTCGCCTCGACCATCGACACCACATTGAGCGCATAGTCGTCGTCTTCAGGGTCCAAAAGTTCCAAAGCCGCGAGCAAGAAGGGAGAAAGCGGCTGGTCAAGCGCAAAGTCTTCAGGAAGATCGACCGTCACGTAGTAGCTTGCGCCCCCGTCGGGCAGATCCTCTTTCACCACCACGCCCGCGGCGATGAGCGTGGCGAACACCTCGTCGGCACGCTGCGAGAGCGCCACCTTCTCCTCGTCGGTTTGCAGCGAGTCGGCAATGAGCTCCTCCACGCGGGCGCGGGCGTCGCCCCCCTGCTCTACCTCGGCAAGCACCATCGAGTGGGTGATGCGCATGCGGGGCGTGAGCTTCTCGGGAACCGATTCCACCAGGCGGTTGAAGGTGTCCTCGTTCCAGTTGACGAAGTTCTCGGGCGGTTTCTTCTTCTTGATCTTTCGGAGCTTCTTCGCATCGCCTGCGGCCTTCACCTCGGCCTTGTGGTTCTCGATCTCGTGCTCGGGCGCCTCGGCGATGACCACGCCTTCGGTGTCGAAGCCCGATCGTCCCGCGCGCCCCGCGATCTGGTGGAACTCGCGCGAGCGCAGGCGGCGCATCTTGTGGCCGTCGAACTTCGTGAGCGCGGTGAGCACGACGGTGTGGATGGGCACGTTGATGCCCACGCCGAGCGTGTCGGTTCCGCAGATGACGGGGAGAACGCCCTGTTGGGCGAGCTTTTCCACCAGCAAGCGATAACGGGGCAGCATTCCTGCGTGATGCACGCCGACGCCGCAGCCGAGCAGGCGCTTCAACGTCTTGCCGAACGCCGTGGTGAATCGCGCGCCCTTCATGGCCTCCTTCACCGCCTCACGCTGTTCCTTCGTCGCCACGCCGTAGCTCGCCAGCGCCGACGCGCTCGAGAGCGCCGCGTCCTGCGAGAAGTGGACGATGTAGAGCGGACCCTCCCCTTTTCGCAGCGCGAGCTCGACCGTGCCTTCAAGCGACGTGAGCGCGTACTCGTAGGAAAGCGGAACCGGGCGCGGCGCGTCGATGATGCGGGAGACGTCCTTGCCCGTCTGGCGCTCGAGCAGCCCTGCAATCTGGTCAACGTCGCCAAGTGTGGCGCTCATCAGCAGAAACTGCACATTGGGAAGCGCAAGCAGCGGCACCTGCCAAGCCCAACCGCGATCGGAGTCGGAGAAAAAGTGGAACTCGTCCATGGCGACGCTCTCTATGGGGGCGTCCTTTCCCTCGGCGAGCGCCTGATTTGCGAGGATCTCCTCCGTGCAGCAGATGACCGGGGCCGACGTGTTGATGTGCACATCTCCCGTGATCATGCCCACGTTCTCGCGGCCTAAGATGTCCACCAGGTTGAAGAACTTCTCGCTTACAAGCGCCTTGATGGGCGCCGTGTAGTAGGAGCGCTCGCCGAAGCACATCGCGATGAAGTGCATGCCGAGCGCGACGAGCGACTTGCCCGAGCCGGTCGGCGTTCCCAAGATCACGTGATCGCCGACCATGATGGACATGAGGGCCTCTTCCTGATGGGGCCACAGCTCGATGCCGCGCGATTCGACCCAGCCGATGAACGCCTCGTAGGCTTCTTCCTCCGTAAGGTTAGGGTTCTCATCGTAGAGCTTGCAGGCAAGCGCGCCGAGCTCTCCAGGCTCATGCGCGCGGGATGCGTCGGCAAGCTGCGCGACCTCGCTCTCGGGGGTCGTGACGTGGACAGATACGCCGTCGTTGGTTCGTTCAGACAAAAATCGCTCCTCGTACAGGTTCGCCCGCGCGACAAAACGGGCGGACCTGCTGGCCCGCCCGACTCAGTCACCGCGAATTCGCATTCAGTTCTTCGAAGTGTAGCGCAGCGCAGCCGAATGATGCTAACACTGCTCAAGAATGGCACGCAGATACTGCTTGTAGCTCTCCGCGAGCGACTCCGGCCCCTCGATGCGGACCGTGCCGTTGCACCGGACAAGCCATCCGTAAAACGCAGGGCCCTCTTCAACCCGGGCCTCGATGCGCGCCGTGCCGTCACCGAGGTCGGTGGAGGCGACGTCGCGTCCGAAGCGGTCGACGACGGCGTTCATGGCATGGCCATCGGCGATAAGCGTCGCGTCGACGAACGCACCGCCAGCCGCACCGACGACCGCATTGTCGAGCCGCTCGACCGAGAAATCGCTTTGACGGGGAACCTTCGCCGCCCGCTCCTCGGAGACTTCCACATAATCCATGCGCCCGACGCGAAAGCCCTCGAAGGTGTCGGTTTCAGGATTGTAAGTGACCAGGTAGTACACGCCTTGGTTCACGATGATTTCCACAGGCGTCTCCACGTAGCGCTCGCCGCTGCGGCGCATGACCTTCTCTTTCGCGGCGTTGTAGCTGAAATAGCGGAACGACACCTTGCGCTTGCCCGCGATCGCCTCCAGGATGTGGTCAACGTTGTAGAGCAGCGAATCACCCTGAATTTTGATGCGCCCGCTCACGGAAAGGTGACGGTCGAGCAAGTCGCGCTCGCGCTTGGGCGCAAGGCGTTTGATCGAGCGGACGAGCGCATCGGACTTGCGCTGCGTCAAATGGCGCGAGCTTTGCACGGCGTCCACGATAAGCATCAGATCGTCGAGCTCGATAGATCGCGTGACGAGGGCATACTCGAGCGGTGCCCGCTGAAACGTCTGGATATCGAGGCCGAACTCCCGCAGCGACTCGATGTCGCGATAGACCGACTTGCGCTCCGCCGTGATACCGTGAGCCTCGAGGCGTTCGAGAATCTGCGCCATGGTCAAGCCGGCGACAGCGTCGGTCTCCTCCACGAGCATCTGCGCGATGTAGAGGAGCTTGAGTTTTTGCAAATTGGCCGCCACGGGACACCCTCCCTTTTATACCTCAGTTACCATAATGATTATACTTCTTTGTTTCCCCAGGTAAACTAGCGTTCGTTACAAAAATCACGTCGATTATGACATTTGCCCGTCCCAAAGTTGTCTCAGAAGACGTCAAATTATCGGGAAGGGCGCAAGCGAGCAAGGTCGGCTATAATCGCAAGACAGATGCAACCGGACGACGACTTGGATGTGACTTCATGAACGCAGGCACCCTGGCAGGCAACGATTCCCTTCGCGCGGCACTGCGCCACTACGACGAGGTCCGCGAGACCTACCTTCGCGCGCTCGCCGAGCATGGCGTGGAATTCGCCCCCGGAGGATCATCCGATGCCGAGATCGCCCAGCTGCGCGGCGAGCTTGAGAAACGGGGCGCCGAGTTCCGCAACGCGGGCGCATCGATCCGCATGGGCTGGATCTCGAAAGCGTGCATCGAGTGCACGGGAAACAAAGGCTCCGAAACGTTTTCCACCACGTTCAAGTGCCACCGCGACTGCTACTTCTGCTTCAACCACAACCAGGCGGACTACGACAAGTTCGTCCGCGAGGGCTGCCCATGGGAAGAGGGCCTCGCCCGCGCCGCTGAAACCTACAAAAACGGCCTCGCCGTCATCGGGCTCACGGGAGGCGAGCCGCTTTTGAGCTTCGACGCGTCAATCGCGTTTCTCAACCGCGCGCGCGAGCTTTTCCCCGAGGCGCACAAGCGCATGTATACCTCGGGCGACCTGCTGACGGGGGACATGGCGCGAACGCTGCGTGACGCGGGGCTGCAAGAGATCCGCTTCAGCGTGAAGGACTTCGACCCCGAGCCCATGCAGGAGCGCGTACTCGACGCGATGCGCCTGGCGAAGCGCTACATTCCCGACGTCATGGTGGAGATGCCCATCATCCCCGGCACCGAGGCGCGCATGAAAGAGCTGCTCGCGAGCTTCGAGGAGATCGGCATCCGCGGGATCAACATGCTCGAGTTCTGCTTCCCCTTCCACAGCTGGGACGAGTTCGCGCGTCGCGGCCTTGTCGTGCGCAACCCGCCCTTCGACGTGATGTACGACTACGGCTACTCGGGCGGCCTTCCCATCGCCGGCAGCGAGCAGCTTGCGCTCTCGCTGATGATATGGGCACACGACCAGGGGTTCTCGTTTGGCATGCACTACTGCTCGCTCGATAACAAGCATCGAAGCGAGATGCGGCAGCGAAACGAGCGCGCCGCGCACGTGCACCCCTGCTTCACCTTCGACGAGGGGGACTTCTTCCTGAAGACGGCAAAGGTGTTCGGCCCCGACCGCGAGGTGGCGCGCCCCGTGCTCGCCACGGCGGGCTGCGATACGATGGTCGACAGCGATGAGGAGGACTCGACAACCTTTCCCTTGCGCTATCTGGAGTTTCTGCGCGGCGTGAACGTCACGCCGGCCGTTGCGTATGCTGTGCTCGAATCGGACGAGAACGGCTCGTATATCCAGGAGCTTGACCTGCACGTGGCTGAATAGCGCGCATGGGAGCCCCCCGCAGCCTCCGCAGCCCAAGAACTAGAGAATACGATGGTCCATCGGTGCAAACGCGTCGCCAAATGCCGCTTTCGCACCGATGGACCTTGGTGGCTTCCTACAGCGCAGCCTCGATCGCGGCGAGCAGCTCGTCGTACTCCTCGAGCGTGGGGACATCGGGGTTCTCGGCCTTCGTCGACGGCGCGCCCTTGAACAGCCAGCCCGCCTTGCTTGCGCGAATCATTCCCAGGTCATTGTACGAATCTCCCGCAGCGATGGTCTCCATCCCGCAGCTCTGCAGCGCGCGAACGGTCGTGAGCTTCGTCTGGTCGCAGCGCATCTTGTAACCGGTGATGGCGCCGTCCTCTGCCACCTCGAGCGAGTTGCAGAAGATGGTGGGCCAGCCGAGTTTGCGCATCAGCGGCTGCGCAAACTGTTCAAAGGTGTCGGAGATGATGATGACCTGCGTCTTCTCGCGCAGCGCATCGAGGAACTCGCGGGCGCCCTCCATTGGGTCGATTGTGGCGATCACGTCTTGGATCTCGGCCAGGCCAAGTCCATGCTCGCGCAGGATGTCCAGGCGGAAGTTCATGAGCTTGTCGTAGTCGGGCTCGTCGCGCGTCGTTCGCTCAAGCTCGGGAATGCCGCTCGCCTTGGCGAACGCGATCCAAATCTCGGGGACAAGCACACCTTCCAAATCCAAGCAAACCACGTTCATAGGACATCCTTTCCTTATGCAGGCTCAAGGCGTTGGAGGATTCCAGCGCGACGGAGGTTAGGGCCCGCAGCACGCGACGTCGCGAGCTGGGCGGGCACGGCCCTATGATAGCCTATCGAAAACGTCGGCATTCAAGCAATCGGCTGGACGGCGCCCGCATACGACGTCGATGGCGCTTTGCATCGTTCGCTCGCGAAGCTCCCGACCCGATTCCTCCGACCAATACGCCGCATGCGAGGTGAGCACTGTATGCGGCGCACGCATGATCGGGTGCGTGAAATCAATCGGCTCGTCCTCGAACACGTCGATTCCCGCACCCCAGAGCCTTCCCTCCTCGAGTGCTTGGGCGGTGGTCAACTAAGGGTCTCGCTCCTCAGAGGCAGCGAAACACGAGAAACTGTTCGGGGTGCCCGTCCCGCCGCCCGCCTCGAACCATGCGACAAAGCCAATCCTGTCGTAAACGGCACGAGCAAGGTCATTTCCCTCATATCACTTGAACCTCTGGGCGCACCGTGCATAATGTTCAATTCGAATGGCTTCTACGATAGCCCACATACCCTCTTCAACCGCACGGGAAATATGGGGTCTCCTCGCCGCGCAAGCGGCAGGGAGTTCATTTCGCAAGCTCAATTGAAGAGGTGGCTGGCATCCTAGTTCCATGCTAGCCGTATCATTTCTCCGAGTTGCCAGGAGCACAAGCAATTATGAGCATCCTCGACAAACCATATCCGACGAACGTTTATCGACTCATCCTCGCCACGGCCGCCGCCATCTGGGGCCTCGGCTTCGTGATCGGCAAAAGCGCCATCGCCACCGTTGGCGCCACCTGGTTCACCGCCATCCGTTTCTTTGGGGCGGGCATCGTTTTGCTCATCATTTTATTTCCCCATATCAAGCGAAATTTCTGTCGAAAGACGCTGAAGGCGGGCATGATCATAGGCGTGGCCACGTTCCTCGGGTTCTGGACTCAGTTTCTGGGCCTGGGTATGACGACACCATCGAAGAACGCCTTTTTGAGCGCATGTTATTGCCTTACTGTGCCGTTCATCTGGTGGGTGGTCTCGCACCGCCGCCCGTCCGCCAAAGTGTTTATCTCCGCGGCAATATGCGCCATTGGCATCGGGATGGTGTCATTGACCGACGGCTTCTCCATCAGCCTGGGAGACGGCATAAGCATTCTCTCGGCGTTCCTCTACGGCGCCGAAATCGTGATCATCGGTCTGGTCATGCGCGACAACGATATCCTGACCACCACCGTCGTCCAGCAATTCACCAGCGGTATCTTGGCCCTGCTGCTCGCTTTGACCACGCAGCCCATGCCAACGGCGGCGCAGGTGACCACTCCCGAGTTCATCGGCGCCATGGCCTATGTTGCTGTCCTCTCGGCGGCCTTTGGAGCCGTGGCGCAGAACACAGCACAGGCACATGTGTCCCCTTCCGAGGCGGGCCTGCTCTGCTCGCTTGAAAGCGTGTTCTGCGCCCTGTTCAGCGTGGCATTCTTCGGCGAGGCGCTCACGCCGAGAATGGCGTTGGGATTCGTGCTCATCTTCGCCTCCATCGCGGCAACTCAGCTTGGCGACAAGGGAGGCGGCGCCGCTGCTGCTGCCGCCGACTCCGCCCTCGACGAGTCCGTCGCCGACGGGCCAGCGACCACCACAAGCTGGGAATCCAGCGAGCCTGTCAAACGGAACCGTGGAAGAATCGCCCGCTGAACTGCGAGTATCGCAGCTAGCAAAGCACCTTTTGGCTACTAAACGAGAAACCCCGCATTCTCGATGCCAAGTCCGCGATTGGCCGCGGAGCATAGGTCATGACAACGGTTAAGCCCGACGGCGAAACACAAGATAGCTGTTCAGGGTGCCCGTCCGGCCGTCCGCTTCGAACCGAGCAACAAGGCTTGCCCAGCCGTCGACGGCACGAGAGAGGTCGGCCACTTCCCCATCCGAGAAGGTGTGGCAATAGCGGTATGCATGCTGCCTGTTCTGCCATCCAAGCAGGTAATCGCCCTCATCGAGCGCGGGCAGCCCATACTCCACGCGAGCTTTCGCCGTCGTTTCTACTGCCTTTGCTGCAAGCTCGGGACTCTTCGCGAACTGCCAAAGCGACACCGCCACGTGCCCGCCGGGACGCACGCTCTTGACGAGCGCCCGCAGAAGCGCCGCCCGCGAATCGGCACCAGGAATGTGGTGGAAGAATCCGAAGCACACCGCCATATCGACAGGCGGCGCTTCGATTGCGCGCTCAATCGAAGCGTCTATCAGCGAGTTTGCGATATTAAGCTTCTGGAAGGCAACGTTGTCGGCATCGCTTGCGAGCCCATCGCGCGCAAGCTGCTCGCAATCGTCCACCGCGAAGTAGGCTATCGCCGCACCGGGCAGCGCCTCTTGCAGAAAGCGAAGGAAGCGCCCGTTGCCGCACGCCACATCGAGCACACGCAGCGGATCGCGAGGAATTTGGCCAGCGGCGAAAGCGGCGCCTTCGAGAAGCGCACCCTTTGGGAAAGCCGCACTCGCATCCGACGACGGCTCAGCGCCGATCCCCATCTCGTCGAGGCAGCGCCTCCAACCCGCCCACGAAGCGCGGCGGGTCGACGAGAACGACGGGGCGTTCCCGCGGTAGAAAGTTGAGGTTATGTCGCACAGTTTTCGGGCGGTTTCAGTATCCATAAGTCATCCCGTGCATTGTATCGCTTCGCGACGCAATTCGCCGTCCGCAGCGGGCCGGCGATCCGCCAGCGCGCGCCGGGTCCGCATAGCGTACAATGCCGCTTATGCAGAAAACCCTCGAAACCATATTGTCAGCCCTGAAAGAGCAGGGTCAGCCGCTCGACGCGAACGCACTCGACCGGATTATCCGCGCGCGCAACCGCGAGCTACGAGGACCCGTGCGCGCGGTGGCAAAGAAGAAGCTCCTCCCCTTTTACCAGCAAACGAAGGAACGCAATCCCGACCTGTGGCGCAGCTGGAGCATCGACAACGAGCTCGAGGCTCTTCTCGTGCGCACCTTGCGGATGAAGCCCATGCGCACCGCATCGGGTGTGGCGACCGTAACGGTGCTCACCAAGCCGTGGCCCTGCGCAAGCGCCTGCCTCTACTGCCCGAACGACATCCGCATGCCGAAAAGCTATCTGGCAGATGAGCCTGCCTGCCAGCGAGCCGAGCGCAACTGGTTCGATCCCTATCTTCAGGTGGCGCTGCGACTGCGCACGCTCACCGACATGGGACACACGACCGACAAGGTCGAGCTCATCGTCCTCGGCGGCACCTGGACAGATTATCCGCGCGCGTACCGTTTTTGGTTCATGCGCGAGCTTTTCCGCGCGCTGAACGAGGCATCGGACGCAAACGTGCAACGGACAAGCATCGCCGAGCGGCGCGCCTTCTACGAGCAATGCGGCATCAAAAGCGAGAGAGACGACCTTGCCGCATTTACTCGCGACGAGCAGGCGCGGGTCACTTGCGGCGAACTCACCTACAACCAAGCAGTCCGCGAACTCTACGGGGACGATGCGGGCTGGCGGCAGGCGAGCAACAGCCAGACGGCCGCGCTCGCAGACGTCACCCTCGAGCATGCGCTCAACGTGCAGGCCGCGCATCGCTCGGTGGGACTCGTCATCGAGACACGCCCCGATTGCATCACCCCCGGAGCGCTCACCGAGATGCGGGCACTCGGCGCAACGAAGGTTCAAATCGGAATTCAAAGCCTTGACCAGCACATACTCGATGCGAACCTACGCCGCATCTCCCTCGATCGCATCGGGCGCTCCTTCGAGCTCGCAAGGCTGTTTGGCTTCAAAATCCATGCGCACTTCATGGCCAACCTTTACGGGGCCACGCCTGAGAGCGATGTCGCGGGGTACCGTGCGCTCGTGACCGACAGGCGCTTCCTCCCCGACGAGGTGAAAATGTACCCTTGCGCGCTCGTCGACGGCACGGGTCTTGTGGAACACTGGCGAAACAGCACGTGGAGACCCTACGCCGAGGAGGAGCTTATTGGTGTTCTGGTTGCAAACATGCAGGTCACGCCTCCTTACGTGCGCGTGTCGCGCATGATCCGCGACATCTCCTCGCACGATATCATGGCGGGCAACAAGAAGGTGAACCTGCGCCAGATGGTCGATAGCGAGCTGGCGCGCCGCGAGGCTGCGGTGGCCGAAATCAGGACGCGCGAAATTGGCACGCACAAAGCAAACCTGAGCAAGCTTGAGCTCGTCGAGTTCCCCTATGAGACCACCGTGTCGAGCGAGCGTTTCCTGCAATGGGTAACGCCCGAAGGGAAAATTGCAGGTTTCTTGCGCTTGTCGCTGCCGAAAGCCGATGCGATCGCAGCTGCACGCGCGGAAGCGGAAAACGAGCGCGGGGCGATCGGCTCAACGGGGTGCGAGGCGATGCCATTCGAAGGCAAGGCCACCTCTCACCAGGCCCCACGAGATATTGCGCCCGCAAGCGCAAGCGCGCAAGCAGAACGCTCCGCTCACGACGCCTTCCCTCTAGCTGCAGGCGAGGCCATGATCCGCGAGGTGCACGTGTACGGCGCCGTCGCCGCGCTCGGGCATGCAAGCACGGGAGCCCAGCACACGGGGCTGGGCCGCAAGCTCGTCGCTCGGGCATGCGATATCGCGCGAGAGGCAGGCTACGAGCGCATAAACGTCATCAGCGCCGTAGGAACGCGCGAGTACTACGCGAGCCTTGGCTTCGAACAGCACGGACTCTACCAGCAAAAGAAGCTCTGAACTGGTAAGACACCCAGTGGCGGGCTCCCAACTCCCCCGCTTTCAGGCGCGCGAGCCCTTCCCGAAAGCGCCAAGTGGGACAAATCACCCGACCCCTGTCCCACTTGCTTACTGGAGGACCCCCTCCAGGGCGCCTTCGACAAGACTTGCCGTCAAGCTAGCCAGTCTTTCCGGAGAAAGCCGCTTGCCATCTGCAACCCATTGCCTGTAGGCGTTTATGCCGGTTTGCTGCAGGAAGGAAATGACGACGGACGCCTCTTCCGCCGACAGCGCGCCGAACCCGCCAGGCGAGACGCGGCGCGACTCAAGAACGTTGTCAATCATCGATGCCTGAATGCTGCTGAACGCAGAACTGCAGGTCACAGCCTCATAAAAGGGACTTCTTGCGCCCGTTTCGCACGAATAGAGGATGAAGCGGCGCGTTATCTCGCCGGCATCTTCGGGAATCCTCAAATGGCCGGTAAGCTCTACGTACTCGCTTGCGAACTCATGCTGAACCTGGGCGAGCAGATCGTCGAGGCTTTTGTAGTGGCGGTAAAACGTCTTCTTGTTGATGCGGGCCGACTCGCACAGGCTCGCGACGGTGAGCTTGTCGTAGCCGCACTCGCAGACGAGCCGCTCGAAGTGCGTGCGAATCGCATCGAGCGTCTTCACAACGCGTAAATCCGTTTTCTTCCGGCCATCTGGCATCTCGGCCATGCACCCACCTCTCTTTAAGCCACTGATTACGCTAAAGCGCGGTCATAAGCCACGATTTGAGCATGCGAGTCCATTGCGAGAACCCGTTCTTCATGATGTTATGCCATTCGTAAGAAATAAGCAACTACCGTGGCATATCAGGAGCATCTCAATCATGCAAACCGACGATCAGCTCACAGGCGACAAAGCAGAAAAACATCGAAACCCTCTACGGCGATTTCGGAACCATCGACAGAACAAGTTCGATTCCACCGACCTGTTCGAGCGGGCACCGGTCCCGCGCGCCGTGGCAAGCCTCGCTTTGCCGGCGGTGGCAAGCCAGCTTGTGGTGCTGGCGTACAACATGGCAGACACGTGGTTCATCGGGCAGACGGGGGATCCCGCCCAGGTGGCTGCCCTGACCGCCACGTTCCCGATATACATGCTGCTGAACGCGGTTTCCAATCTGTTCGGCGTCGGCGGCGGAAGCCTCGTGTCCCGCAGCCTCGGCGCGCACGACGAGCAGCGCGCCCGACGCGTGGCAACCACGTCGGTGTGGCTTGCCGCAGCGTTTTCCCTTGTCGCAGGCGCGATCCTGCTGCTTTGCGCCGAGCCGCTGCTAAGATTGCTCGGGACGCCCGAAGCCGTCATGCCGCATGCCCGCGCCTTCCTCTGGTTCGCCGCGTCCGCCGGAGCGCTGCCCACCGTCACGGGACTCGTTCTGGCCTCCATGCTGCAGGCGCAGGGGAAGCCCGGGGTTGCGAGCACGGGCATGTGCATGGGCGTTCTTATGTGCATCGCGTTGGACCCAGTGTTCATTTTCGGGCTTGACCTGGGAGTCGCCGGAGCAGCCCTTGCGACAGCCATTGCAAACACAGCGAGCATGTTGTTCTTCATCGGGTACTTCATCCGAAACCGCAAAAGACTTCAAGTCCCGATTGCGGCGAGGCCGGGCCGCCCCGCCGGCGCCGATCTGCGCGAGATCTTCGCCGTCGGTTTTCCGGCTGCCGCGATCATCGCGCTTGGTTCGCTGTCGAACGGTGTTTTGGTGGGACTGCTCTCGGCCGCGCCCGTGACGGCAGAGAGCGGCTTGGGCGTGGTGCAAAAGCTTGAACTTGTCCCGTTCCAGCTGATCATGGGCGTGACAAGCGGCGTGGTGCCGCTCATCGCCTACTGCTCGAAATCCGGCAATCGAGCCCGCATGCGCGCGACGATGCGCTTCGTCCTCACGATCGCCCTCGTAGCGGCCGCCTTCGTGCTCGTCATCTATGAAGCCCTTGCCGAGCCGCTGGTGTCGCTGTTCGTCTCCGACGCCGAGTCCGTCGCCTTCGGAGCCGCTTTTCTTCGTCTGCGCATCCTGGCATTGCCGGCCATCGTGCTGGAGTTCGCGCTGAACTCGGCGTTTCAGGCGACGGGCAGCTCCAAGCAGTCTTTGATCGTATCCGTCCTGAGGAAAGGAACGGTCGACCTTCCCCTCATGATCGCGCTGAACGCCATCTGGCCAATATACGGTCTCATGCTTGCGCAGCCCATCATGGAATCCGCGACGGCGTTAACGGCCATCGCTCTTTGGGTACGTTTGAACAGCCAAAACGCGAAAGAAAGAAGGGAGGACATGGCGCAGCGAATTGCAGAAGCGAAGGCTTAAACGAGCTGAAAAGGCAGGTTCCGAAAACGTGTCTTCCTGCTGCTGTTGGAGACTGCAGCCAGGGGCACATAAATAAGGAAACGAAGGAAAGGAAAGCGGTATGAACACTTTGACTCGACGGAGATTCCTCCAAATCACGGGACTCTCGACGCTCGGCGCGGCGACGGGGCTCGCAGGCTGCAGCGAGAGCAGGAACGCGACGGACGCGTCGATCTCGGCGAGTGCGTCGTCGGGCGGCACTCCATCAGGCGATGCGACATCTAAGCCCTCCACTTCGGCAGCACCAGCCGCCTCGAGTGGCACTTCACTCGTACTCGTATTCTCCCGCGCCGGCGAAAACTACGGCGTGGGCACGGTGGAGGTGGGCAACACCATGGTGCTCGCCCGAATGATCGCCGAAAAGACCGGTGCCGACCTGTTCGAAATCGAACGCGCGGAGCCCTACCCCGATGCCTACGACGCGTGCTGCGACGAAGCGGTCGATGAGAAGAACTCCGGCGCGCGCCCCGAGCTGGCAGAGATGCCGAACCTGTCGGGCTACGACACCGTGTACCTCGGCTTTCCGTGCTGGTGGGGCGACATGCCCATGCCAGTTTACACCGCCATCGAGGCGCTCGACTGGGGCGGCAAGACGATTTGCCCGTTCAACACACATGCGGGAAGCGGCGAGGCCGGCATGTTCGCGACCGTCGCTCGGAAATGCGCAGGTGCGACCGTGACAAGCGGCCTCACCATGTCGGGCACCACGGCGCAAAACGACCGAAACACCGCAGAGTCGCAGATAGACAACTGGCTTGCAAGCTTGAGCTAGCAAGCATGGGAAACAACCGATCGGGGCGTGCGCGAGGGGCAGATCGAGAAGGGCTCCATCGCCGGCAGCTCACGAATACGACAGCCTCACCGCGACGACGCCTCGAACTCGGGCGAGATGCTGACCACGACGCGGCAAAGAATCTCGATTCCCTAACCCTCTGATTGTCCCACCCAGCAAGGAGATTGGACTGGTGAAATGAACAACACAATGAACAGAAGATCGTTTTTGAAGGGCTCGCTTGCTTTCGGCGCGGCCGCCGCGCTCGGCCTTGCGGGCTGCGCATCGGAGCAGACGGCAGGCGACTCGTCGGCTGCCGCAGACTCAACTCCTTCGGCAAGCGACGCTGCGAACAACTCGGCCTCGACGAGCGCATCGAACGCGCTCACGCCTTCCGCTTACAGCCCTTCCTTCGATTTGAGCGCACGCACGGTGATGCTCAACAACGGAGTCGCGATGCCGGCGCTTGGCATCGGCACCTACATCCTGTCGAGCGCACAGGCCGAGGAATCGGTCTACGCGGCGCTCATGGCGGGCACGCGCCTCGTCGACACCGCGCGCATCTACGGCAACGAAGAAGGCGTGGGGCGAGGCATCGTCCGCGCAGGCGTGCCGCGCGACGAGGTGTTCCTGACCACGAAGCTGTGGACCGCCGACTTCGCCAACGCCGCCGCGGCCATCGACGGGTCGCTCCAGCGCCTGGGGCAAGACTACGTCGACCTCATGCTGCTTCACCACGAGGACGCCAGCGACGAGGACGCCTACCGCGCGATGGAGGACGCCGTGGCGGCCGGCAAGATCCGCTGCATCGGCATATCGAACTTCTACGAGAGCGGGTTCGCGCGCATGCTGGACATGGCGTCCATCCCGCCGGCCGTACTGCAGAACGAGACGCAGCCCTACTTCCAGGAGCGCAGCGTCAAGGAGGCCATCGCTGGAGCGGGCACGATACTGGAATCGTGGTTCCCGCTGTGCGGCAAGGCCGATTGCCGCACCCTGTTCGCCGACCCCATCGTCGCCGAGGTCGCTGGCAACCACGGCATCTCCCCCGCACAGGCGGTCATCCGCTGGCACCTGCAATCGGGCAACGTCTGCATCCCAGGCTCTTCGAATCCCGACCATATCCGCGAGGACGCCGACGTGTTCGGGTTCAGCCTGACCGCCGATGAGATGGCCGCCATCGACGCCCTCGACCGCAACCAGCGTTACGCTTCGTACTAGGAAAGGGCCGTTTCCCGTGAAGAACCGCAGCCCGATCGCCATTGCAGTGGATGCCGCGCTCGCAGGGCTGCTCATCGCCGTGATGGCCACAGCTCTTGTACAGGAGGCCGCGCATGAGTACTTGGGGGCGAGCCTGTTCGCCGCCGTCACGGCTCACGCCATCCTGAACCGGCGTCGGTTCAGGGCCCTTCTCCGCGGCCGCCGTAATATGGTTCGCGCGCTGCGCCTCATGGCTATCGCATGCCTGGTCATGTGCGTTATCGGGCAGGCGGCAAGCGCTCTTGTGCTCTCGAAGTTCGCCTTCGGGTTCCTGCCGGCTTTGCCAGGGGCCGCCGTCGCGCGTCGAATCCACATGCTGTGCTCGTACTGGGGATTCGTGCTCGCGTTTGCCCATGTCGGGCTGCATATCAAGGGACCCAGTCGGCTCATACGCACCAGAGGGGAGAGAAACGCGTCAGATGTGCCTCGCTATGTCATCTGGGCATGTCGCTTCTCGTTCGCGGCGGTCGCCTGTTTCGGTGCGTATTCCTTCATCCAGCTTGACTTCGCAGCCTACCTGTTTGGCAGAGTTCAGTTTGCATTTGCCGACTACGGCGCGCCGATCGATCTTTTGCTGATGAGCTATGCCTCCATTGCGGTGCTGATCAGCGGTCTGTTTCACTACCTGCGAACCACTCTCGAAGCGCTTGAGATAAGTCGGCACCGAACATCTAGGGCACGATAAACGCCAGCCTACCGCACGCGCAACTCCCAGAAGGCAACGGCACTTGCCGCCGCGACGTTCAAGGAGTCGACGTCGTGGGCCATGGGAATCTTTACCGTGTAATCGCTTGCGTCGATCGTGGCTTGCGCCAACCCCTCGCCCTCCGTCCCAAGGACGATTGCGAGCTTCTCGCAAGTTCGCAGACCCTCATCGTCAAGCGCGATTGAATCGTCGGACAGCGCCATCGCCGCGACCTTGAACCCCAGGTCATGAAGGAGCGCGATGCCCTCCCCCGCCCAGGCCTGGACGCTCCCGATGCGCGTCCAGGGAACCTGGAATACCGTCCCCATCGATACGCGAGCCGCACGACGAAAAAGCGGGTCGTGGCACGATGGGGTCACGAGCACCGCATCGACGCCGAGAGCAGCTGCCGAGCGGAATATCGCCCCGATGTTGGTCGAGTTCCCAATGTCCTCAAGCACCGCCACGCGTCGTGCGCCCAGATTGTCCAGCAGCTCGGTCACACTTGGTAAAGACGGGCGCTCGAACACGGCAAGTGCGCTTCTGACCACCTCATACCCGGTAATTTCCTTGAAGAGCGCCTTCGGCGCGACGTAAATCGGCGTCGAGGAATCTGTCGCAAGCGCATGCTCAATGACGGGCATCGTGCCCTCGAGCAGTTTTTCAGGAAGCAGCATCGCGCGCGGGACGGCGCCAGCAGCCATCGCGCGCTCGATCACCTTGAGTGACTCGCCGATGAACAGCCCTCTCTCGCGCAGCTCCACGTCGGCCGTGCGGGTGAACAGGGAGAAGTCCCCGCCCCGCTCGGCACCCGCGTCGCCCGTTTGCTCCAATGTGATTATCGGCATTGCTCTCCCCCTCTTGCGACATCGCCTACCGGCCACCGATCCACGCCTCCCATGAAGCCGCCTCGCGCTGAGCCTGCGCATAGCCTGCTTCGTATGACGCGCAGAGCTTTTCCCAGTTCGTCTCCTTGTTGTCGACCGGCATCTCATCGGGGTAAAACACGCACGCCGCACCCGCACGTTCAAGCTGCTCAATCTCGTCGCACAGAGCGTTATAGCGAGCAGGCCGCTCGATGGTGCGCTCCGCAACCAAGGGATGGCCTCGAAAGGCAGCGCGGAACACGGCGCGCGGCAAAGCCCCGAGAGGCTTTTTGCGATACCCCCGCGGCTGCGTCCGCACGATGAAGAAGCGCTCGAAACCGTCACGACGCGCCGCATCGAGGCAAATCCCCCAGCTCGTCCCCATTCCGCCGTCCATATAGGTGCGTCCGTCGATCGTCGTCGGCGGCATAAACAGGGGCATGGTCGAACTGGCGCGCACGCGCAGCATCATGTCGCGCATCGTCGGCATATCCGCCTTCGTCCACGCCACGGT
>NZ_CAKUAL010000011.1 GCF_934636505.1 uncultured Ellagibacter sp.
CCTCACGCTTATCAGGCGTGCGCTCTAACCAACTGAGCTACGGGCCCTTGAAAAGTGCCTGATTATAGTAACCCGACGACCAGATATCGTCAACCCATAATCTGCTAGAATTTGAAAAAAGTTTTTTTATTGAGGAGCCGGCATGATCCCTTTAAAAGTTCTCACCCTCATCGTTTTGAATTCGATGCAACCAGCAGCCCTGGTCATGGAGCCAACTGAGGAGCATCAGCGAACGAAATCGCGCATCGTGCCGGTATGGGTCGGGCCCGCTGAAGCCATGCAACTCGGCATGGCCGTCGAGCACATGAGAACCCCAAGGCCCCTCACGCACGACCTTATGCTCGATGCGCTCACTAACCTCGACGCGCGAATCGATCACGCCGTCATCAACGATGTGAAGGGAACGACTTTCTTCGCGAAGCTCTACTTAAAGCAAGGCGACCGGATGATCGAGCTCGACGCCCGGCCGAGCGACGCCATCGCACTGGCCATACGCGAAGATGCACCCATCTACATCGACGAGAAAACCCTCGATAAAGGAAGCTACCCTTACATCATCAGGGAAGACGCATCCGAAAGCGAGATTGAGGAATTCCATAGCTTCCTTGAGAACATCTCACCTGAAGACTTCCAAGCGTAAATGCTGAAGGGGAATCCCGCCACAGGATCGATAGCAGTCCTTGTCGTGCCCGCCATACGAATGAGGGGCCTTACAGCCTGCCAGCCGTAAGCCCCCTCATTAACAACTTATGCCGCTTGAGCGCAGCGCCTGCGCCTAATCGAGGTCGTCTTCGCCAAGTTCCCCTTCATCGGCCAGCTCAATCTCGTCGATTTCGTCGACGTCGTCTCCCTCGGCCTTCTGGTCGCGCTTCTTCTTGCCAGTACTCGAGATGGCGACAGCCGTCACGCGATCCTTGTCCGCGACATTCATCACGCGAACGCCTTGCGTCGAGCGTCCGAGCTCGGAGATTCCGCTCACCGGAGTGCGAACGACGACGCCCTCCTCGGAGATGATCATGATTTCGTCGTTGGGTTTCACGATCTTCATCACCGACAGCAAACCCTTCTTGTCGGTCATCGTGATGGTGAACACGCCCTGGCCGCCGCGATGGTGCTCGGGATACTCGTCGACCGAGGTGCGCTTGCCATAGCCCTTCTCAGTGATCACGAACAGGTCGCTTCCCGGCTTGGCAATCTCCATGCCGAGCACATGCGCGTCAGCAGGCACCGTCATACCCTTCACGCCCATCGTGTCGCGGCCCATGGCGCGCACTTCGCCCTCGCTCCACATGATGGCCTTACCGGCGCTCGATACCATGATGACCTTCTCACCGACTGCCACCCGGCGAACGCTGATCAGCTGGTCGCCCTCTTTCAAGTTGATGGCGATGAGTCCGTCACGGCGCGTGCGGTCATAGAGGTCCATCGAGGTCTTTTTCACCATGCCCTGCTCGGTGGCGAACATGAGATATTCGTCCTCTGGGAAGTCCTTCGTCGCAATGACGGCGGAAATCGTCTCGCCCTTTTGCAGGGGCAGCAGGTTCACGATTGCAGTGCCGCGGGCGTGGCGCGATGCCTCGGGAAGCTCGTACACCTTCAGGCGATATACCTTGCCCGCGGTCGAGAAGAACAGCATATAGGAATGCGTCGAAGCGACGAACAGGTGCTCGACGTAGTCATTGTCCTTCAGGCTCACGCCTTGCATGCCCTTGCCGCCGCGCTTCTGCTGGCGATAGGTGGTCACGGGAAGACGCTTCACGTAGCCCGCCTTCGTCATGGTGACGACCACGTTTTCCTCAGCGATCAGGTCTTCGACGTCGATATCCTTCGCGTCGCCCGAAAGCTGCGTCTTGCGCGGGGTGCCGAACTTCTTTTTGATTTCCTGCAGCTCGTCTTTGATGATCTGCTTGAGCAGGCCCTCGTCCTCGAGCACGCGCTTGTAGTACGCGATCTTCTCGCGGAGGTCGGCCAGCTCCTGCTCGATCTTCTCGCGCTCCAAGCCAGTCAGACGGCGTAGGCGCATCTCCAAGATAGCGTCGGTCTGCTTCTTGGAAAGCCCAAAGCGCTCAGTCAGGCGCGCTCCCGCCTCTTTGTCGGTCTGGGACGAGCGGATGATATGGATGACCTCGTCGATGTTGTCGAGCGCGATGATGTAGCCATCGAGGATATGGGCGCGTTCCTCGGCCTTCTTCAGCTCGAAGCGCGTCCTGCGCTCGATGACTTCCTTCTGATGCTCGATGTAGTAGAAGAGCATCTCCTTCAAGGAAAGCACGCGGGGCACGCCGTCGACGAGCGCCAGCATGATCACGCCGAAACCCACCTGCAGCTGCGTGTGCTTGTACAGCTTGTTCAGCACGACCTGGGGCAGCGCATTCTGCTTCAAATCGATAACGATGTCGATGCCATGGCGGTCCGCAGCGTCGTGAATGTTGGAAATCTCAGGCAGCTTCTTGTCGCGCACGAGCTCGCCGAGCTTCTCGAGCAGGCGCTTGCGGTTCACCTGGTAGGGAATCTCGCTGACCACGATCGACGATTTGCCATTCTTGCGATCCTCAATCGTGCATTTCGCACGAACGGTGAGCGAGCCGCGGCCCGTCTCATACGCATCGAGAATGCCCTTCTTCCCCATGATGATGCCGCCAGTGGGGAAATCGGGTCCAGGAAGCGCAGTCATGAGCTCCTCGGTCGTGACGTCGGGGTTGTCGAGCATCATGCAGGTCGCGTCGATCGTCTCGCCGAGGTTGTGCGGCGGGATGTTCGTCGCCATGCCAACGGCAATGCCGTTCGAACCGTTGACCAGCAAGTTCGGGAAGCGCGCGGGAAGAACCTTCGGCTCCTCGAGGCTCTCGTCGTAGTTCGGCTGGAAATCAACCGTCTCCTTGTCGAGGTCGCGCAGGAGTTCCATAGCGGCCTTGTCGAGGCGCGCCTCGGTGTAGCGCATTGCTGCTGCGGAGTCACCGTCGATCGAACCGAAGTTGCCGTGGCCGTCGACTAAGGGCACGCGCATCGAGAAGGGCTGCGCAAGGCGCACCATCGTGTCGTACACTGCGGAGTCGCCGTGCGGATGGTACTTGCCGATGACGTCGCCGACGGTACGTGCCGACTTCATATGCGGGCGGTTCGGGGTGTAGCCAGACTCATTCATCGCATAGAGGATGCGGCGATGAACGGGCTTCAAGCCGTCGCGCACATCGGGAAGCGCACGCGAGACGATAACGCTCATGGAGTATTCCAGGAACGATGCCTGCATCTCTTTGCCCAGGTAGGCACTGCGAACGGTCGTACCTTCGCCGCCATTTGCGCCCTCGATGATCTCTCCGTGGGCGGTCGGCATGTCGACGAGCATCGACTGCGCGAGCTGCTCTTCAGATACTGCAGAGCCGACGGCGGGAGTGGCGGAATCTTCCTGCGATTCCTCTTCCCCTTCCTCGGTCTCAGCGTCCTGCTCGGCACGGGAAAGCATCTCGTCGAACGCGTCGTCGCGCTCTGGCTGCTCCCCCTCCGGCGGGGTCATGTCGTTATTTTCTGCCATTAGAATCCTTTCGAGATTTCAGGCTCAATCACCGTAAGGCTCGATGCCTTAAATATCAAGGAAGCGAACGTCGCGGGCATGCTTCTGGATGAACTCCTTACGCGGTTCCACCTGATCGCCCATAAGCTCACTTACCGTGCGCTCGGCTTCGGCGGCGTCATCGATATTGACCTGCAGAAGCGTGCGCGTCGCGGGCTCCATTGTGGTTTCCCACAGCTGCTCGGGGTCCATCTCGCCCAAACCCTTGTAGCGCTGGACGTCGAACTTTTCCGAACCACCCATCTCGGCGAGCGTCTCCGAAAGCGCGTTCTCGTCGTAGATGTAGCGCTCGATCTTCGTAGAACGCGAATTTTTCTTCTTCACGCCGAAAATCGGCGGGCAGGCAATGTAGACGTAGCCGCGATTGATGAGCTCGGGCATATAACGATAGAAGAACGTGAGCAGCAGGATGCGGATGTGCGCGCCGTCGACATCGGCATCGGTCATGATGATGATGCGGTGGTAGCGAGCCTGGTCGGCGTCGAAATCTTCTCCAATGTTCGTGCCGATTGCCGTGATGAGCGAGCTGATCGTCTCACTTGAAAGTGAACGGTGAAGGCCCGCGCGCTCGACATTCAAAATCTTACCGCGCAGCGGCAGAATCGCCTGCGTCTTGCGGTCGCGCGCCTGCTTGGCACTGCCACCTGCGGAATCGCCCTCTACGATGAAGATTTCGGAATCTTCCGCCTTCTTGGAAGAACAGTCGGCAAGCTTGCCAGGCAGCGCAAACGAGTCGAGGACGTTCTTGCGGCGCGTCATCTCGCGCGCTTTGCGAGCAGCCTCGCGGGCTTTCAGAGCCTGCGTCGCCTTCCCAATAATCTTCTTAGCGGGGGAGGGGTTCTCCTCCAGATATTCCGCAAGGCCCTGGGTCACGGCGTTCTGCACGAGCGGACGGATCTCGGTGTTGCCGAGCTTCGTTTTCGTCTGCCCCTCGAACTGCGGATCATGCAGCTTCACGGAAATGATTGCCGCCAAACCCTCGCGCGTGTCGTCACCCGAAAGATTGGAATCCTTCTCCTTCAGGATGCCCTTGCTGCGCGCATAGTCGTTGATCGTGCGCGTCACGGCCTGCTTGAAGCCGTCAAGATGCGTGCCACCCTCGTGCGTGTTGATGTTGTTGGCGAAAGCCATGACGGAGTTCGTCGAATAGGATGTCGACCACTGCATGGCCACTTCCACCGTTCCGTCGGCATTTTCGGCCGAGAAATAAATGGGCTCGTTAAGCGTTTCCTTGCCCTTGTTCAGGTACTTCACGAAGTCGATGATACCGCCCATGAACTGGAACACCTCAGTGCGCGGCTCGGCGGTCTTCCCGGAGACAACCTCGCTCGGATTCTCGCGCTCATCGTGCATCGTGATTTTGAGACCCTTGTTCAAAAACGCCATCTCACGGAAGCGCGCCGCGAGCGTGTCGTAATCGTACACCGTGGTTTCCGCGAAGATCTCGGGGTCAGGCCAGAACGTAACCTTCGTTCCCGTGTGGTCCGCTGTTCCAATCTCATGGAGCTTCGTCTTCGTGTGGCCGTGATCGAAATCGATCTCATATTCCTTGCCGCCGCGCCTCACGTTGACCTCGACGCGCGAGGAGAGCGCATTAACGACGGACACGCCGACGCCGTGCAGACCACCCGAAACCTTATACCCTTCGCCGCCGAACTTGCCGCCAGCATGGAGAATCGTCAGAACGACCTCAACCGTTGGAATCTTCTCCTTCGGATGCATGTCCACCGGGATACCGCGGCCGTTGTCGGCTACCGTGATCGAGTTATCGGGATGAATCCATACCTCGATGGAGTCGCAATAGCCGGCAAGCGCTTCGTCGACGGCGTTGTCGACGACCTCGTACACCAGATGATGCAGGCCGCGCGGGCCCGTAGAGCCGATATACATACCAGGGCGCTTGCGCACCGCTTCGAGACCTTCGAGGACTTGAATGTCAGAACCATCGTAATGATCGGGTTTGTTAACCACTGACATGCTCCTTTTCGGTACGTTTGGAAGATGCTTCGCGCAAAACGCGAACTGACCTATTGTACCATAGAAGAATAAAACGAAGCGTTTGAGCGGTCTCTAAGGCCTTCTAACGGATGATTCTGCATTTTTTCGCCATTTATGACCTTTCACCCTTCTTCCATTCCCTGTCGGTTACCATCGCCTTTTCCAGCGCGCGCCTGAGCGAAGGGTTCTCCACAGATGACACCATCTGCTCAACTTCAGTTTTTTCCTCGGGAGAAAGCGGAACCGAGCGAGTACTTTCAGACTTCGTTTCGCACACATCCCTGTAAGGATGGCGCTTACGCATGTCGAACCGGGAAGGGTAGGTTTTGAACTCATCTATCCTCTCGCCGAAGCGCTCATGGAGCCGAAGCATAATCAGATGCTGCCGGCAGTGGACATCCGAACGAAAATTCCCGTCGTCCATATACACATACAGCGAGCGAATTCCTTCTTCTTCTTTTATATAGACAGCGTTCACATGATCGAGGACGTAGGGAGCATTCTCCTTGTATACATACTCGATCGCATCTTTCCACATCGTACGAACCTCGGCGGCCCGGCGAGCGATGAGCGTCTTTTCGTCAGTCGGCAGCGAACTGAACAGCCGCGCCATCTCTTTCCCAATCCTAGCCACGTGTCGCCTCCTCACCCAACTGCACAACACGAGCATTCCTAAGAAGGGAATCATCGAAATAGGCGAGATTAGCCGTCGTGATAAACGTCTGCATATCTCCCGAGATAAATTCCACCAGTGCATGCCTTCTACGCTCGTCGAGCTCGCTCATCACGTCATCGAGAAGGAGCACCGGCTTCTGACTGAGCATATCCTCGATAATCGATGCCTCGGCAAGCTTGCAAGCAAGGACAATAGAGCGTTGCTGCCCCTGACTTCCATAGTTTCCCGCATTCTTTCCCTCGATGTAGAAGCCGATCTCGTCGGAGTGAGGCCCAACGACGCTCTTTCGGCGGGCGAGCTCCTCGCCGCGGCGCGCTTCAAGGGCGGAAGCGAGCGCATCACGCGCCTCATCTCGAGAAAACGAAGCAACCCCACACGGTGTTTCACGTGAAACAGGGGTCATCCAGGAAGGAGCATACGTCACTTGCAGCCCCTCACCTTGAGCGATGTCGGCGTAACGACGAGAAATCTCCGGCGCAAGCTTCGCAAACAGCGCCGCACGATAACACGCAAGCTGCGCGCCGCAGGTTACCAGCGTCTCGTTGATGCTGTCGATGAGCGCCGTCTGGGCTTCTTCCTTCAGGAGCCTATTCTTATAGCGGATGACCTTCTCGTAATCTTTCTTGATAAGGTAATGATTCGGCGAGAGCTGCGATCCCAAAGCGTCAATCGCGGTGCGGCGGACGCTCATCGATCCCTTCACGAGATCGAGATCGTCCGGCGTAAACGACACGGAAGGAATTAGTCCCTTCAAATCAGCAGGCCGCCTCGCTTTACCATTCAACGTGTACTTCCTCTTATGGCTTTCCAGCAGCATGACGATATCGAGAACCCGTTCGTCTCCCGTTACGCGCGCCTCGGTGCGGGCATAGCTTTCCCCATGTTTTATCACCTGGTTAATAAGCGGATGCCGAAACGAGGAGAGCGCCGTCATAAGCTGAATACCCTCGACGATGTTCGTCTTCCCAACCGCATTCGGCCCCACGAACAAGGTGAGCGCCCCGATATTGTTCAGCTCGAAGCGCTCATAATTACGAAAGTTGGTGAACCCTATATGCTCGATGGACAGCGTCACGAGATGCGCACCGGCATGACGAGATACAGGAAGTTCTCAGGAACTTCCGCCTTGAAGATGCCCGGTTCGCGGGAGGTCCCCACCTCCAGATACACCGAGTCGCTCGACACCGACGAAAGGCCGTCGAGCACATAGGCGAAGTTGAAGGCGATTTCCGCGTCGTCACCCTCGATGGAGCAGGAAAGCGTCTCCTGAGCGGATCCGACGTCCTGGGAAGCGGCGGACAGCTGAACCGTCTGAGACGCCGCGTTCAAATCAAACTTGATCGGCGTGGAAGAAGAACCGAGAAGGGATGTCCTCTTCACCGCCGCGACGAGGTGGCTGACGTCGATTTTCGCGCGCGTCCCATGTTTCCCCGAAAGCAGCTGCTTGTAGTTGGGAAAATTACCCTCAATTCGACGGTTGATGAAAACGGTGCCCTCGCAACTGACGAGAATCTGATTCTCGGCGAGCGCGATTTGAACGTTGGACTCGGTTTTCGGCAAGGACGCGATATCCTGCAAAAACGAGCCGGAAATCACCGCCTCGAATTCATCAGCGGCGGAATCGGCGAGCTCAACCTCGGCCAAGGCCAAACGATACGAGTCGGTCGCAACCATCTTGAAGTGGTTCTCCTCGAGCGTTACCAGAGCGCCGGTGAGAATCGCACGGCTTTCATCTTTCGAAACGGCGCGCGCAACCTTTTTCACCATCGCGGCAAATTTCGTGAAGGGGACCTCAATGCGCTGCGAGGCCTCCACGTGAGGGAAGCCGGGGAAATCCTCGAAGTTGAGCGCCTTGATCGAGAACGAGGAACTATCGCAGGTGATAAGCGCGTTCTCCTCGTCGGCCTCTACGTGAACCGCAGCGTCGGGCAGGTTTTTCACTATATCGGAGAACAGTTTGCCGGGAACAACTGCCTTTCCCTCCTCTTCCACGAGCGCCGCCGTCGAATACTGGATGGAAAGCTCGAGGTCGGTCGCCTGAAGAACGAGCGAGTCACCCGTCGCTTCGAGCAAGATGCCGGAGAGAACGGGAAGGGTCGAGCGGGTTGATACACCTTTGATAACAATTGCGAGGGCATTCTGGAGTTCGCTTTTGCTGATGCTGAATTTCAAGGAAACCTTCTCTCTTTCTTTTCTGCTGCGCGTCATTATACAGGCTCGAACAGGAACGGATAATCCTCAAGTGAAAGCATCCGAAAATTCAAAGCTCTCTTTCACTCGATTCTCTTTTTCACCTCGCTGAAAGGTGAAAAAACGACTATTCCCCTTCATTTTTATCCACAATTCCTTCTCATGCATCGTTTTCCACCAGACGAGGCTCTTCCCTTTGTGGAAAATGTTGAAAAACGGGCATTCATGCATAAAGAGCTGTGGAAAAGCCGTCTTTTACCTCATTTTTATATAGTTTCCTATCTTCAATTTCTTAACGATTACGACCTGGGGTTTTATAATAGAACAAGATGTTGACCAGGTAATATATTAATTCTTCAACCCAAGGAGAACATTCTCAACCATACTCTTTAAAGGATTAAAAATCACTCACCTGGGGTTTTGATTTTACGCACGCCTTTCATCAGGCGAAACCAATTTTCTCCTCAAGTCAATGAATATTTTAACAATCCGCTTTCTCAACTTTTCGTTTTCCACCGTGCTTTTTCAGAGTTTTCAACTTTTATTGAATGAATTGTTGAAAAGTCTGAAAGCACCTCGTAGATTTCCCCAAATCTTTCAACTGAAAGTGAATTTCTTTCTTTCTCAACCAAGAAAGGGGCAGGTGGGCTTCTTTCGTTGTTGAAAAACGGCTACAATTCATCTGAATAAAACTGAAAACGCTGAATAAATGGAACACGGTTTTGGAAAAAACGAACAACACCCCACATGACGAGCCAATGACCCAGCCCGAAGGCGAGGGGTCCTACGACTACACCTTCGTGACGTCGGTTGCTCGAATCGCACTTTACGACGACCTGCGCAGCGCGCCGCGCGTGACCGAGATAATGCCGGCATCCACGCCCGACTATATCGAGGCGCTCGCGTCGACCATCTACAACCAAGCGAAACAGGCGGGGGGATCGATTCCCTATACCGTTGTGCGCGAAGTATCGGAAAACTTCATCCACGCTCGCTTCACCGAAATCATCGTCTCCATCCTCGACGGGGGAAACACTATCCGCTTCGCCGACCAAGGGCCGGGCATCAGCGATAAGAAGAAAGCCCAGTTGCCAGGATTTTCCTCAGCGGTCGAGCCGATGAAGGGCTACATCCGCGGCGTCGGGTCGGGCCTTCCGATTGTGTGCGATTATCTGGACTTCACCCATGGTTCCATCTCGATCGACGACAACATCGGGCAGGGGACCGTCGTCACCATCAGCATGAATGGCGAGACGGGTGCCGACGATACTGAAGAGCGTGGGGAAGGGGAGCTCCCCGTGGGCAAATACGCGCCCAAGGAGGACCAATTCGTCGCAGAACGAATCGACCCCGGCGCCGCCCAACCCATACAACCCGTGCAGCAACCTATGCAACAACCCGTACAGCAACCGGTGTCCCCGTATTACCCACAGCAAGGGTATGTTCCCCAGGTTGTCCCCGCATATGCGCAGATGACTGCCCAACCTTACCTGCAACAGGTAACGCCCCAGGTTATGCAACCAGTTATTAACGCTTACCAGCAACCTTACGCCCAGCCGCAGCCCCGCTCGTACGCTACGCCCTCTCTCAATCCGCGCGAGAAGGCATTCCTCAACGCTCTGCTCGCCGAAGGCCCGCTTGGCGTGACCGACCTTGTCAGGCTCACGAGCACACCTCAAGCAACCGTTTACACCACGCTCAAGAAACTCCAGGAGGAAGGTCTCATCGAGATGGTTCCTGGTCAGAAGAAGCGAACGCTCACGGCATTCGGCATGGAAATCGCCGAGACGATGTAGCCTGAGCTTCGTCTGGATTACCTTCGCACGCCGCGCGCGAAACGGCCACGCGCGGCGCTTTTTTGTATACAATTGCAGATACTTCGAATCGGCTCGGGAGACTCATATGGACAGCTCTGAACTCAACCATAATTGGAACAACGTTTGCGAACAGGTGAAGACGTACAACAACGTCGACGCATCGCAGGTCAACGCCTTTTTCTCGCGCCTCGTTCCCCAGGCGATGAGCGAGGGTTTCCTGATGCTTACCGCCGACAACGACTTCATCAAGTCATGGGTCGAGCAGCACTATCTCGAAATTATCAAACAGGCACTGAACGACCTTTTCCACGTGCCTTTCAACGTCATCCTCGCCGTAGACGCCGCGTCGGCTGCACCTGCGGTGGCGCCAGCAAGCCCTCAGGCGGCCACCCGCGAGCCCTTAAGCACGCCCGCCGCCCCGGCGATAACGCCCCCAAGCGAGACCGTTGTGCCCGCGCGCGAATATTCGCCAGCGATCATCTCGTCCTTTCCCTCGGTTGACCAGCCTCAAGTCGCGCAACCTCAACCAGATCAAGAACGGCGGGCGGCATTCGACGATCATTTCGAGTCGCCCTCGGTCGGGCACTCCTCAGAGGAACAGCCGCCGGCGCCCGCGGCGCCTCACAAACGCGCGGAGGGACCGGCTTCCCTCACTTTCGAGAACTTCGTCATTGGCGATTCCAACCGAATGGCCTACTCGATGGCCGTCGATGTCGCGGAAACTCCTGGCAAGATGCACCTCAATCCGCTTTTCATCTACGGCAAGAGCGGGCTGGGGAAAACGCACCTTTTGCGCGCGATTCAAAACTACATCAACGAGACGCGACCGCAGCTGAAGGTGACCTACGTCGATTCCGCAGAGCTGCTCTCGGATTATATGGAAGCCTCGGTGGCGCATGACAAGGAAAAATCGAGCTACCGCAACTTCAAGCAGCGCTACGAGGAATCCGATGTGCTGCTCATCGACGACGTGCAATACTTCCAGGGCAAGAAGCAGACGCTCGATATCGTGTTCCAGATTTTCAACAAGATGACTGACCAGGGAAAACAGGTTGTCCTTTCCGCTGACCGCGCACCTAAAAACATCGATATCGACGAGCGCTACATCACCCGATTCAACTCCGGCGGAACCTTCGACATCCAGCCACCCGAAATCGAAACAAAGCTCGGCATCGTGAAAAGCTTCATCGAGGAGTACCGCGAAAGCGAAGGGGACCCGTCTTTTTCCATCTCGAGCGACATCCAGATGTACATCGCCGAGAACTCCAGCTCGAATATCCGCGAACTGAAAAGCGCCGTCACCAAGATCATCTATCAGATGGCGTTCACCCACAACTCCGACCTGACGCTCGACGACGTGCGCGGCGTGCTCGAGAGCCACTTCTCCGGCGGCCCCTCGAAAAGGCTCGCCGTCGCCGACATCCAGCGCGAGGTGGAGAACTACTACAAGATCAGTCACAGCGATATGGTGGGGAAGAAAAGGCCACGTCATATCACCTACGCAAGGAAAATCGCGATGTACCTCTGCCGCCAGATGCTCGATTTGCCCTTCAACGACATCGGCAAGAAGTTCAACCGCGACCACACGACCGTGCTCTATTCGGTGAGCGACGTCGAGAAACAGCTGAAGGAAAGCCGCGACATGAACGAGGAAATCGAAGCGCTGAAGATGATCATTCGCGATCTGTAGAACAATCCACCATTCCCCTTTTGCCTGCTCAAAGCCTTCTAAGTGGTGTTGAAAGCGAGGGGAATAGGTGTGTCTGAGGTCAGATAGGGGGAGGTGAGCAACCGTACGTGCTCATGGAGGGCGGCAAGCAGCCTCGGCCTATGCTTGAAAACCTGCTCAACAACCGGGGAAGAAACAGTAGAAAACCGACGGTTTGCGGTGGAGTGATAACGAAAGCGATAATTCACGTTGGAAAGAAGAACACGCTCTCTACCGAGGAAAATGGATGAGAAAAGCGCTTCCACCTGGGAAAATACTTCTTTTTCAAGCAATCCCCCGCGCTTATTATCATTACAAAGAGAAACATATATATAAAAAAGAAAGGACAGAGAATAAGAAGGGCATCATTTTGGTCGGAGGCGCACCGCCGATCAAAAGACCAGCTTGATATGAAATCTTTCTAAAATGCACTGTTCTTCAATGGCTTCTGTGTTATATAATTTAGAAGTTACTCTGCATCCAGCTTGAATTAACAGATCATGAAAGGGATAGAGATATGAAACGTACGTATCAGCCGAACAAGCGCAAGCGTGCCAAGTGCCACGGCTTCCGTTCTCGCATGGCAACCAAGGGCGGCCGCGCCGTGCTCAAGGCTCGCCGCAACAAGGGGCGCAAGCGTCTCTGCGTGTAGCGGGGCTTTTCGTTGGATATCATTAAATCCAGCGCAGAGATCTCCGAGATGTTCTCGCGAGGAAAACGGATTCATACTCCTTTTCTCACGATAGTCTACGCCTCGGAGAAAACAGAGGGGGCAGTGCAACACGACCTAAGGGGTCGTGTTGCTTTTATTGCAGGGAAAAAGCACGGCAACGCGGTGTGGCGCAATTCAGCGAAGCGCCGCATGCGCGCAATCTGTCGTGATCTGCAAGGCCCTTGGGCGGGCTATGATGTGATATTTCTCGCAAAGTCGCCCGTCACCCGCGCTTCTTATAGTAAAGTGCTAACGGCATGCGCCAAGGTAGTCGAAGGATCAGAATTGGTCGCCAAAGGGGATTAGCCATGGTCGATATGCGCAGTACGTTGAAGGGGTTGCCGGTCAAGCTGGCTCTTCTTCTCATCAAGTTCTATCGTGCTGCCATCTCGCCGTTGTTCCCTTCCTGCTGCCGATTCACGCCGACATGTTCGGAGTACGCTATGATTGCGTTTCGTCGCTACGGCTTCAAAAAGGGATTTGTCCTCACTGCGAAGCGCATCTTGAAGTGCCGTCCGGGAGGACCTTACGGATACGATCCTGTTCCGTAGGGTTCCCTTTGGTATATAGAAGGGAATGCTATGTGGGAAGTCATTAAGGACTGGGTCTTCGATGTCATCCAGTTCTTCTACAATGGCGTGGGCGACTGGGGTATGGCGATTATCATCATCACCATTATCTTCCGCATCATCGTTGCTCCGCTCGTTCACAAGTCGACGACTGCAAACTTCGCTATGCAGAAGGTTCAGCCGCTGCTTCAGGAAATTCAGACGAAGTTCGCCGACGATCCTGTTCGCCAGCGCGAGGAGATGCAGCGCCTTTATGCGGAGACCAAGTTCAATCCGCTTGCTGGCTGCCTCCCGATGCTCATTCAGATGCCTGTCTTCATCGCTCTGTATCAGGTGCTCTATAGCATGGTCGACCGTATGCCCGAAGGCATGACGTATCAGTTCTACCATCTTGTACCTGACCTGACGAAGAATCCGGCAACGGCGATGGGCGAGGGTTTTATTGCCTTCATTCCGTATCTCATCCTTATGCTTGTATTCGCGTTTGTCACCTTTGCTCCTATGCTCCTTCAGCAGAAGAACAGCAAGGACCAGAATCAGAAACGCCAGATGCTCATGATGTCCGGCATTATGTCGCTGTTCATGCTCTGGATTTCCTGGTCCGCTCCCGCAGGCGTGCTTTTGTTCTGGGGCGCTTCTTCGATCTTCGCGGTTATTCAGCAGCAGCTCACGATGCATTTCCTGAAAAAGAAAGACGCTGAGGAAGAGGCTGTCGCCGAGGTTGCGCCGGTGAAAATCGACGTTACCCGCAAGGTGAAGAAGCCTCGTCCCACTAAGAAGCGTTAATTGTTTCACGTGAAACATGAGGAGTAGCTATGAGTGAAGATCAGATCGAAGTCACGGAAGAAGAGCTCGACGCTATCGCCGATACCGCTATTGCCGCTTTGCAGGACATCCTGAAATATTTCAACGTTGGCGAAGTGACGATCGATGAATATGAAGGTGACGAAGGAGAGCTTATCCTCGATATCACCGGCGACGATCTTGCAGTGCTGATCGGTCGACATGGCCGCACGCTCGACGCCTTGCAGTTCGTCGTTTCCGCTATCACCGTCCGTTCGATGGGCTTTCGCTATCCTGTCATCGTCGACGTCGAGGGATACAAAAGCCGTCAACGCGAGAAGCTCGAGTCTATCGCGCGCTCCACTGCTAATAAGGCCGCAAGCCAACATCGCAGCGTGAAGATGAGACCGATGACTCCCTACGAGCGCCGAATCGTTCACATTGCACTTCGAGACGATGATCGCGTCGATACCGCTTCCGAAGGCGAAGGAAGCGCCCGGCATGTGGTAGTCGTTCCCCGTTAAACTTACTTGAAGCCGGGATGTTTCGAAGAGAAGCATCCCGGCTTTTTTGTTATAAGGAGCAAAAATGGACGTCATCGAGCGTTACCTTGATGAGGTACTTGTAGCGAACGAGACCACCAACCTCACCCGTATCGTATCCCGTGAAAGTGCGGAGATCTTGCATGTCGAAGATTCACTTGCAGGGCTGAACTACGTAAACGAGGCCCCTGATGGGCCTTATGTCGATTTGGGCACCGGCGGAGGATTTCCAGGGGTGCCGCTTGCGGTGAAGACTGGTCGTGACACCCTGCTCGTCGACTCGGTCAAGAAGAAAATCACAATCATTCAAGGGATTGTTGACAAGCTGGGTATCAGCAACGTTTCCACTTATGCTGGCCGCATCGAAGATCTGGGTCGAGAGATGCCCTCTCATTTTGCTGTCGCCACGGCGCGTGCTCTTTCACAGCTTCCTTCTTTGATGGAGCTTGCCTCTCCGCTCCTCTTCGAGGGTGGATTGCTTATATGCTATAAATCTCATCTTTCCGATGAGGAGCGGAGTCATGCGCTCTCTCTTGAGGATAAGCTCGGGTTGAAGTGTATTCATGAAGATACGTTCACGTTGTCGGATGGTGAAACGACTCGTTGTATGTTCGTGATGCGGAAGTTCAAGGACGCTAAAGTGAAATTACCCCGCAAAACGGGTTTGGCCCAAAAACGTCCCTTGAAATAATCGATTCTCGCAGAATCGTTGCAGGATGTTTCACGTGAAACATCTATACTTAATCGAAGTTCAAGAAAGGGGGCCATAGGTGGGTTGGTTCGATAGTCTAAAACGTGAAAGAAAAGAAGCTCAGGCTGTCACTGAAGTTAAAGAACCGATTGTTGGGTCGGTTCCTGCCGTGGACAACGAAGAGGAAACGGTGGAAGAGGAGTACCAGGTGATCGAAAGGGAGCCTGCTCCTCAAATCGAAGACCAGTCCCGCACTGTGCCCGTGAAAACCTACGCCGAAAAGAAGGCAGTGACCCACGTTGTGGGGCAGACCAAGGTTATTGCGATTATCAACCAAAAAGGCGGCGTCGGGAAATCGACGACGGCTATCAATCTCTCGGCTGCACTTGGAGAGATGGGAAAGCAAGTTCTTCTTATCGATCTTGACCCGCAGGGTAACTCCTCTAGTGGTTTAGGTGTTGAGAAGAACAGGGTTTCCCGTTGCATTTACGATGCGCTTCTTAATGACATTCCTCTGACCGATATCATCATTCCCGATGTGTCGAAGGGGCTCGATGTTGTTCCGGCAACAATCAATTTGGCAGGCGCCGAAGTTGAGCTGGTTTCGGAGATGGCTCGCGAGAATCGTCTTAAGGATGCTATCGGTCCGATGCGCGGACGTTACGATTATGTATTCATCGACTGTCCGCCTTCGCTTGGCTTGCTTACGATCAATGCGCTCGTTGCCGCCGACAAGCTGCTTATTCCCATTCAGTGCGAGTTCTACGCATTGGAAGGTGTGACAAAACTTCTCGATTCGATGAAACGTGTCAAATCGCGCCTCAATCCGTCGCTCGATATTTACGGTGTCCTCCTTACGATGTCCGACAACCGCACGACGCTTTCGCGACAAGTTTCCGATGAGGTACGTCGTTATTTCGGGAAGATTGTCTTCGAGACTTCCATCCCGCGTACGGTGAAGCTTTCCGAGGCTCCCAGTTTTGGGCAGCCAATTACACAGTATGACCCGACGGGTAAAGGTGCCCAGTCATATATCGATCTAGCGAAGGAAGTGATTTCCCGTGGCTAAATCCACGAAAGGCGGCTTAGGTCGCGGATTAGATGCTCTTCTTGGCTCGTATGAGGATACCGTTAAGGCAACCCCGGCTCCTGTTCCTACAGCTCGTCCGGCTCAGATTCCCGCTCCCTCCCAGCGTCGGTTGGAGGAAGAGGAAGTGCTCGAACGCGAGGAAATTAACGAGACCTATCCTGAAGACAACATCCACATCAAGGGAGTTGTCCAGCGCCGCGCTGCCGTTCAGGCTCCCGCTGCTGCAGCTGCGAGCGAGGTTGTTCCCCATGAGCCCTCTCCGCGCGTCGTGGAAAAAATTACGAACGAGGTTCCCATCGACTCGGTCCGCCCGAACCCCGATCAGCCTCGAACTCAATTCAAGAAGGAGGAACTTCAGGAGCTTTCGTCCTCTATCGAGGCTCACGGTCTCTTGCAGCCAATTCTTGTGAGGAAAACAGGCTCGGACACGTATGAGATTATCGCTGGCGAGCGTCGTTGGCAGGCATGCAAGATGGCAGGCCTTAAGAAGATTCCCATTTGCATCAAAGAGGCTGACGACGATAACTCGCTCGAGCTCGCGCTCATCGAAAACATCCAGCGCTCGAATCTGAACCCCATTGAGGAAGCGTATGGGTATCGTCGTCTTATGGAACGTCGCAACATGACGCAATCCGAGGTCGCGCAGGTGATGTCCAAGGGTCGTTCCACGGTTGCTAACGCGCTTCGTTTGCTCGACCTTCCCGAGCGCGCCCAGCAGCTGCTGTTCGAAGAGAAAATCACTGCTGGTCACGCTCGCGCCATTCTCTCCATTCCCTCGAAGGAGGGGCGCGAGAAGCTGACGCAAAAGCTTGTCGATGAGAAGCTGTCGGTTCGCGAGACGGAGGCAATCGCCCGCCTGCTTTCGGGTAAGAAGGATTCAGCCGAGTCGACGCCGCGCACGCCGACGCCTGCTGCGTTCAAATCGGTTGCCAAATCACTGCGCCGCACGTTCGGGACCAACGTGCGTGTCAAGACAGTGAAGGGTAAGAATAAGATTGAGATCGAGTTCAAGGATGAAGAAGATCTTGAGCGTATCTTCAAGGAGATGACCTCTTCTCGCGACATGTAAGGCGAGATAAGTCTCTCATCTGAACATGGAGTCGAAAAAAGCTCCCTCGTCTCTTAGGTTGGACGAGGGAGCTTCATTTTTATCCCAAGTTATTGGGAAGTGTAATTTTTAGGTTATAAAAAAGAGAGGTCGCCGAATTATCTCGGTGACCTCTCATAAACTTTACCTTCTATTGTTCTCCCTGCAAGATCAAGGTTCGACCTTGTCGGGAGAAGCGATTTGGGAGTTTGTTACTTGGCTTCCCAAAGCGTGAGGTTGTTGTCGGTTGCAAACTTCTCGACGGTCGTGTCCATGCCTGCCTTATGAGCGGCGTCATAATCCGTCGCAAATTCGACACCCTCGAGGAAGGCCTTGACGGCGGCATCATCGAGCGTCGTCTCGTACAGGGTTACCTCAGCGTACAACCCATCAGCGATATCCGTGTAAAGAACTACGCTCGGCTGTTTGTTCCAGGTGAAATTGAGCGTCTTCCACGTGTATTTGTCCAATTTGACATCGTCGCCCGCCGTGTACTTGTCCTTCGCTGCAGCCTTGTCGAACTGCTCTTGAGCGGTACCTTCATCGATTTCGACGTCAATAATCTTATCGGGGTTCTCGATATTGCGGAATTCGACAATGTTGAGCGGGGAGCTGTTGCCGTTGGGGCCCGTCAGCCCGTAGCCTTCGGGCATCTCGCCCTTGAACATGTAGAAGTCGACTGCCTTGCTCTCTTCCTGCGTGGTCGGAGCCGTTTTTTCACTCGATGCAGCGCTGTTGTTCGATGAGGAATTGTCGCTTGAGGTGGACTGGCCCCCGCCGCAGGCGGTAAGGCCGAAGCAGAGGGCGATTGTCGAGGCGGCGATTACGATGGTCTTGGTGATAGATCTCATGAGCTCCACACTCCTTCTTGTCGGTAGATAAACCCTTGAAATTTCGCTACCTGACAACGTATTTTTAACGCATGTAATGGACAACCCAGCGAAGTCTCATTTTTCATGCACTATTGGTTCCTCATGGCTAATTTTCAAAGGCAAGGTTTGAGGTTATCTCGGTCTTGGATGAACATCAGTTCTCGTGCGAAGCGTTCAGGTTTCGCGTAAAGAACGAAGGGTAAAGAAAAGGCCGCCGACTACTGTCGACGACCTTAGTTAACACTTCTATCAGCTAGAAGAAACTTGCGAGTGAAGGAATGGGTTCCTCATTCGATTATTGGTTGATCTGCTTGTTTTTCAGCTGTCCGCAAGCGCCGGCGATATCGGAGCCTCGCGACGAACGAAGCGTTGCCTCGATGTGGTGCTTCTCGAGTGAGTCGAGCCAGTATTTGACCGTCTTCTGGGAAGTCGCCGCGAAATAACTACCCTCGATATCGTTCATCGGAAGGATGTTCACGTGGCAAAGCAGGCCTCTGCAATATTTGATGAGGGCGTCGAGATCTTCCTGAGTGTCGTTGACATCCTGAATAAGCAGATATTCGAAGGTCACGCGGCGATTTGTTTTCTCGATGTAGCGTTCGAGAGAGGAACGCAGGCTTTTCAGGGATTGGCGCGCAACATGTGGCATGATTTCATTGCGAATCGGCTGAATCGCGGAATGGAGTGACACCGCCAACGTGAATTGCTCGGGTTCATTCGCGAACTGCTTAATGCCGTCGAGCATGCCGCACGTCGATACCGCAATGCGGCGTGCGCCGATGTTGAGGCCCTTCTTGTCGTTCATGATGCGCAGCGCGGCGAGCACGTTGTCGTAATTGAGGAAAGGTTCTCCTTGACCCATGCCAACGACGTTTGATACGCGCCGTCCGAAGTCTTCTTCTACAAAGTAGACTTGATCGACGATTTCGCCGATGGTGAGGTTGCGGGTGAACCCTTCGTGGCCTGTAGCACAGAAGACGCACTCCATAGGGCAGCCGACTTGTGTCGAGAAACATACGGTGAGCCGCTCCCGTGAGGCATCGGCGGGAATTCCGACTGTCTCGACAAGTGCACCGTCGGAGAGCTCGAGCACGTACTTTCGCGTTCCGTCAGTAGATTCCTGCTTGTCAACGAGTTTGGGTGTAGACAACGAAAATCGGCTTGCAAGTTCCTCTCGCAGCGCGAGCGAAAGGTTCGTCATCTTATCAAACGAGTCGACATGCTTGTACCAGAGCCACTCATAGATTTGCTTTGCGCGGAATGCAGGTTGACCCAGCTCTTTCATAGCTTGCTGAAGACCCTGCATATCGTATGTTTTGATGTCTGTATTCATAAGTGGCATTATAAGTCATTGCTATACTGAAGCGAGAGATTAACGCGCAATGAAGGGAAGATATCATGCCGAGCGCTTTCGATACGTCAACATGCCGCGTTGCATTGCTTTCCGGCGGCACGAGCGGAGAACGGGAAATTTCGCTTGCGTCAGGAAAAGGTGCCCTTGCGGCATTGCAAGAGGCGGGGTTTCCTGTCCAATGCTTCGATCCTGCCAAGAAAGAAGATTTGATTGCTCTGATTGATGGCAACTTCGATGTCGCGTTTCTATGCCTACATGGTCGCAAAGGGGAAGATGGCGTGATCCAGGGCTTCCTGGAGACGATCGGCCTTCCTTATATCGGGCCGGGCGTATGGTCGAGCGCAACGGCTATAAACAAGGCTCGTTCCAAGGAATTTTATCGTCTCGCGGGCGTTCCTACGGCTCCCTCGATGACGATTTCATCCAACGATTCACTTGATATCGATTCCATCATCGCGCAAATCGGTACCCATGTGGTGGTCAAGCCTGCAACCGAGGGTAGCTCAATCGGGATTTCGATTGTTGATACTCGCGAAGCTCTGGAGAGGGCTATCGCCGAAGCATTCGAACATGACAGTGAAATTGTGGTCGAGAAGTTCGTGCAGGGGCGTGAGTTCACTGTTGCGGTTATTGGCAATGACAAGCCGCGCGCGCTTCCCATCATCGAGATTATTGCCCAAAAGGGCGAATTTTACGATTTTGAATCGAAGTATGCTGCTGGTGGTTCGAAGCATATCTGCCCCGCGGAGCTTTCGGAAGAGGATGCGGAGACGATTAAGAGGGAAGCCGTCGCTGCGCATAAGGCACTTTCGTGTGAAGGTGTTTCCCGTACGGATTTCATCCTCGATGGCGAGGGCAAACCGTGGGCACTTGAGACCAACACGATTCCTGGTATGACGGAGACTTCGCTTCTCCCCGATGCTGCGGCAGCGGCGGGCATTCCCTTCCCCCAGCTGTGCACGATGTTGATTGAGTATGCGCTCGAGCGGAGCGGTCGATAAAGGGTTTCGGGGCTTCAGAGAGATCGTTGACCAAACATGAGGCAGCGCAGTGTGATTCCGTTCGCACTGCGCTGTTTGTGGTGAGGGGCTAGAAAAGCAACGTTTTGATGGCGAAGATAATTACCGCGATGACAACGATGATGAAGGCAATGCTGACGATGTAGCAGCCGATGTTTCCCGCACGGCCTTTCTCGATGAGCGATTCGCTCATTTTTCGCTGGCTTTTCATCACGACGGTGCCGTTTTCGCTTTTAGGCCTTCTGCTGCGCATGTCAGGCTTCCAGGTGCCGTTCGACTCGATGACCTTCGATATGGCTTGTTCGCCAAGATTGATCTCGGGGCGAATTCCCTCAGCGAGCATAGACGAGATGCTCTTGGAGAACTCCGTGATTGAAGACTCATATTGAGGCTCGAAGCAGAGTACGGCCATTTCAGCCCAGTATGTGCCTGGCTCCGGTTCCTGTGTGAACGCGACAAGTGAGAGCAATGCGGTGAATTTCCACCCGCGAGCGTTCAAGACGCGAAGCTGTCGGGAGAAATCGATGGTAAAATGGCCTACTCGCGCCCCGAAACGATTCTTAACCCAGGCTGTATCACCATCGAAGATGATTTCGTAGGAATCGCCGATAATGTTGTCGGCGCTGAGAAGGAGCGCGCCCTCTTTCTTCGATGAAGGCTCGATTTTCTGATAAGAGCCGAAATAACGTTCCATGTGCGCTTCCTTCGCTGGATAATGTTTCACGTGAAACATTATCTTATAATTGACGAGTGTTTCACGTGAAACAATTGAGAGGAATAACGAGAGAAGTTTCATGAATAGCAATCTCGATGCATATATCAGCGACGGAACCCCCGAGCGAGTTCGTGAGCGTTACCGCCGCTTATCTGATTTGGCCAAAGAGTCCGACTTCGGCGATCTTGACGAGAACATCGTGGTAATTGACACCGAAACCACGGGCTTCTCTTTTAACCATGACGAGCTTACGCAGATTGCCGCAGCGCGCATGGAACACGGTGAGGTCGTTGATTGGTATGTGACGTTCGTTAATCCGGGGAAAGCGATTCCCGATGATGTCGCTCATTTGACGAACATCCATGATGAAGATGTAGCGGACGCACCTTCGCCGGATGAGGCACTCGCGGGGCTTGTCGAGTTTGCGCGAGATGCGAAGATGGTCGCCCACAACGCTGAGTTTGACCGCACGTTTACAACTCGCCATCCGAGTGGATACCCGCTTTTGGACAACATTTGGATTGACTCGCTCGATCTGGCGCGCATTGCGCTTCCTCGTATGAGGTCGCATCGCCTTATCGACTTGGTGAAGGCCTTTGGGGCACCAACGTCAACACACCGCGCGGATGACGATGTTGCGGCTACGTGCGCGCTGTTTCGAATTCTGCTCGCTGCAGTACATGAGATGCCGCCGGCCTTGGTGAAATGCATCGCGCTTCTAGCGCCTGCCGAGCAATGGAACACGGCAGTGGTGTTCCAGCATTTTGCTCAGCCGGAAGTAAAGCCGTTTTCCCTTAAGGAACTCCGCCATGAAAGCATGACTTCGTACGAGCGGAGACCTCGCACCGATGCGAAGATGATTCAAGCGATGGAGTATCCGACCGCGGAGGATATTGCGCAAGCGTTCTCCCCGACGGGAATCGTGGGAAAGCTCTATGACGATTTTGAGCCCCGTGAAGAGCAGCTCACGATGGCTCAAGAAGTTCGTGCGGCGTTCGAAGCTTCCAAGAACCTCGTAGTTGAGGCGGGTACCGGCGTTGGAAAGTCGATGGCGTATCTGGTTCCTGCGGTTCTCATGGCAAAGGCGAACAATATCGCTATCGGCGTTGCGACAAAGACAAACGCTTTGCTCGACCAGCTGGTCTATCACGAGCTTCCTGCGCTTGCCCAATCGCTTGGCGATATCACGTATGCCCCGCTGAAGGGTTTTTCCCATTACCCGTGCCTGCGAAAAGTCAACCGCTTCGTCAAAGAGGGCGTCAAAATGGTCGACGTCCAGGGTACGAAGTACTCCCAGGCTCCTTCTCTGGGAGCCTTGCTGTCGTTCATTGATCAGACCGATTACGACGATATGGACAGCTTGAAGATGGACTATCGCGTGGTGCCCCGCCGTGCGGTGACCACTACAAGTCATGATTGTCTCCGTCGCAAATGTCCCTTCTACGGAACGACGTGCTTTGTTCACGGTGCGCGTCGTTTTGCGGAGACGGCAGATGTTGTGGTAACGAACCACACGCTGTTGTTCTGCGATGCGGCCGCCGATAATGGCCTTCTTCCACCTGTTCGCCATTGGATCCTCGATGAGGCTCACGGTGCCGAGGCGGAAGCTCGCCGCGCCTTCTCGTTGGAAATCGCAGCGGAGGATGTTATTCGCCTTGCGCAAAAAGTTGCCAGCGGAGAGAGTCGTAATGTCTACGCCCGCGCCGAAAAGAAGCTGAGTTCCTCGCTTAAAAACGATGGGGCGACGCTTTTCGAGGGATTGGTTGGTAAGGCGAAGTCTGCTGGCGACATGTTTGCTGCGGCGGCTCACGAGTTCGTTCCCCATATTAAGGATTTGCTGTATTTTGACCCGAATAAGCGCAGCCGAAGCTACGACCGCACGGAGTTGTGGCTCAACGATGACATTCGGGCTTCGGAGACGTTCGGTTCGCTGCGAACGCTTGCAAAGGCTATGCAGGTAAGCGCGGAAAAGGCGGTCACCTGCAGCCAGGAGCTTGTCGGCTACCTTGAGAACATCGAGGGAGCTGCGGAGCCCCAGCGTGAAATTGCTTCGGTTGCAATGGATCTGAAGGACCTCGTGGGATCAATTGAGGTGATTTTCGGCGAGAAGTCCGATAGCTACGCCTATGCTGCTGAGCTGTGCCGTAAGAAGGACAAGCAAAACGATAAGCTGGAGGCTCTCGTCGTCAATGTGGGCAAGGCACTTGAAGCTAAGCTGTACTCTCAGACGAAGTCGGTCATTTTCGCATCCGCTACCTTGTCCATCGACGGAGATTTTACTTCTTTCGAGAATGCAATGGGGCTGAATGCGGGCGAGGGAACACGCGCACATACCTGCCAGCTCGATTCGAGCTATGACTTCGATAAGAACATGACGATATACGTGGCAAGCGATATACCGGAGCCATCCGACCCCCATTACCTTGACGCGCTCGAGCGGCTTTTAGTGGGTACTCATATCGCGCAGCAGGGGTCGATGTTGACGTTGTTCACCAACCGGCGCGAAATGGAGAAGTGCTTTGACGTCGTTCAACCCGTCCTTAAAGAAGAGGATCTGCGGCTCGTTTGCCAAAAATGGGGAGTATCCGTTAAGGGACTTCGCGACGACTTTATCAAGGACAGGCATCTTTCGCTCTTTGCGTTGAAAAGCTTTTGGGAAGGTTTTGACGCGCCGGGCTCGACCCTTCGCGGCGTGATCATTCCCAAGCTGCCGTTTTCAAAGCCGACTGACCCGCTTTCGTGTGAAAGAGCTACGCGTGATGACCACGCATGGAGCCATTATTCACTGCCTCAGGCGGTTCTCGAGACGAAGCAGGCGGCTGGAAGGCTCATCAGAAAAGCTTCCGATAAGGGCGTTCTCATCTTAGCTGACAAGCGCTTGATAACGAAGGGCTATGGGAAGGTATTCCTCCGCTCGCTTCCGAGCAAAACGATAGAAGTGTGCACAACCGACGAAATCATCGCTCGACTTGCGGCAGCAAACGAGTAGATGTTTCACGTGAAACATTGCCATGGCTAAGCGAATCGACAAAGTCGCGAAAGCGGCGCACATCAAGAGAAACACGGAGGGAACCTCGAACGAGATTTCCTTCAGTGTTCTCGATGCGGCCAAAAATTCGCTCGATGGCGAAGGGAGCTCGAGCCCCTTCGGGACGATTTCCCTTTTCACGCTGCCTGGTAAGAAGAAACACATATCGACGCCATCGAAAGACGAGGGGCTTGCGCTGACGCAGCGGGAAGTGTCACCTTCCTCGGCGCGCTCCCAAAATCGATTCGAGCGCAGACAACGTCGTCTCGAGCAGAAAAGAGTAAGTGGAGCAGCTCGTGGGTCGCACAGCGCGCGTGAACCTCGATCGTTCGATGCTGAAGTTGCATCGCGCAAGCGTGCGCGCAAGCGCGGGCGGTTGATCGTATCGTTCGCGCTTACCGTAGCCCTGCTTGCGGTGGCTGGAGGGTTGACGTGGTGGGGTTTCGGCACCTATCAAGATCAGCAGACGTACAAAGGGGTCTTGAGCAGCGCCATCTCTGAGCTGTCCGGGACCGACGAGCTGTTGGCAGAAATCGATGCCGTCGTCGTCGATTTGGCGAACAGTGACGTCACCTCCCTTTCGCTAGACGATGCGCTTGATGTCCAGAAAAAGGTGCAGGATGGGAAGTCGACCTGCATCGATGAGCTTAATGAGGCAGAGGAAGCGGTAGGTCAAGTAGCAATAAGTAGCAGTTCCGATGCGAGCAATACCCCCGATTCAAAGGCAGTCGACGCGATAACGGCCCGTCGCCAGATGCTGACAAGCGGAGCAACTATCGTTGACGACACGGTGAGTGTTCTCCAGGCGAGGCAAGAGGCAACGAAAGGATGGCAGTTGGTTCTCGCTGCCGATGGGTTGGCTCGAGAGGCGGCGGATATCGCCTCGTCGGCAACGTCGGCCGATATGCAAGCGTCGACAGAGAAGTCCCAGCAGGCGATAGAATCCTTTTCGAAGGCGAAGACTGCGCTGCAGAATGCCGAGCAGCTCTTCCCGCAGTTGGATTTGAGCGCATATATGAGCTACATCGATAAGAGACTCGAAGCTCAAGGCTATGCCATCGAGTCGAACGATGCGCTCATCAACCGCGACACGCAAGCGGCGACCGAGCATAACGACGCATACAACAACGCGGAGAAACAGGCGGGCGAACTCGCAGAGAAGCTTCCGGAGGATCCAGACGAGCTCGTAGTAGACGCGTTTAATAGCAAAACGGCGTCGAGTCGAGAAATGTATGAAAATGCCCGTTCACAAGCGCAGAGCGCAGATGCTTTTATCCGTGATTATTTGGGCACCTTCAATAAATAGCGTATAGTATGCAGCATATATGCCTTCATGCAAAAGGAAAGTGAAAGGGCATCCTATGCCGGATATCATCGACCATGTGTCATATCTCTCCGAGGAAATCGGGCCGCGACCTGGCGGTACCGAAGAGGAGCAGCAGGCGGCGCTCTATATCGCCGACTATCTTCAGAAGGAAGCGGGCCTCGCAGCAGAAATCGAGGACTTCGCCATAGCCTCCAACACGGAGACGCCGTCGCTCATTTGTGCAGGCATCTTGCTCGTTGCAGTGGTTTTGGGTCTTGCGGTTCCCGCTATTGGGATTCTCGCATTCTTCCTTGCTCTGGTAAGCGGGGGTCTTATGCTCGCTGAATCGCTTGGCAAGCCAGTCCTCTCTCGCATGCTCGGCAAAGGCGTGAGTCAGAATGTAGTGGCAAAGTACGAGCCCGCCTCCGCCGACATGAAGTCTTCCCATCGAAAGATAGTGATTGTTTCCCATTACGACAGCGGTAAGGTTCAGGCTGAGTTGAACGAGCCTCTTCTGGGGATTCTTCCGATAATCAAGCTTTGTGCACCTGTTGCTGCCGTGGTTACTGCGATTTTGCTTCTCATTCGCGGGGTGGCTCTCGGTAATGCGTCGGGTGCTCCCGTTGTCGTTATCTCGATCATCACGGTGATTGCCGCGATTATTGCGATTGCTCCGGGAATCTTCGCGCTCGCGCACCGTACGGCTGGATATAGCGCTGGTGCCAATTGCAATGCATCGGGTGTTGCTGTGCTCATGGAGACCGCTGCTCGTGTTGGCAGCCCTACGTCTGCTGTTGAGAACTATGAAGAGGACCCGGTAATCCATGGAGAGGAAGCGGCTCGCGTCGCTGGCGTGGTCCCCGACGGAGCCTCCGTGGTTTACGAGGCGCCTCAAGCACCTGCGGGTTCGGCAGAGGCTCGCCTTGCTCAGGCGAAGGCGGCAATCGCGGCGATTTCTGGAAAGCCCGTGCCAGGAGCCGCCCCTGTGTTCGACATCTCCGAGAATCTCGTACAAGTGAAAGACGAGCCGGTCGGCAAGCCGAGCGACGAGGAGATGCAGGCGCTTCGCGAGGACACCTCGGCCGCCTTCGCTCCGAAACCCGCCGAAGCTGCCGCTGCTCTTCAGGAGCAGATTGCGGCTCAAGCTGATGCCGCTGAGGCTGCGTTGGCGGCATCGCGTCCCGCCCCTGCAGCTCAGGGTTCCCCCATCGAGGGGTATCTTGACAAGGAGATGTCGCAGTTCGATTCCCCGTGTGAGGCGGCATATATCGAAACTTCTCAGCAAGAGGCCCCTGCGGCCGCCGAGATGGTGGTTGAAGATGACGGGTCGAGCGTTCCCGCGTGGTTTGCGCGCGCCCAGGAAAAGGCCAAGCGTCCCAAGAATGACGACAAGCCTGTCCATCGCTCTCGATATGCCGATGCGCTCGATGCCGCGGTGAGCGCGAGCAGAGTTCATTTCCAGGAAGCGAACGAGGCGGTTGTGTCCGAGACCGAGCAGCGATTGGCTGCTATGCGCGATTCCATAATGGAAGTGAAGGCGCCGGGCTTCGAGAGTGAGGGTGGAGATACTACCTTCGCGGTGATCGAACAGGAGCGCGTGTCCATCGCGGGGGAGAGAGATCAGGCGATCCCCGATTGGTCTATGCCCGAATGGACGAAGCCTGTCGATACCTCGGCGCCCCTCGCTGTCGAGCCGGTTTCCGCAGAGGCAACTCCGATTGCTAACAATGAAGTGCCGGCGCAGCCCGCTGATTCTCCCGCTGGCGAGCAGCGCGTTTCCGCAGCGGCGATTCCTCCTGTTGTTCCCGTACAGGACGCAGCGTCGATGCCGAACGTTCAGGCTGGAGCTGCAGACTCGCCCGCGCCCGCCTCGACCGAGGAATACGCTACGTGCGCGATGACGCCGATCGACGTGACCGGCCTGCGCGAGGAGGCGGCTGCCCAGGCGGCGGCGGAAGCCCCTGCGCCGTTCGTGGCTCCTTTGGCCGCGGAAGCAAGCCGCACTGCACAGGCACCGACGCTCGAGGCGATAACTGCAGAAGATTTGAAGCCGGTCGCCGAGCTGAAGAAGCAGCGCGCGCCTCTTGCAGACGCCTCAAAGGGAAAAAAATCGCCTGTTGAGAGACTTCGTGCTCAAATTCCGTCCATTGAGAGCTCTTCTCAGGGCCAAACGGAAGCCGCTCCGACTCATCCTTCGTCTATGTCGATCTCGAGCCTGAGAGGCTCTCTCCCGTCGCTTTCCGGCTCAATCACGCTTGAAAAGCCGGCGGAGGCACCCCAAGAGAATGAAACTGCCGAGGAAACGTCCGATGACGCGACGGTCGCGATCAATCAGATCGGATCTTTTGCACCTGCGAGCGCGACAGGCTCTTTCGCCCCTGTCGATGAGGAGCTTTTCGAGAATGTCGCCGACGAAGACATCTATGTCGATGATGCGGATGATTCGGCGTACGACGGCACTGTCACCGAGACAGGCGCATTCGCGGGCCCTGGGTACGTTGAGATGCCGAAGTCTCGCGTTCGCAAGTTCTTCGACCGCTTTAGCCGCAAGAAGAAGCAAGAAGACACTCCCATGACGCCGCAGGAATGGCTCGACGTCGATGATTCCTTCGATGCTCGCACTGTGGGGGCCGACCGAGGTGGTTGGGAGAGCTTCCGCGACGAGTCTGCGTCTTACGAGGCTGATGCAGCTGCGCAGGCTGGCTACGGGGAATATTCACAGGACGAGTACGACGACGATTACTACGACGAGGACAACAGCTTCTACGAGGACAAGACGACCGCTTTTGAGCCGGCGTCTGACGATGGCGCGCGCCGTGGTGGCCGCAGCCGTTGGAACGGAGGCGCCTTCTCGCGCATCTCGATGGGCAATGCAAACGTTCGCTCCGAAGAGGAAATCGTGACGCCGGATATGATGCCGGAGCCTGTGGAGCCCGAAGAAGACGAGGAGCGCATTTACCACTTCCATAACCCCGAGATTACGACGGAAGTCTGGTTCGTCGCTCTTGGCTGCGAGCTTTCCGGCCATAACGGCATGAAAGCGTTTCTCGCCGACCACGCCGATGAGCTGCGTGGTGCGATCATCGTGGATCTCGAGGCGATGGGTGCAGGGTCGCTGTCGCTTATCGAGAGCGAGGGCACGCTGCGTAAGGTATCCGTCTCTTCTCGTATGAAGCGCTACGTGAAGAAGGCGGCTCAGGCAACGGGCGCGCACGTGGGCGGTGCGACTATCCCGTGGGGCGAGGGGTCTGGAGCATACGCCGCGCAGCAAGGTTTTCAGGCTATGCATCTCGCTGGCATGGACGGGATTAAGCCTGCGTTCTTTGGTCAGAAGGATGATACGATTGACGTGGTGAAATCGGACAATCTTTCCAAGAATGTCGAGTTCGTTGTGGAAATGCTAAAGAATATCTAAGGGGAGTAGGATTTCTTAGAGGTAGATTGTCTGCTTCCTGTATAATTTCGAACGTTTGAGGTGAAACGGGCTTTTGGTTCCATCCATATCGATTCGATAGAGAGGTTTATAGGAATGGCCATTGAAGCATATTGCGTCAAGTGCAAGGCGAAGAAGGAAATGCAGAACCCGGTTGAGGGCGTTACCAAAAACGGTAAGCCCATCATGAAGGGAACCTGCCCTGACTGCGGGGGCAAGATCTGCCGCATTGGCGCTGTTAAATAACCCGAATGCGCTCAGCTTGCGAGAGGCGATGTTTCACGTGAAACATCGCCTTTTTTAGTGCTTGTAGGGGTGGACGAACGGATTGTCCCTCATGACGTTCTCGAGCATCGAAATATAATCCTCGAGAAGCGGGCTGCGTTTCATCTGGCTATGGATAATGTATCCGACCTGCATCGTTCCGTTGCTGCCGGGAAGGCCACGGGTATCAAGTGGGATGGACACGATGCCCGTGTGCATCTCGGAGGAGAGGACGCCGGTAGACAACGTGTAGCCGATATGATTGGTAAGGAGGTTCGTCAACGTTCCGCGGTCGGAGAAACGGATCTCCTTCTTATGGGGAATCTGATTGAATGGCTCTTCGGCGTAATAGAAGGAGTTTTCCGTACCCTGCTCAAAGGAATAGCGCGGATAATCTTCCAAATCGTCAAGCGTGAGGATTTTTGCCTTCGCAAGCGGATGATGTTCGCCGACGAACACGTGAACCTGCGCATCAAAGAGAGGCGTGAAGACGACGTTTGCATCAGCAAAGGCTTTGTCGAGCACACGTGAGTTGAAGCTATCGCGGAACAGGATTCCAATCTCGCTACGGAAGGTACGCACGTCGTCGATAATCTCGCCAGTTCGGCATTCTCTCAAGGTGAACTCGTACTCGTCTCCTGTGTACATTTCAGCGACCTCGACAAAGGCTTGCACGCTGAAGGCGTAGTGCTGCGTCGAAACTGTCAGGCGCGCATGGCTCGAAGATCCTTTTGCGTAGCGCTCGGAGAGCATGTCGGCCTGTTGGATAACCTGACGCGCATAGCCGAGCAGCTCGGTTCCGTCATTGGTAAGGGTGACGCCACGATTGCTGCGGGTGAATATGGTGATTCCGAGTTCAGCCTCAAGCTCCTTGATCGCCGTGGAGAGGTTGGACTGCGAGGCGTAGAGATTTTGAGCCGCAGCATTGATGGACCCATATTCCGCGATAGCTATGAGGTAACGAAGCTGTTGTAAAGTCATGGAGAGCCTTTCTTAAAGCGAACCGCCTTGAGTAGATGGCGATATTGCAAATGCATTATACGCAACTATCGATTGTAAAGATAACGAGTACTCAAAAGAAAGTCCAATCCAAGCGCTTGCTTCAAGCAAGTTCGAGTGGTTTTATTATCAAGCACCCATGAGCAACAATGAGGAGTATATGCATGGCGAAGAAGAACATACCTTACGATCAGAAATACTACGATCCCGAAATCGAGTGCATGCCGCGTCCTGAGTTAGAAAAACTCCAGCTCGAGCGCTTGCAGACGATGGTGAAGTACGCATACGAGAACACGGTGTACTACAAGCGCTCCTTCGATGAGGCCGGTGTGAAGCCCGAGGATATCACGTCGCTCGCCGACATCGAGAAATTCCCCTTCATTGACAAGAAGACGGAGCGTGAGACGCAGCATGTCGGAAGCTTCTTCGGCGAGATGTGCTCCGTTCCCGAGGAGGACGTCGTGTTTATGGCGACCTCATCCGGCTCGACCGGCGTTCCCACGGTAAGCCCCTTCACGCAGGAAGACTTCGACCTGTGGCAATCGACCGAAGCGCGCCTCTTCTGGCAGGCGGGTATGCGCCCGAACGATCGCTACGTGCACGGGTTAAACTTCGCGCTCTACGTCGGCGGCCCCGACGTTATGGGTGCGCAGGAACTCGGCGCGCTCGCCATCTGGGTTGGTGCGGTGCCTTCCGACCGCTTGCTGTTCGTGCTGAAGCAGTATCAGCCGACCGTCATCTGGACGTCCCCCTCTTATGCTTGGGCGCTTGGGGAGAAGGCGAAGGAGAAAGGGTTCGACCCGCGCGAGGACTTCAGCATCCACACTATCATCGTTGCAGGTGAACCTGGCGGCTCCATCTCGTCGACGCGCGAGGCGATCGAGGATTTATGGGGCGCTAAGGTCGTCGACTTCTTCGGCCTGTCCGACATCTACGGCGCATGCGCTGCGATGTGCGAAGCGAAAGACGGCCTGCACATCGTCGAGGACCAGATTCTCGTGGAAACTGTCGACCCGACGACCGGCGAGGTGCTTGAGCCGGGCAGCGTCGGCGAGCTGACTTACACGACGCTCATGAAGAAGGCGCGCCCGATGATCCGCTTCCGCTCGGGCGACATCGGATATGTGAGCACCGACAAGTGCGAATGCGGGCGCACCCTTGCCCGTATCCATGTGACCGGCCGCAAGGACGAGATGTTCATCGTCGGCGCTGTGAACGTGTTCCCCTCCGACGTGGAATACGTCGTCCGTGCGTCGAAGGGCCTTACCGGCGAGTACTCCATTCGCGTCTACGATGAGAACTACACGACCCGTTACGAGGTCTCGGTCGAGCGTGCGTTTGGCAGTGAAGAGCCGTATGCCGAGGTTGCGAAGCGCGTCGAGGCGGCATTGAAGGCCCATTGCGGCGTGCGACCTGCTAAGGTGATCGTGTACGACGCGGGCAAGCTCGGTACGTCTTCCGCACACAAAGCGAGCCGTTTCGTTGATGAGCGTACGCAGAAGTAAGGAGAAGGCTATGTCGAAAACGTTTTCGGTTTCAGGTCAGCACTACCTCTTCGATGTGCAGACGTTCGCGCACACCGTGCTTGCGGCAGGCGGCGATGAGTATTCCTACGCGTTGCGCGACCGCACGACGCAGGGCGTCATCGACGATGTCGCGCAAGGAGTGAGCGAACTGGGCATTCTGCTCAAGACGTCCGCTTCGGATGCCGCTCTCGACGAGGCGTTCAAGACGGCGGGCGTGCAGTATACCGAGCTCGTGCAGTCGGCGCCGCGCGTGGCCCTGCCCTCGAGTCATCCGATGTCGAACGCGAAGTCGCTTTCGTTGGGCGACCTTGCTGATTGGCCGTATATCTACTTTGATCAGGGAAAAGATGCGCCTGCTGAATTCGCGGAAGAAGCGGTGTGCGACCCTGCATGCGCAAAGAAGATCGCGACGACCGACCGCGCCTCGCTCTCCGAGCTCTGCGTAGCCCTCAATGGCTATACGGTGACGAGCGGTATTCTCGTGGGCATCGCAGACGGCCCGGCGCTGACGACTGTTCCTCTCGAGACGGACGTGACAATCCATCTCGGGTATATCACGAAGGCAGATGCCGAGCTTTCCACTTTGGGCGAAAGCTTCCTCGATCGACTGAAGAAGAATCTCGAGCGCTATGTTGCATCCCTCTAAGGGAAAGCGGCGCGTATAACGGTGAAGGCCTCAGGCGGAATAATCCGTCTGAGGCCTTTTGTTCTTGAAGATGGGCGTTTGCCAGCGCAAGCTTGATTCCCGGAAGAGACCGCTTCTCCCTTGCGCGCCGAGCTCTCGCCATGCAGTGAGGTGCGGTGCCGTTTTTCTCGCTGGGCGCGCTGCGTTATCTTCCTGTCAGCACGCGCTCGTCGCCTGAGCGGCGGGTGATGCCCTTGTCGTCGAAGTATTCCAACAGGGGGATGGCGTACTTTCGGGTGGTGCCCATGGCGTCCCTCAGCTCCGCGGCGCTCGCTGAGGCCCCGTTGGCGAGGCATGTGCGAACCGCCTGTTCAAATTGGGCAAGTACCTCAGTGGAGAAGGCGAGTTCTTTCGTGACGCGCATCGCTTCGCCTGCTTTCTCGAGGGAAGCCATGGCGCGTCGGCCGAGAGCAGGCTCGATCTTGCAGCTCGAGAAGATCTCATCGAGCGTGGCGGGTGACCCGCCGGCCTCGCGAAGTGCAGCGAGCAGGGCTTTTGCAGCTTGTTTCTCCAGTGCCTGAGCTCCGGCGCCCGCTTGGGGATGGCAAACCTCGCCGCCGTTGACGACAGCGTGTTTGGTGGCTTGCGCATCGGACAGGAGAGCGTCGAAACAGTCGGCGGAAAGGCGGGCGGCCGCTTTCTGGCGCAGCGCCTCCTTTGAGATGCCGGTCGATGTCGGGTTCTCGTTATGGAAGGCGAGTAAGGCATTCTCGATTGCTGAGCGCATCTTCTGCACATAGCGCGGCGTGGTGAAATACTCAACTGCGCCTGCCTGACCAGATGAGAGGCGGACGGCTTTGCGCGATTTCTCGAGCGACTCGAGTGCGCTCTGCGCTGCTATTCGAGTGCATCCTGCTGCATGGACGATACCCTCGCACGTTACTGGCGCCTTCTCAAGGTTGAACGCGTATTCCGCTGCACGGTTGCCATCCCCGTCGCGCAAGGCATCGAGGAGCGCGGTCTTCTCGGGGGTCGCCGTGGTCGAGCGCTTGGGGTGCGCGCGAAGCACGACGCCGCCGCCGATAACGTGCACGGGGGAGTACGACCTCACGATGAAGTGATCTTGCCAGGATACGGGAAGCTCCTCGTCGAGGCGGATTTGGGCATAAGTTCGCTCGCCGGGCTTGAAGCCCTGCTCGTTCCCGATGCGGAGGATTCGCCCTGTTACCTCGCGCGTTCCGTGGGAAACATGGACGCGCGCCCCGCTTTCGAGGGGCTTGTCGGACGAGGGGAGGCCGAGGTAGGTGAAGTCGGCGTCGAAGCGGTCGGTCGCGGTGACGGTATGGGGAACGGCGAGGAAATCACCCGGGCGTACCTCGTCGGTAGAAAGAGCGTTCAGGTTGAGCGCCACACGGTGCCCAGCCTCGGCGCGCTCGACGCTTTCCCCGTGAATTTGGATGCTTCTCACGCGGGATATGCGTCCGCTTGGGAGCACTTCAAGTTCGTCGCCTGTGGAAACGGCGCCGCTCCAGAGAGTTCCCGTGATGACCGTGCCTGCGCCTTTGATGGTGAAGACGCGGTCGATTGGCAGGCGAGCGCTGTCGGATGCTTTTTGACGCTTCGTTGCTTTCGCTGCACGGCCGAGCGCCGCTTTCAGATCGTTGAGTCCCTCTCCCGTGCGGCTCGACACAGCAACGATTTCGGCACCCTCGTAGGGTCCGCCTGCAAGGCGGCCTTTCACCTCGTCAGCCATGAATTCGACCCATTCATCGTCGACGAGGTCGGTCTTCGTGAGCGCGACGACGAGTGTGGGGATGCGTAGAAGCTCCAGCACGGCCAAGTGCTCGGTCGTCTGCGGCATGACGCCGTCGTCGGCTGCGATGCACAGGAGTGCCATATCGATGCCAGTTGAGCCCGAGATCATCTGGCGGACGAACTTTTCATGGCCAGGGACGTCGACTACGCCTAAGGTGGTGCCGTCGTCGAGGGAAAGGCGCGCGAAGCCAAGCTCGATGGTGATTCCGCGTTGCTTCTCCTCCGAGAGGCGGTCGGGATCGGTACCCGTCAACGCGAGGATAAGCGAGGACTTGCCGTGGTCGATGTGCCCTGCGGTTCCCAGGACGAGGTCGTGGTTCTTCATCGGTCAATCCCTTCGAAATACTCGGTGCAGGCGCGCACGATTTCCTGCATCTCTCCCTCGTCGAGCACAGTGCGCCCATCGAAGAGCAGCATGTCTTTCTTCAGGCGACCCACAACGGGAACGAGGCGCTCCGAAACAAGGTGCCGATCGCATGAGAGCGCGTCGCCTCGCAAGAACCTGACCTGCGCGCAATAGGTGGGGATGTCGCACATGGGCAGCGCACCGCCTCCTGCGCGGGAAATCTCCTCGACGATGGAAACCTCGCAGGCGTCGGCGGGAAGCGCTTTTTTCAGCATACTCGCAAGCTTTTTGGTGCGAACGCGGACCTCATCGGCGGTTTCGGTGAGCATGCGCAGGGTGGGGACCTCGCGGCGTGCGTTTTCGGGATTCAGGTAGAGGCGCAACGTGGCCTCGAGCGCGGCGAGCGTCATCTTGTCGAGGCGCAGCGCACGGGCGAGCGGATTCTTCTTCAGGCGCGCGATCAGCGGCTTCGCACCGACGATGATGCCTGCCTGAGGGCCGCCAAGCAGCTTGTCGCCTGAGAACGACACGAGATCGGCTCCGGCTTGCAACGATTCGGAGACGGTGGGCTCGGCGTAGTCGCCGAAGCAGGTCAAGCGCATGAACGCACCCGACCCCTGGTCCTCGTAGACAAGGAGCTTGCCGCCGCCCGTTCCGCCTGCCTGCTCGCGCGCGGCGTTCTCGTCGTTGGCAAGCGAGCGCAGCTCGGAGATGGCGACCGATTCCGTGAAACCGATCAGGCGGTAGTTCGAGGGATGCACCTTCAAGACCATGGCCGTGTCGGGCGTGACCGCTCGCACGTAGTCGGAAAGGTGTGTCTTGTTCGTGGCGCCGACTTCCACCATAGCGGCGTGCGATTGCGCCATGATGTCGGGGATGCGGAACGATCCGCCGATCTCGACGAGCTCGCCGCGCGAGACGATAGCTTCGTGACCTGCGGCGAATTCGGAGAGCACCATCATGACTGCCGCGGCGTTGTTGTTCACCGCTATTGCGGCTTCAGCGCCGGTGAGGGTGCAGATGAGCTGCTCGCAGTGGGAATGGCGCGAGCCGCGAGCCATCGCGTCGGTGTCGTATTCCAGCGTCGAGTACCCGCTTGCGACCTCGTTCACGGCCTGCACGGCGGCGGGCGCGAGAACGCTTCGTCCGAGGTTGGTGTGGATGATGACGCCGCTTGCGTTCACGACGCGTCGCAAAGAGGGACGGTTCAGCGCGAGAAGCCTCATGCGGGTCGCGCGCACGATGCTCGGAACGGACGTGTCGGCGTCGCTTCCCGCAAGGATAGCTTGCCGCGCTTCGTCGATGCTTGCGCGCACAGCGTCGCATACCAAGTCTCGGGGAACGCTTTCGGTGAGGGCCTCGAGCGAGGCATCGTGGAGGACTTCCTCAACCTGAGGAAGCGAGCGGAGCTTATCGTGCGGGGACTGCGAAGTCATGAATGCGCCTTTCGTGCGAGAAACGGTGACTCAAATTGTAACAGTGGGCGGCTTTTCCGTCGCCCTCGGACGCGATTGCGGCCATCGCGTCCGTCAGATGGGCACCCTGTGCGTTTCTGCGTTATACTCATCCTTGACAGAGCGATTTTTCGCCGCGCGATTCTGCCGCCGCGCGACATTCTGCATTTTCGCCTGCTTGGAAGCTTGTTTCACGTGAAACAAGCGCAATTTACCGTGCCCGTATGTACGGGCCTCAGCAAGGAAGGATTCCCCATGAAAATCCTCGACGGTTTTGGCAAGCAATGCCCTATGCCTCTCGTCATGGCGAAAAAGGAGCTCGACGCGGGCGCAACGGAGCTCGCTATCCAGGTCGATAACGAGACGGCCGTGAAAAACCTCACGCGTCTCGGAAAGAAGAAGAGCATGGCCACGTCGGTTGACGAGATCGAGGGCGGCTGGCTCATTACCTTCGGCGAGGGCGACGGCACCGAGGCTCCTGCCGTCATTTCCGAGGCGGGAAGCGCGTGCTCGACCACGGGCGGTTGCGGCTACTCCGTGTTCGTCGGCAAGGACTTCGTGGGCGACGGCGATCTCGAGCTCGGTCGCAACCTTATGAAGATGGCTCTCTACACGCTTTCCGAGGCGGGCGATCCGCCGACGTCGCTTCTGTTCATGAACGCTGGCGTGAAGCTGGTAGCACCGGGAGAGGAGCAGGTCATCGAGGCGGTGAAAAAGCTCGAAGAGCAGGGCACCGAAGTACTCGTGTGCGGCACGTGCCTGAACTTTTTCGGCATTGCCGATGAGCTTTCCGTCGGCGAGGTTTCCAACATGTACGACATCCTCGAGCGTATGCGTGAGTCCGCGAAGACCATCACGCTGTAATGGGGGGGGAACTCAGATGGCGGACGCGCAACCATTCGTGCTCGCCTTCGACTCGACGCATGCCGCGATGGCGGCGCAAGCAGCCTTCAAGGCGGCGGGCGCCTCTTTTGCGCTCATCCCGACTCCGCGCGAGATCAGCGCGGGGTGCGGCATGTCGCTTAAGTTCAAGGCGGAAGGTGCGGCAGAGGCGCAAGCCTTCGTCGCCGATACCGTAACGGGCGATGCCGCGAAATGCGCAACGCTCTACGAGGCGACAGGGTACACGAAGCTCTCGTAGTCGAACAACAAGAAGGGGCCGAAATCGTTCGGCCCCTTCTTTGCATGCTGAGGCAAGAAACCTCGGCAATTTTCGGTTCTTTCCCCTATGCCTTCTGGGCAATCTCCTCGTTCATGCGGACGACGTCTGCGTCCTTGATCTTGAACAGGAAGACGAGGGGCACGAGGGAGATGAGCAGCAGCGCGAAGGGCAGCAGGAAGTAGACCTGGTTGATGCCCGCGACGGCGGCTGCGTCGAAGACGGTGGAGCTGGAGACGTAGCCGACGGCCGCGAGGGCGGCGGGCAGGATCATGGCGCGCAGGGTGACGCCGAGCTTGACGGCGACGGTCATGATGGACATGGTCGTGCCGGTGGTGTTCTCACCGGACTTCCAGTGGCTCCAGGTCGCGCACATGGAGTAGAGGTTGGCGGACAGGCCGTAGGCGAGGCCGAAGAGCACCTGGGAGACGAAGAGCAGCGCGTTGAGGGCGACGAAGCCGGGCTGGACGAAGAAGCAGATGCCGCAGATGACGGCCCAGCCGCCGACGCCGATCAGCGTGGTGTTCTTGGTGCCGATCTTCTTGGCGACGCGGGCGGCGATGAAGGAGCCGACGAAGCAGCCGATGAAGAAGACCATGAGGACGGTGCCGGCGGCCGCGGCGTCGCCCAGGACGACCTTGGCGTAGTAGGCGGTGCCGGCCGCGACGGTGTAGAAGGCGATCATGCGCAGGATGTCGTGGAGCACGACGCCGATCAGGTTGGGGTTGGTGACGATGTTCTTGCCCATGGCCTTGAAGGAGATCTTCTTGCCCTCGGACTTCGTCTCGGTGTCGTAGCCGGAGGTGACGCCGAAGCTGATGTACATGGCGATCATGTAGATGACGGACACGATCGCGGCGCAGATGCTGTAGGCGTACACGCCGCTGACGAGCGCCGTCAGGCTGGTGGTGATCAGCGGGACCAGCTTGGCGGAGATGACGCGGCCCAGGGATGCGCCGGCGCCGAGGCGGCCGGACAGGAAGGCGCGCTCGGAGGGGTCGTCAGTCAGGACATTGGTCATGGAGCGGACGCCCGCGTAGGTGATGTTCCAGCAGAAGTGGCTCCCGACGTAGCCGATCGAGATGATAATGGCGGCTGTGACGTCACCGCCGATCTTGGTGAAGCACAGGATGAAGAAGACCATGGCGATGGTCGGGGCGATGAGCAGCCAGGGGCGGTACTTGCCCTTCTTGAAGTGGAACTTGTCGATGAAGACGCCCGCGAGCAGCGCGGAGATGGTGTCGACGGCGGACGCGCCGGTGGCGATGATGCCCGAGATGGCCAGCGGCAGCTGGGCGACGTCGGTCAAAAAGAACAGGAAGAACGTCGTCTCGAGCGTTGCGGCTATTGAGAAGCCTATCTCGGACACCCCCCAGACGGAACGAATGGCAGTGTTGATTCTTGGCATGGTTCTCCTCCTTAGATTGGGCGCTATCCCCTTATGCGCCCGGTTTCCCGTGATGTATGTCAACCGCCTTTGCAGACGGGGTAAGCTTTTCGGAGGGGCAGGTTTTGGGATAAAGAACACCCGCCCCAGCGATGCTGCCCCTTCGTTGAAATTCGAGGGAAGAAGGGGCTTTTTGAGAGCGGAGGGGATGGTCTCTCGCTCGGGTTTAGCTTATAGACCTCGCGTACATGTGTCAGTGGGCATGGGGCATACGAAAGAAATGGAACTTGTTGTGCTTCTTGCAAGGCGTGCACGATGAGGGCGAAATCTTATTGTGCATTTTGCATAATAAGATTATCGAAAAGCCTGGCTTTCGACTAAAGCAATCGGACGGGAGATAGGCCATTATGGGATACGGCACAATGGCTTTATCTGAGGGGAGTAGGTCATGGGTGTTTCGCTGAACATCATGAAGCGCGAACTTGAGGCTATGGGGAACGTCTCAATCTCGTCTGACGGGAGTCTTGATTTCGAAAATGCCCGTCTTTATCTGGGGGAATCGTCGATTGCGGGGGACGATATCCTCTACGTTTGCTCGACGAGCGAAGACTGCGAAAGCGTCCGAGGCTACGGCCGCCACGCAGCTTTCGTGGACCATCACGCGACCAAGCCCGACCAGACCGCCGTGCTTTCCGTCACGGGGGGAGAGGGAACGCTCCAGGTATTCAACGCGTTGCTCGAAATCTTCTATCGATTCGGGATGTGGGAGCGCGATATGGACGCGGTGCTCGGCCGCGGCGGCGGGCTTCAAGAGCTTATGGACGTGAGCGAGAAGATGCTGCGCAACAACGTCGTCGTAGTGGATCCGGCTCTCAAGCTTTTGGCCTACACCAAAGGAACTCCCTGTGACGATCCGATTACGATGGAGCTGATCGAGCACGGCTACCATACCGAGGAGAACATCCGGAAGTTCCAGCTGCACAAGCGCTTCAAGCCATGGGCGAAAGAGGACGGCTTCATCGTCAACGATACGCTCTCCATCTGCAAATACGTCACAATCGTAAAGTCGTTTAAAACCAAGACGACCTTCAGTCTCATCGTCGTTATGATGTGCAACGAGCTTCCCCCCTGCGACTATCTCTACGATACGTTCGACCTTTTCCTCTCGAGGGTCAAACGCATTGCCGAGCACGAATACCCGGAAGACAAACCCTCGGGTAACGCGGTCGACACGTTCCTTCATGATCTGCTTTTGGGCCGCGAGAGCAACGAGGCTATCATTCGCGAGCGATGTAAGCTCGTGGGTATTCCACCAGAAGCGCGGTTTTGCCTGTTCACGATTCCCGTCACCGAGGATATGTCTCCCTCGCGGCTTCTTTCCGACCTGGTCACGATGGTGGCACCGGCGAAAGTTGTCCTATTTGACGGCTGCGTTACGGTGCTGTGCTTCAACTGCCTCTCTCCGCAGTGCGCGCTGCATTGCGAGGTCGGTTCGTGCCCAAGGGGGCATAAATCCATCTCATCGCGCATCAACGAGCTCATGGAGAAAATGGACCTTATCTGCGGACGCAGCTCCAAGTTCACAAACCTCGCTAAGGCTTCCATTGCCTATCGACAGGCGCGCGAGGCTGCACGGCTTGGGGCGAAGGCCAAGCCGGGCGCTCATAAGCTGCCGATTTCGTTCAACTGGAGCCGTATCTTCTCGTTCGATCGAGCCCAAATCGCCTTTATCGCCGACAAAATGGGAGATGACCTGCCGCTTTTGAATTCAACCTACGCGAGCGTCGTCGTTCGTTCTATCGCGAAAGACGACGCCGAGCGGGGCACTGGCAACTATCAGTTCCTCTACGAGTACCTCATGTGCGAGCGACGGGCGAACATCGTTGCCGAGAAACTCCACATGCATCGCAACAATGTGAAGTATCGCATCGACCGCATCGAGAGCATGTATGGCATCGACACGTCCGATCCCTCCCTTCGCTTCTCGTTGCTCTTCGCATACCGTTTCGACGACATCGAGTTTATGCAAAATGCACAATAGAATTCATCGAAGACGGTGATTCCAGCCCCATGATTTACGCTGCGGCGCGCCGTACTCTTCTCGATGTCAGCACGGCACGGGAGAGAGTGCCGCAGAACAGGGGAAAGGATAGTCATCATGGCCATCAAAAAACATGAGGAAATTCGTCTCAACGTGAAGCCGATTTTCTTGACGCTGTACCACGAGTACGTGTTCGAGGGACCGTGCCGCTTCGGCGAGGGCATCCAGCTTGAGAAGGAATTCGACCTCCATATGGCCGCCGAGAAGTTCAAGGGTTGGTATGCCCAGCTCCAGGCCGCTATGCCGGAGAACGTCGTCAACCTGCTCGAGCCCGTCAAGGTCGAGCGCGACGAGAACTTCCTCACCAAAGACGAGATGATTGACAAGCTCGCCGAGGGCAGCGAAGAAGTCGACCTGTACTTCATCGGGTATGCGAGCCGCCCCTATGATTTGGCCCTCGAGTTTGCACAGCGCGTCGGCAAGCCCTGCGCCATCACTCAGGCATGCTGCGCCTCCGCTATCACGTCCGCCGAGTTCCTTGCCCGCGGCCTTGAGTTCTACTCCTTCGAGGATTGGGAGGACGCCACCGAGTACATGACCGTCCTGCGTGCCCGCAAGGTCATGAAGGACTCGAAGATCCTCGCTGCGACCCGCATGACGAGCACCGTTTCTCCGAGCGCTCCCGATTCCATCATCGATCCCGAGAAGATCACCGCGAAGCTCGGCACGCGCATCCGCTACGTCTCCGCCCACGAGCTGCTTGACCAGATTTCCTACGACGACCCGATGTCGAACCACTGCACGCCGGGTCGCAAGGGCCTGAACCTCACCGCCGAGGACGAGAAGATCATCGACAAGGAAACCGATGAGCTTATCAACGGCGCTGTCGAGTGCGACATGACGCGCGACATGGTCAAGAAGTCCGTCGAGGCCAACTACGGCATCAAGAAGTTCCTCGATTCCTACGAGTGCAACTGCTTCACCGCACCCTGCCCCGACCTGTGCGCAACCCGCCGTTTGAACGAGAAGCAGTTCACGATGTGCCTGAACCACTCGCTCAACAACGAGCAGGGCATCCCCTCCGCGTGCGAGTACGACCTGGGCGCCGTGGTTTCCAAGCTGATGCTGCAGGCCATCGGCCGCCGTCCGTCCTACATGGGCAACTGCTTCACGAGCCCGGTGCGCCACGGCGTGCGCGCTCAGCTCCCCAAGGCGCTGTTCTTCACGCCCGAGCATGTCGACCAGAAGATGGAAGAGCTCGGCGACGTCCCCAACGTCGTTCTGACCTTCCACTCCGTGCCGAACCGTCGTTGGGAATCCTTCGACGAGCCCTATCGCCCCTACGCTATTCGCCCGTTCGCCCGCTCCGGCTTCGGCGCGACCCTGCGCTACAAGTTCGAAGAGGACGCCGGTCAGACGATCACGATGTGCCGCGTCGACCCGACTGTCGAGAAGCTCTTCGTCGCCAAGGGCAAGGTCCTCACTTCCATGGGCTACGATCAGACCAACTGCTCCATGGGCGTGTTCTTCCAGGTGAAGGACTCCAAGGACTTCTTCAAGAAGCAGGCTGCCATCGGCAACCACATGCCGCTCATCTACGGTGACTTCGAAGAGCAGATCATCGAGCTCGGCGAGCTGCTCGGTCTGGAAATCGTCCAGGCATAAGTCAAGCCAACGAGAAGGCGTATCACGCGCCGAACGCCAAGCCCGCGGCGCCGCAATCGACGTCGCGGGCTTGTTCTTTCCCGAGTTCGGGGCTCGGGTCGGCGAGAAAGGGGATGGGGAACGTGAAGGCTCCTGACGAGATTCAGCAGGAATTTATCGACGGCTTCGTCGCCGCTGGTGACACGTTCGAGCAGTTCGACAACCTTTTGCGGCTATCGGCGCAGCTCGAGGAAATTCCCGAGGAGCGCAAAGTGAAAGAAGCGCTTGTGGAGGGGTGCCAGTCTCAGGTGTGGCTCTACCCCTCATGGGCGGGCGTGGCGCCGGGCGAGGGCTTCGCGCTTGAAGGCGACAGCGACACGCTCATGGTGCGTGGTGTGATCTATCTGTTCCAGCAAATGTTCTCGGGACAAGATGCGCAGGCGATTATCGAGTGCCCCGTGCGTTTCGTGGAAGAGACGGAGCTTGCCTATATCTTCGATGCGCAGCGGCAGGCGGGCGTTTCCGCAATCGCCACCACGGTCAAAGAATTCGCGCGCAAGGCGCTTTCCGATAAGGAGGAACCTCATCATGGCTAGCACGATGACGCTGAAAGACCGCCTCGATATCGCGGCAAAGGACGCGCAGGTCGCGCAGGATAAGATCACATCGGGCTTGCTCGATCGCGAGGGATTCCGCCAGGAGGTGCGCAACTACACGCTCGCGAAGTTCTTCCTGACCGAAGACGAGGTGCAGGCTTTGGGCACGGAGGACATCTTGAAGCTCGCCGACGAGAGCGTTGAGAAGCTTTTGCGCCAAAACGACAAGAGCGTGAAGCTCGCGGAAGGCTCGACCACGTGCACCAACCAGAGCTCGACCGACATCAAGAAGGTGCTTTTGTCCTTGACGCTCCAGCGTGCGCTGAACGTGCGTTTCACTCCCGAGGAGTCGGCCAACCTCGAGACCATCACGCAGCTCGCCGATGCGCTCTTCGATGCGAAGGACGACCCGAGCCTGCGCCGCGAGTAGGTGTAGCATAGGGGGCGATGCGCGCGGACGACGTTTCAAGCGCGACGGCGCGGCGCGCGAGGTGAAGGCAGCAAGGGGGCGGCAATGTTCGATGTAGCGAAGGTTCGCGAGGATTTTCCTATTCTTCAGACGCAGGTACACGGGTGCCCGCTCGTGTACCTGGACAATTCTGCGACAACGCAAGTGTCTGACCAGGTGCTTCGCGCGATTGAGAACCACTATCACACGAGCAACGCCAACGTTCATCGCGGCATGCACTATCTTGCGCACGCCTCGACCGACGCGCTCGAACGCGCACGTGAAACGGTGGCGCGCTTCGTGGGCGCGTCCGATGCGAGCTGCGTCGTCTTTACGCGGGGCACGACTGACGGGTTGAACATGGTGGCGCGCGGGTTGGAGCACTTGCTTCACCCCGGCGACCGTGTGGTGGTGAGCCAGCTCGAGCATCACTCGAACTATGTGCCCTGGCAGCAGGCGTGTTTTGCCACGGGCGCCGAGTTCTGCGTCGTTCGTCTGACCGAGTCGGGCGACGTGGACGAGGGTCACCTCGCCGAGCTTCTTTCTGCGGGAAACGTGAAGATCGTCGCTATGGCCGGATGCTCGAACGTGCTCGGCACGGTGGTGCCGGTGGCGAGGATCGCGCGGGCCGCGCACGACGCGGGTGCGCTCTTCGTGCTCGACGGCGCGCAGATCATGCGCCACGGCGTGGTCGACCTCGCCGAGTTCGGTGCCGACTACCTGGCGTTTTCCGGCCACAAGATGATGGCGGGCACGGGGATCGGCGCGCTTTGCGGCACGCGCGAGGCGCTCGAGATGCTCGCTCC